>JAUNNK010000051.1 GCA_030537335.1 Clostridia bacterium | reverse complement strand
ACCTTCATCGACTGCTGCGCCTCCGTGCCGGAAGCGGAGGAAGTGGAGACCCTCAGGTGGATGATCGACTGCATCCAGGAGGCTACCGACCTGCCCATCAGCGTGGACAGCCCCAGCCCGGACGTGCTGGTTGAGGCCTACAAGTTCTGCAAGCGCCCCGGCCTGTTCAATTCCGTGTCCGGCGAGGGCGACAAGATCGACAAGATCTTCCCGGAGATGGCCAAGCCCGAGAACAAGGGCTGGCAGGTGATCGCGCTGCTGAGCGACGATACCGGCATCCCGAAGTGCGCAGCGGATCGCCTGCGCGTGTTCGACAAGATCATGGCGAAGGCGAAGGAATACGGCATTGCGCCGGACCGCATCCACATCGATCCGCTGGTGGAGATGCTCTGCACCAGTGAAAACGGCATCGAGACCAACACCGAGGTTATCTCCACGGTGCGCGAAAAGTACCCCACCATCCACATCACCGCGGCGGTCAGCAACATCTCCTTCAACCTGCCGGTGCGCAAGATGATCAACCTGGGTTTCACGGTGCTGGCGATGAACGCGGGTCTGGACAGCGCGATTCTGGATCCCACCAACCGGGACATGATGGGTCTGATCTATGCGACCGAGGCGCTGCTGGGCATGGACGACTACTGCATGGAGTACATCAGCGCCTATCGCGAGGGTCTGTTCGGGCCGGTCAAGTAAAAACGCAGCAGGAAGAAAATCGACAGAGGACTTCAGCTAAGGAGGAACATAAAATGAGCAAGATTCAGGAAGTTGCAAACATCGTCATCGCAGGACGCGCAAAGCTGGCAGCGGGCGCAGTTCAGGCCGCGCTGGACGAGGGCTGCGATCCCAACGAGATCCTGGGCGGCATGATCGACGCCATGGGCGTGGTCGGCGAGAAGTTCAAGAACAACGAAATCTTCGTGCCGGAGATGCTGGTTGCAGCGAAGGCCATGAAGCGCGGCGTCGAGGTGCTCAAGCCCCACCTGGCAGCGGGCGAGGTCGGCGCCATGGGCAAGATGATCATCGGCACCGTCGCGGGCGACCTGCACGACATCGGCAAGAACCTGGTGGCCATGATGATCGAATCCGCCGGCTTCGAGGTCATCGACCTGGGCGTGGACGTTCCCCACGAGAAGTTTGTGCAGGCCGTGCAGGAGAACCCCGGCGTGAAGATCGTGGGCCTGAGCGCGCTGCTCACTACCACCATGCCCGCGCTGCGCGACGCAGTGGCGCTGCTGAACCAGCAGGACTTCCGCAAGGACATCAAGGTCATGGTCGGCGGCGCTCCCATCACCCAGGCCTTCGCCGACGAGATCGGCGCGGACGCCTACACCCCCGATGCCGCCTCCGCCGCCATCAAGGCCAAGGAGCTCGTGGGCTGATTCCAGCTTGAATGATTCCGCCAACCGTCGCAATCCCGGAGGAAAATCGTCGAACCTCCGGACGGCGGTTGGCTTGTTTTTGGCGGAAGTAGATTGCGGAAAGAAGCGGCGCAGCCGCAGTTCGATCCTCCCCTCGGAAGCGCTTCTCCCTTGCGCGCGTCTGACTTTCATGCTATCATGGAGGTGGATGCTTTGCTACGGAAAGCCTGTCATTGACGGAGGGAAAATATGAAGATCAACATTCAGGAGCTTGCGGCTAAGCTGTTTTGCACGATGGAGATCGCGCTCGATCTGGACACGGGGAAATTGTATATTGTTCAACTTCACAGGGATGAAGTTGGGAATCTGAAGAACTTCAGGATTCTTCCGAACTATTCAACCGCAGCGATTCATCAGAACTATAACCTGCTGGTGAAGAGCAGGCTCGGAATCATTCCGTGGGAGGGTTGGGATCAATACCCGAAGTTTCCGCTTGTGGAAAACTGTGATGAAACGGAAGAAATGAAGGAATACATCCACAATTCCCATCCCTTCTGCGAGGTGTTCTATTATTACAAACCTCTGGCTGATGTGGATGATTTTAAGGAAGCGGATGCGCACTGCTTCCCGACCTACGAAGAATTCCTGCGGGGATATACATGCAAATTTGCAAGGGCATGGTGCGACAGGGAGGGCTATGAATGGTATGATGTCAAGCTCGGAAAAGAATGGTCCGCATTCATTCCCGAGCCCGACCTCCCTTGACTTTACCGCGCGTCGGCCTTCGGATGACGGATGTCCTGTATGCGCATGTGCCTGACGCAGATATCGGGATGCTGCCTGCCAATTTCTCATTCTGCTGCCCGTCCGGCTTGACAGCGGCGGGCGAATGAATTATGATGTTTCTGTGCGGCGGTGCGCACGCCGATTGATGTGAAAAACCGTGACAGAAACGGAAGGGAGATTGATTCATATGACCTATCAGGACGTACTTTCAAAGGTTGACCACACCGTGCTCAAGCAGACGGCGACCTGGGCCGACATTCAGAAGCTGTGCGACGACGCGGTGAAGTATCACACCGCATCCATCTGCATTCCCCCGGCGTATGTGAAGCAGGCCGCCGAGTATTTGAACGGTCGCATTCCGGTATGCACCGTCATCGGCTTCCCGAACGGCTCCAACACCACCGAATGCAAGGCCTTCGAGGTTCGCGACGCGGTGAAGAATGGCGCAGAGGAGCTGGACATGGTCGTCAACATCGGCTGGGTGAAGGACGGAAAGTATGAGGACGTGCTGCGCGAGATCAACTGCCTGAAGGAGGCCTGCGACGGCAAGCTGCTGAAGGTCATCATCGAGACCTGCCTGCTGACCAAAGACGAGATCATTGCCCTCTGCGACGTGGTCAGCCGCTCCGACGCGGACTTCATCAAGACCTCCACCGGCTTTTCCACCGCAGGCGCGACCTTCGAGGACGTGGAACTGATGGTGAAGCACATGACGGGCGGCAAGAAGGTCAAGGCAGCGGGCGGCATCTCCGGCTTCGAGGACGGCAAGAGGTTCATCGAGCTGGGCGCGCAGCGCCTGGGCACCAGCCGCCTCGTCGCACAGGCGAAGAACATCGAGGACCTGAGCGCGGAATTCTGATGCGGAAAGTCTGAAAAGGCCGGCACTTGCCGGCCCTTTTTGCACCCTTCTGCATTTTGCCCTTGACATGGAGTGAACTCCATGCTGTATACTGGTTTCGAGGAGGCGAGGACATGACCATTCGACAGGTTTGCGCGCGCTATGGGCTTACACCGGATACGCTGCGCTACTACGAGAAGATCGGCGTGCTTCCCCGTGTGCACCGCTCGGCCAGCGGCGTTCGGGATTACGATGCGGAGGATCTCGGCTGGGTCGAGAACGCCGTCTGCATGCGCAGCGCGGGCGTTCCGGTGGAGCGCATCGCGGAATATGTGCAGCTGTATCAGGCCGGAGACGGGACGCTGGCCGCGCGGCGCGAGCTGCTCGCGGGGGTGCGCGAGGGGCTGCTGGAGCAGCGCCGCCAGCTGGATGCGGAGATCGACCGACTCTCCTTCAAGATCAGCCGCTACGACGCGGCGGTGCGCACCGGCGTATTGAGCTGGGAGGCGGATGCGGACGATTTGGAGCGCTGACACGCCGCTGCGGGCCGCGAGAATGGGCATGTGCCCTGCACAAAGGAGGACGAAACCGTGATTTACAATGACTTTCAGGATTTGAAGCTGTCCGCGCTGGGCATGGGCTGCATGCGCCTGCCCGTGGTGGACGGAAACGATGCTGTGATCGACGAGGCTGCGGCGGAGGAGATGCTGGATCTCTGCATGGCGCAGGGCGTGAATTACTACGACACCGCCTGGGGCTATCACAGCGGCAATTCCGAGCGCGTCGTGGGCAAGGCGCTGCAAAAGTACCCCCGGGAGCGCTTCTATCTTGCATCCAAGTTCCCCGGCTACGATCTGGGCAATATGGGCAAGGTCGAGGAGATCTTTGAGGAGCAGCTTGCGCGCTGCCGGGTGGATTACTTTGACTTCTACCTCTTCCACAACGTCTGCGAAATGAACATAGACGCCTATCTCGACCCAAAGTACGGCACCTACGACTATCTGATGGCGCAGAAGCGCAGCGGGCGCATCCGCCATCTGGGCTTCTCCGCCCACGGCGACATCCCCACCATGCGCCGCTTCCTGGAGGCCTACGGCAGGGACATGGAGTTCTGCCAGATCGAGCTGAACTACTTCGACTGGAGCTTCCAGAATGCGCAGGGCAAGCTGGAGCTGCTGCGGGAGTGGGGGATTCCGGTGTGGGTCATGGAGCCGGTGCGCGGCGGTCAGCTGGCGCGCCTGGAGCCCGCCGACGAGGCGCGGCTGCGCGCCGCACGCCCGGAGGAGGGCGCTCCGGCCTGGGCGTTCCGCTTCTTGCAGAGCCTGCCGGGGGTGACCGTCACGCTGTCCGGCATGAGCAACCTTCAGCAGCTTCAGGAGAACCTCGCCACCTTCGCGGAGCGCAAGCCCCTGAGCGCGCAGGAGATGGAGCTGATCCTCTCGGTGGCGGACGACATGATCCGCCGAACCACGGTGCCCTGCACGGCCTGCCACTACTGCGTCAGCCACTGCCCGCAGCAGCTGCCCATTCCCGATCTGCTGCGGCTCTACAACGAGGCCATGGCGGCGGGCTCCGGCGCGTTCATCTCCTCGATGGGTCTGTCGGCGCTCCCGGCGGAGCAGCAGCCCTCCGCCTGCGTCGCTTGCCACAGCTGCGAGCAGGTCTGTCCGCAGCAGATCCACATTCCCGACGCGCTGGCGGACTTCGCCCTGCGGATGGGGCAGTAAATCGAACAAAAGTGAGGAACAGATTTATGAGCAACGTACTTGTCATCTCCACCAGCCTGCGGTCGAAGAGCAATTCGGACGTCCTGACGGAGCGGCTCATCGCCGGCGCGCGGGACACGGGGCATTCGGTGGAGCACATCAGCCTGAAGGGCAAGGAGATCAAATACTGCATCGGCTGCCTGAGCTGCATGAAAACCCAGCGCTGCGTGCAGAAGGACGACGCGGTTCAGATCGCGGAGAAGCTGAAGCAGGCGGACACCCTCGTGTTCGCCACACCGATCTACTACTACGAGATGAGCGGCCAGATGAAGACCCTGCTGGATCGCATGAACCCGCTCTACGGCACGGACTACCGCTTCCGCAGGGTGTACCTGCTCTCCGTGGCGGCGGACGATGCGCCGGGCACCGATGATCGCGCCGTCAGCGGCCTGCAGGGCTGGATCGACTGCTTCGAGAAGGCGGAATTCGGCGGCTCCCTGTTCTGCGGCGGGCTGAACGCTCCCGGCGAGGCCGCAGCCAGCAGCGACGCGCTGGAAAGAGCCTATGAATTCGGAAAAAACCTGAAATAAGCCGCTTTTGCGCCATCCGGAAGCCGAAACAAACCGTGCCCGCACTCCGCGAAGCGGAGTAAGCCAAGAACATCCCTCTGCGAACTTCGCGGAGGGATGTTTTCTGTTTACATATAGAAGGAGCTGCATCCCGTGGATGCAGCTCCAATGTTTTGTGCGAATCAGCCCTTGACCGCGCCGGCGACCATGCCCTTGATGATGTACTTCTGCAGGAAGAGGTACAGGAAGATGATGGGCAGGATCGAGAGCACCAGCATGGCCATCATTGCGCCCATGTCCACCGAGCCGTAGCCGCCCTTCAGATACTGAATGGCGATCGGGATGGTCTTGTACTTCTTCAGATTCAGCACAAGGTAGGGCAGCAGGTAGTCGTTCCAGATCCACATGGTCTCCAGGATGGCGGTGGTGACGTAGGTGGGCTGGAGGATGGGGAGAACGATGGAGAAGAAGGTGCGCAGCGGGGTGCAACCGTCCACCATGGCGCTCTCCTCGATTTCAATCGGGCAGGACTTCATATATCCGCAGAACATGAACACTGCCAGGCCCGCGCCGAAGCCCAGGTACACGATCGGGATCGTGAACGGGGTGCTCAGCTTCAGGTAGTCGGCGGTCTTGGAGAGGGTGAACATCACCATCTGGAAGGGCACGACCATGGAGAACAGGCAGAGGTAGTACACGGCGCGGGTGAGCTTCGTGCGCACGCGGCAGATGAACCAGGCGCACATGGAGGTGCACAGCAGGATCAGAATCACGGAAAGCACCGTGATAATCAGGCTGTTGGCGAAGGAATCGAAGAAATTGATCTTCGTAAGGCCATTGGTGTAGTTCTCCCAGCCGACAAAGGTCTTTGCATTCGGCAGGGCGAAGGGCAGGCGGCTGATGAAAGCCTTCTTCTTGAAGGAGTTGATCAGCACCAGCAGCAGCGGGTAGATATAGGCGATGGAGATCACGGAGAAGATGAGCGTCAGGATCCAGCTGCCCTTCTTCTGCGGGACTTTGACTTTCTTTTCGCGGGCCATTTACTGCTGCACCTCCTTGCGATTGGTGAGACGCATCTGCACCATGGCAATCAGGGCCACGATGATCGTAAAGACCACGGCCTTCGCCTGACCGGCGCCCTCCCAGCCGTTGCGGCCGTAGAAGGTCTCATAGATGTCCAGCGCCAGCAGCTTGAGCTTGCCGCTGGATTCCGCGCTCAGCAGCGCCAGGTTCTGGTCGAAGAGCTTGAAGGAGTTCGTCAGCGTCAGGAAGGTGCAGATGGTGATGGAGGGCATGACCATCGGAATCTTGATCTTGAACAGCGTCTGCAGCGGCGTTGCGCCGTCGATGGACGCGGCCTCGATCAGATCGTCCGGGATGCTCTGCAGGCCGGCGATGTAGATGATCATCATGTAGCCCGCCTGCTGCCACAGCATCAGCACGGTCAAGCCCCAGAAGCCGTAGGCCTCGGAGTAGACCAGCGTGCGTCCGAATTTATCCAGAATGCCGGTGAGCAGCAGGTTCCAGATCCAGCCCAGCACGATGCCGCCGATCAGGTTCGGCATGAAGAACACCGTGCGGAAGAGGTTGGTGCCCCTAAAGCCGCGCACCAGCAGCAGCGCCAGCACAAAGCCAAACACGTTGATCAGAACCACGTTGACCACCGTGAACAGCGAGGTGAGCCACAGCGAATGCAGGAAATTGGAGCTGGGATCGGTGAAGATGCGAATGTAGTTCGCCAGTCCCACAAACTGCGCGTCCGTGACCGTTGTGAAATTGCAGAACGAGAGATAGATGCCCATGATGAAGGGAATCAAAAACCCGATCAGGAATGCAAGCATGGTTGGCAGCACGAAAATCGGCCAATACTTGCGCATGGATTTCTCCATAGAACCAACCTCCTGTGTGGCAAACTGCACTTGTCCGGCAGGCCATATCCGCCTCCGGTGGAACCGGGGACGCATATCGCATGCCGTTGGATCGTCGTTAAAGCCGGCAAATCACGTACAAAACAAAAAACAGGGTGCGGCGCGGATTCCGCCGCACCCTGTTCAATCCCTGAGGGGATCAGGCGATCTGCAAAGGCTTAGTTTGCAGCAGCGATCTCGGCCGCCCAGCCGTCAACGAAAGCGGTGACGACAGCGTCCCACTCGCCGGTGCCCTGCGCATAGTCGGTCAGAGCAGCGCCAACGCCGTTCTTCCAGGTCTCAGAGGGCATGGTGGTGAAGTTCCAGGTCACGGGAGTCTTGCCAGCGGCGACGGACTCAGCGGCAACCTTCTTGAAGTAGTTGGTGGATTCCTTGGCGGCCTTGAAGGGGATGTCGAAGCCCATGGTGTCCGCCAGGGTGGTGGTGCCGGTCTCGGAGGTCACGAGCCAGTACAGGAAGTCCAGGGTGGCCTGGATGTCGGCCTCGGAAGCCTGAGAGTTCACGCACAGGAAGTTCTCGGTGCCGGTGCACAGGCCCTGATTCTCCTCGCCCTCAACGCCGATGTAGATGGGCAGCATGGTCAGGTTCTCGTCCGGGATATACTCGGAGATCGCACCGTACTCCCAGTCGCCGTTCTGGAAGAACACGGCCTCCTCGAGCTGGAACTCGGCCTCGGCGTCGGAGCCGGTCTTGGCGGCCAGAGTGGTGGGCTCGCAGGTGGCGTTGTTGATATACAGATCCCAGATGGCCTTGTAGTTGTCCAGATAGGTGCCCTTGATGGCATCGGTGGAGGTGATACCGTCCGCCAGATACTCATAGTAGATGGGCATGTTGGCCAGGTGGGTCTTGAAGCGCCAGTCAGAGGAGGAATCCATGCCGGCGGAGGTGAAGGCGGAGAAGCCCAGCTCGTCCTTGCGGGCGGTGATGTCCTCGGCGACGGCCTTCAGGGTCTCGAAGTTGGTGATGTCAGCAACGCTGTAGCCGGCCTTCTCCAGCAGAGCGGTGTTGGTGATCAGGCCATAGGTCTCGGTCAGGTAGGCGATGCCCAGAACCGCGTCGCCGTTCTTCAGCGCGAAGGCGTCGTTGGTCAGCTCGTCGTAGAAGGCGGAACCGGACATGTCATAGCAGTAGTCCTTCCAGGTCTTCAGGCCGATGGGGCCGTTCACCTGGAACAGGGTCGGAGCTTCGGTCTTGGCGATCTCGGACTTTAGGGTATCCTCATAGGTGCCGGAGGCGGCGGTGATGACGGTCATCGGGACGCCGGTCTCAGCGGTGTAGGCGGCGGCAAGAGCCTCCCAGGCCTCAGCGACCTCGGGCTTGAAGTTGAGGTAGTAGATGGAGCCGGTCTCCTCGGCGCAGGCGACGGATGCCAGGGACAGCACCAGAGCCAGAATCAGGGAAGTGAATTTCTTCATGCTTGGGGTTCTCCTTTCAGAATTGCCATGTCTGTTGGGAATGGCGAAATTCCCATAACGTAATTTTAGCGCGAACTGCCCAATTTGTCAACGGGAAATTGCTGCAAATTGAGGATGACTGTACAAATTTTTGCTCAGCTATTGCCGCTGTGGTCCTCCACCGTGGCCTGGATGGTTCCGGTGGCCTCCTTCTTGTGTCGGTCGAGCTGCGCCAGCGCCCGGGGATTGTGCGTCAGGCTCGCCGGACCGCCCACGCAGCCGCCCACGCAGGCCATGCCCTCGATGAAATTCTGCTTGAGCTTGCCGGAGCGGGTGATGGTCAGGAGCTTTCTGCACTCCGCCAGGCCGTCGCCGATGGCGGGATCCAGCTTGAACTGCTCCTCGGTAACGCCCCGCTCGTTCAGGGCCTCGCGCACGGCCTCGGCCAGACCGCCGCAGCGGGCGAAACCGCGCCCGTAGGGGGAGACGCTGCGCATGTCGGCGCTCTCACACGCGGCGGGATCCACGCCCTTTGCGCCGAACATGGCCTGCATCTCCTCGAAGGTCAGGCTGTAGTCCACGAATTCGCCGGCGCGGGTGTTCATGGCCTCGCTCTTCTTGGCGATGCAGGGGCCGATGAACACGACCTTCGCCGTGGGATCCTTCTCCTTCAGGCGCTGGGCGATGGTGGCCATGGGGGAGAGGGTGTGGGAGACATAGTTCTTCAGGTTCGGGAACTCCTGCTCCACGAAGCTTACGAAGGCGGGGCAGCAGCTGGAGGTGAGGAAGCCCTTCTCGGCAAGCTCGCCGGACTCCTGCCAGGCGGTGAGATCCGCGCCCTCGGCGGCCTCGGCCACGAAGTAGAAGCCCAGCTTCACCAGCGCGGTGACCAGCTGGCCCACCTGCAGCTTGGGATACTGGGTGGCCACCGACGGCGCGATGATGGCGTAGACGTGGTACTTGCGGTTGTCATCGGACTCGCGGATCAGGCGGATCACGTCGGTGATGTAGGATTCGTCGGTGATCGCGCCGAAGGGGCAGCGGTACACGCACGCGCCGCAGGAGACGCACTTTTCCTCATTGATGCGGGCCTTGCGGGAGTCGGGATCGATCTCGATGGCGCGGGTCTTGCAGGCCTCCACGCAGGGGCGCACCACGCGCACGATGGCGGAGTAGGAGCAGGCGGACAGGCACGCTCCGCACTCCACGCACTTGGTCTTGTCGATCTGGGCGCGCAGGTTGACGATGGAGATCGCGCCCTTGGGGCAGGTGTTGGCGCAGTAGCGGGCGATGCAGCCGTGGCAGGAGTGGGTCACCTGAATGCCCTCGATGGGGCATTCGTCGCAGGCGATGGGCAGCACACGCACGTTGCGGCGACTATGTCCGCCGCCGCCGATGGCCGCCGAGACGCGCTGGTTGATGATGGCGCGCTCCTTGTAGATGCAGCAGCGCATGGTGGGCTTGCCCTCGGGAATGATTTCCTCGGGGATGCTGAGCATGTTTTCCGGCAGCAGCTGATCCTCGTAGGCCAGCTCGGCAACCTTCTTGAGCACCTTGTACTTGATTTCCTGCACGGAAGTCTCAAAGAACGGCATGTTGGAATTCCTCCTTACATCGTGAAAACCCCATGCGGCTGCACATGGGGGTCGTCTGAAAAGTAATTTGTAATGTATATAGAGTTCGGGCCGGGGGGATCGAAATCCTTCCCGGCCCATAGGTTTCTGAAGATTTAATTTGTGGAAATCAGGGGTTCAGATTCAGCTCCTGATACAGCAGCAGATTCAGCGTCGCCTCGTCCACAAATGCGTCCACCGTGGGATCGATCACGTACAGCTCCGCGCCGTAGAGCTCGTTCACCTTCATCTGGAAGGCGGCAACGGCCTCCAGCGTGGCAGCGTCCAGCAAGCCGGGCTGGGCAGTATCGGTGTTGATCAGGCCGTACTTGTACAGCGCCATCTGCATGGTCTGGATGTCGTTCGGGTCGCTGGCAGCGTCGATGTAGGTGATCTTCTCGCTGCCGGGATCGGCGGGCGCTTCCGTCTCGGCGGGCTCATCCGGCTCCTCGGGAGCCGCCGCACCGGGCACGCCGAAGGTCAGCATGTTCCACACCGCGTCCTCGTCGCTGGCTCCGACCGCCACCGCGCCGACCTCCAGCCGCCACATTCCGGCGGGCTTCAGCGAGCGCAGGTAGTCCGTCTCCACGGTCTTGCTGGTGTCGTGGGTGGAGCCCAGGGAGTAGCCGGTGCCGTCCTCGTAGCGCAGGGTGGCGATGTAGTGGTCCACGTCGCCGTCGGCGGTCCAGCTGAAGATGATGGATTCGCCGCTGACGTAGGTCACGCCGTTCTCCTGGTAGACCGAGGAGCCGATGTTGAGCACGGGCGTTGAGACACTGGGCGCACGGGTGGGCGCTTCCGTGGGTTCGGCGGTGGGCTCAGCCGTCGCCGCGACCGGGCGGATCAGCTGTACCGTCTCCCAGAGCACGTCCTCCTTGCCACCGTTTGCGGGCATCGCGCCCACGTGCAGGGAGTAAATCACGCCGGGGGTCATGGTCTTGCTGCTGACGGTCATCTCGGTGTTGTGCACCGCGTCCGCGCTGTTGATGAGATTGTTGTCGCCGTCGTAGAGGTAGACGTAGTAGCTCTCCGCGCCGTCCGCAGCCCACTGGACGGTAACCTTGCCGCCCTCGGGCACTTCAATCGGACTGCCGTCGCTGAGCACGCCGTCCACAGCGATGTGGAAGTTCTCCACCATGCCGACGCCGGGAACCTCGGTGGGTTCGGCGGTGGGCTCGGCGGTGGGAACCGGTGTAGCGTTCGCTCCGCCGATGTCGAAGCCCTTGTCGGAGCAGTACTCCAGGTATTGCAGCGTCAGCGCGTCGCACACGCCGCTGACCTCCAGCACCTGACTGCCCTTCTCCTGGTTGACCCACTGCTGGAACAGGATGACGGCGTTGATGGTCTTGTTGCCGTAGCTACCGTCCACGTCGCTGCTCTTGAGCAGGCCCACGGCGGAGAGCATCTCCTGCACGTAGCTGATGGACTCCCTCGGGGAGTCTGCGTCGACGACCACGTCGCCCTCGCTGTAATCCGGATCCTCCTCGGGAGGCACGGTGGGCTCGGTGGTGGGTTCGGCAGTCGGCGCAGCGGTGGGAACTGCGGTGGGTTCAGCGGTGGGGGCTGCGGTTGCGCTCTCAACCTTGATGCCCTTCTCCACGCAGTAGCGCAGGTACTGCTGGGTCAGCAGGTCGCACTCGCCGGTGACGGCCAGGGTCTCGGTGCCCAGGTTGTTGTTGACGAACTTCTGGAAGTTTTTGACCGCAGTTGCTGTGCCGCTGCCGTACTTGCCGTCCACGTCGCTGCTCTTGAGCAGGCCGACCTTCTCCAGCAGCTCCTGCATCTCGGTGATATCCGCCTTCGAGGAGGAGGCGTTGATGGTGCCACCGTTGTCGGGCGTGTTCATGGGCTTGGGGGTGGGTGTGGCGGTGGGCTTGGCGGTCGCAGTGTTCAGAGGCTTGGGGGTGGGCGTCGCCGCCTGCTGCTCGAGCCACCAGTCGACGTAGTAGTCCAGGTAGGACTGGGTCAGCTCGTCCACCACGCCGTCCACGTTCAGGGCGCTGTAGCCCTGGAGCTGGTTCACGCGGATCTGGAAGTTCTTCACCGCAGTGGTGGTGCTGGAGCCGAACACGCCGTCGGCGCTGCCCTCGGGCAGCAGGCCCAGCGCGATCAGCTGCTGCTGAAGGCCCCGGATCAGGGTCTTGGAGGAGCCGGCGTTGATGATGCCCTTGTCGGGGGCGGCGGTCACCAGCGGCTTCGGCGTGGGGGTGGGCTTGGTCAGCGAGACCGAGGAATTGTACAGCCACTGCAGGGTCTTTTCGCCCGCAATGCCGTCCACGGCCAGCTTCTTCGCAGGGGAGCAGTGCTCGTTGACGTAGGTCTGGAAGTCCTTCACGGCCTGCTTGGTGGCGGAATCGTACCTGCCGGTCACGTTGGAGCTGCTCAGCCAGCCCAGCTTTACCAGATATTTCTGCAGGGTGGTGACGTCGGTGGTGCTGGAGGAGCCACTGATGGTGTCGTGCTTCTCCTCGGTGATAATGGTTGGCATCTTCGTGGGAGAGGCGGCCTGTTGCTGCTGCTGGTTGTACTCCTTCTCCACATCGCCGTCGTAGGTGTAGTCCATCCAACTCAGCTCGGGATCCACCAGCGCCGCGAAGGTCGCGGTGGCGTAGGGCGTGGGAGTGGGCGTGGTCATCGGCATCCAGGTGGCGTCGGCGGCCACGGTGGTCAGCGGATTGTCCAGCGTCACGTCGTCCGGGTCGCTCATGGAGTTGAGGAACAGCACAAGGCCCAGGGCGATCACCAGCACCACGGCGGCTGCGATGCAGATGTAGAGCGCGATCTTCTTGCGATGATCGGCCTCGTCCATGTCGTCGTCGCTCTCGTCCTCATGGGCGGGGGCTGCGCCGTTCTTGCGCTGGGCGATGTAAGCCGTGCCGTTTTCTTCAAAGTAGAAGTGGCGCTTCTTCGGATCCTCCACGCTCTCCACGCTGGCGCGCAGCTTCTTCATACCGGCCTCGAAGGCGTCCTCCATGCCGGCGACGGGCACGACCGTGCCATCGTTCAGGCGCTCGGCGCAGTTGCGGGGCAGGTATTCGCGGATGCGGATGGTTCCGCCGCGCTTGGTGTCCAGCGCGGTGTACACGATGCCGCCCGAATCCTGGCCCAGGGCGCGGCCCACCAGAAAGCGGTCGCGGTACACCAGGCTGCCCGGCAGCATCTGGATCTGCGGAACCGCGGCGCGCGCGTCCTTGCCGCAGTGCGGGCAGATGCTCTCGCCGTTCAGATCCTGAAAGCAGTACATGCACAGATTTTCGTATGCCATATTTTCAACTCCTTTGGCGGGAAGTCAGGGGTGGGATCAGCCGATCAGGCCGTCTATGTCGGCGCACACGTCCGCAAAGATCTCCTCAATCGTTCGGTTGGAATCGATGATGTGCACGCGCTCCGGCTCGGCGGCGTGAATCTCCTCGTAGGCCTCATAGACGCGGCGGACGAAGCTGTCGCCCTCCACCTCGATGCGGTCGAGCTGCGTCCCCGAGCGCAGCCGCCGCGATACGGCCTCCCGATCCCCCACGAACAGCAGCGTGCGGTCGGGGGTGATCGCCCTTGCCGGTGCGTTTATTTGACGTATAAACTCGTCTCCAAGTTCACGCCCACGGGCCTGATATGCAAAACTTGAATCCAAAAATCGATCGCAGAGCACAATTTTGCCACTTTTTACCGCCGGAAGCAGCACCTGGCGCACGTGCTCCGCGCGGGATGCGGCGTAGAGCAGGGCCTCGCACTCGGAGGACATGCCCTTGTGGCGGATGTCCAGCACCACCTCGCGGATGCGCTCGGAGATCTCGCAGCCGCCGGGCTCCCGGGTGCAGAGCACGTCGTAGCCGCGCTCGCGCAGGCGCTCGGCCAGCAGGTTCATCTGGGTGCTCTTGCCGCAGCCGTCCGCGCCCTCGAAGCTGATGAAGCGCCCCGGAGCCACCGGCACGCCCGGAAGCAGAATTTCGCGCAGCTCGGCAACGCTGTCCGCGATCTCGTCCGCGCCGGATTCGGCGAGCTCCGCATGGGAACCGTAGCCGTAGCTCACGCCGATGGCGCGCAGGCCCATGTCCCGTGCGGCGGCCATGTCGAACTTCCGGTCGCCCACCATCGCCGCACCCTCAACGCCGCGCCCGTTCAGGGCCTGGGTGATCAGCTCATGCTTGTCCGCGTGGGTGGTCTCCATGTGGATGCCCACGATGGCGTCGAAGTACTGCGCGAAGCCGAAGTAGTCCGCGATGCGGCGCACGAAGATCTCCGGCTTGCCGCTGGCGATGCCCAGATAGCAGCCCTGCGCCTTCAATTCCTTCAGAAGCGGCGCGATGCCGGTGTAGAGCCGGTTCTCCCGCCAGCCGATTTCGGAGAAGCGCTCCCGGTATACGTCGGCGGCGTGGCGCGCCTCCGCTTCGCTCAGACCGGCGTACTCCATGAACGCCGCCACCAGCGGAGGCCCCACGAAGCGGTCCAGCACCGCCTGCTCCGGCACGGGCAAGCCCAGCTTTTCGTAGGCATAGGCCACACTGCGGGTGATGCCGATGCCGGATTCCGTCAGGGTTCCGTCCAGGTCAAAGAGGATCGTGTTGTATTTCAAATGTATCAGTCCCATCTTATTCTATCGTAAGCTTGTCCATGTTCCATTGTAGCAGTCAATTGTGACATTTCAAGCAAAGCGGCATGAAAACGAATGGGCTTTCCGGTCTTGCGATTGATTCATGGGTTGGGATATGCTAAAATAGAATATTGAATGGATGGGCCGCGCACGCCCCGGAGGGAGTAGCCTATCCAGGAATATATATAGAAGAAATGCGATTTCGGAGGTTCAATATGCTGAATCGGCTTTCCCTGGGTGGCCTGCGCCTGCTGTCGGCCGCTGAGAACAGCTTCGTCGTATCGGAAAACCTGGCCAAGGTGCTCAGCACCGCGCTGTTGAGCATGGTGCCCACCTACGAGGGCCGCTACGCGGTTCCGGTGATGCTGGGGCTGGGCATGCCGCCGCTGTTCGCCTACCTGCTGGCGGCGGTGTGCTCCACGATCCCTATGCCCTTCATCCTGCTGCTGCTGCGCCCTGTGCTGGACTGGTTCTACACCCTGCCCATCAAGCCGGTGCGCAAGTTCGCCGCATGGCTGGAGAAGCGCAGCGCCCGCAAGCGGGAAAAGATGCACGCAAAAAAGAGCAGCGGCATTCGCGGCTGGCTCCAGGGCAGGGTCTCCCAGGAGACCATTGAACTGCTCGGCCTGTACATCTTCGTGGCGCTCCCGCTGCCGGGCACCGGCTGCTGGACGGGCAGCGCCATCGCCACGCTCTTCGAGATGCCCCGCCTCAAGTCGGCCATCGTCATCCTGCTGGGCAACTTCACCGCCTGCGCCATCACGCTGTTCGCCACCATGGGCGTGAGCTCCATTTTCTGATTCTCAGGTTTGCGGAAGAATGTGGAACTGTAACGTATAACCGTAGGGCGGGGTGACCTCACCCCGCCGCATAACAATGGTGGGACTGCTTAGAAATGAAAACCGTAGGGCGGGGTGCCTTCACCCCGCCGCAGCCCCATTTTACAAGGGAGGTGCTTTGGCATGCTGAAGGTGCACACGGGGGAGAACCGCCTGCTCTCCGGCGCGCTGGTGCAGAAAATCGGCGCGGCGCTTGCAGCGGAGGACGCGACCCAGTACATCGTGGTGCCGAAGCAGCTCACGCTGCTGACCGAGCGCCTGCTGCTGCGCGAACTGAAGCTGCCGGGCTCCTTCCGCCTGCGTGTGCTCAGCCCCGCAAGGCTGTGCGCGCTGGTGTTCGAGGCCGCGGGCCATCCCGACGGCGTGCGGGTGGACGAGCGCGGCCGCGTGATGCTGGTGCGCCGTGCGATCCGCAGCGCCGGGGAGCTGACCGTCTACCGCAACGCCGACCGCCGCCGGGGCTTTGCCGACCGCTGCGCGCG
>JAUNNK010000214.1 GCA_030537335.1 Clostridia bacterium | reverse complement strand
ACAGGCCCTGACGGATCAGCGACAGGAACAGTCCGTAGCGGGATGCGCCGATGGTCTGATAGGTGATGGTCATCATATAGCACAGGCCGAAGGCCGGATACAGCGCTACCTGGGAGATCAGCAGCCACTTGCCGTAGTTCACGATGACGGGGTTCTGGTTGAACAGCCGGATCAGCGGACTGGACAGCAGGATGTAGACCGCTGCGACCAGCACAGTCAGAAGCAGCGAGCCCTTCAGGGCAAAACGCACAGACTGATGGAAGCGCTCCTCGTTCTTTGCGCCGAAGGCATAGGAGGCCACCGGCTGATAGCCCTGCATGAAGCCCATGATGACGTAGCAGCCGATGAGGATCAGACGCTGGACGACGCCGTAGGCGGCGATGATCTCGTCGGATTGGGGCAGTCCGGCGGCGGCGATGTTGGTCAGGGAGGCTGCGACGGACAGGCAAATCTGGATGACCGCCGTCGGGATGCCGATGACGGCGACGGTTTTGATCAGATTCCAGCTCGGGCGGAAGGCCCTTGCACGGATCTTGATGATGGAGCGCCCGCTGAGATAGAACCAGACCAGAATGAAGAAGGTCACGAACTGGGAGACCGTGGTTGCGAGGGAAGCGCCCTCCACGCCCATGTTCAGGCCCCAGTCAAACATGAAGACGGGGTCCAGCAGCACATTGAGCAGCGCGCCGGTGATCACGGCGATGGAGGAGATCTTCACGGAGGATTCCGCGCGGGCGGCACAGTTCATGCTCTGGGCGGGAAGATTGGCCAGCGCCGCGATGAACATCCAGAAGGCGTAGCTCTTGGCCTGGGGAAGGGATGCGTCCGAAGCGCCGAAGGCCCGCATCAGTGGCTCCAGAAAGACGACGCCGCATGCGCAGAGTATGACGCCGATGAGCACGGACACGCCGATGATCGTCGTGATCGTGCGGCTTGCACCCTCATCATCCTTTGCGCCCAGCTGTCGCCCCGCCAGCACGGCTGCGCCTGCGGCGAAGATGTTTTCAATGGAAACCATGATCAGCAGCAGCGGAACGGTCACACCCACTGCCGTCAGGGCAATGTCGGAATTGAGCATGCCGATGTAGGCGGTGTCCACCAGATTGTAGACCGCCTTCGCCAGCAGCGCAAGGGTCGCCGGAATTGCCAGCTTTATGATGGATTTCGCTGGGGCCATTTCCCCCAACACGGATTGCGTCTGTCCATTTTCTTTCGCCATGTCGATATTCGCTCCTTTCGATGCTACCATGATTGTCGGCGTGCAACCCTCCGGGGCCCGCCGACCCGGCCAAGCCTGCGGCTTGCCTAATCAGGAATAACCATGATTGTCGGCGTGCCGAATCAATACACCATGAATAAGAATGCGCAGCATCCTCCGGCAGTTTTCTTCGCGTTTGATGCTGGCGCACTCCATAAAATTGACCATCCGGTATATTTTCTATATCCTAGCACAAATAGACCGAACGGTCAATAATAAAATTGTAAACATTTCTGCCGGCCATGGCCCTTCACTTTTTTTCCAGCTTTTTCGCGCCGGTGCTTGCAAATGCAGCGGGTTTATTATACACTATCAATGGGCAGTCCTGCACAATCCATCGGCGACGCTAGCGGCGCCTTTTCCGCCATCTGCTGCTTACAGATTTCTCGATTTACGTCCAGTAAACCTTCGAAATCCGTAATTGCATCTGCCGAAAAATTCACTCGCCATCGCACCAACGCATTTGTCCGGTATTGCCCATGGAAATCTGCGCATCCGGGGGGAGGATTCCCTTTTGGAGGGCGCTGCGTCGATTTAGGAGGAAATGAAATGAAACTGGGCGTCGTCGGTCTGCCGAACGTCGGCAAGAGCACGCTGTTTAATGCCATCACCTGCGCGGGCGCGCAGGCCGCCAACTATCCCTTCTGCACCATCGAGCCGAACACCGGCGTGGTGGCCGTGCCGGACAAGCGTCTGGACGTGCTGGCGGAGATGTATCATCCGGAGAAGTACACCCCGGCCACGCTGGAGTTCGTGGACATCGCGGGTCTGGTGAAGGGCGCGAGCCGCGGCGAGGGTCTGGGCAACAAGTTCCTGTCCCACATCCGCGAGGTGGACGCCATCGTGCACGTGGTGCGCTGCTTTGAGGACGACAACGTGATCCACGTGGACGGCAGCGTCGATCCCGCCCGGGACATCGACGTGATCAACACCGAGCTGATCCTGGCCGACATCGAGACCGTGACCAAGCGCGCGGAGAAGGCCGCCGCCATGGTCAAGAAGGGCGACAAGAAGTTCGCGCTGGAGGCCGAGGCAGGCAGGATCCTGCTGGAGCACCTGAACGAGGGCAAGCCCGCCCGCACGGCGAAGCTCGATGAGGAGCAGCTGGCCGCCGTGCACGACTGGTTCCTGCTGACGATGAAGAAGGTCATCTACGCCGCCAACATCGGCGAGGAGGATCTGGGCAAGGATGAGAGCGAGCTTGCGCTGGTGAAGCCCGTGCGTCAGATCGCCGAGAGCGAGGGCGCGCAGGTGCTGGTGATCTGCGCCCAGGTGGAGGAGGACATCTCCCAGATGGAGCCGGACGAGAAGCAGATGTTCCTGGAGGACATGGGCATCGGCGAGAGCGGTCTGGATCGCCTGGTCACGCTGGGCTACAGGCTGCTGGGCCTGATCTCCTACCTCACCGCCGGCCCCAAGGAGGTACGCGCCTGGACCATCGAGGACGGCACCAAGGCCCCCCAGGCCGCCGGAAAGATTCACACCGACTTTGAGCGCGGCTTCATTCGCGCCGAGATCGTGCCCTACGAGGATCTGGTGCGCGAGGGCAGCATCGCAGCCTGCAAGGAGAAGGGCCTGGTGCGCTCCGAGGGCAAGGACTACGTGATGAAGGACGGCGACGTGACGCTGTTCCGCT
>JAUNNK010000213.1 GCA_030537335.1 Clostridia bacterium | reverse complement strand
GCGCTGCACGCATAGATTGCGCAGAATGTGCTCAAGGAAAAGCTGCCCCGCGCAGAGTGGAATGAGTATCTGGAATATCTGAGCTATATAAATGGCGAGGTGACAGATATGGAGACCGCCAGGCGCATCGATCTGATCGGAACCGCACGGACACTGCACCATGCGTCATACGGAAAAATGACGGTATATGACCTCGGTCACAGATTATTGTACCCTGCGTACGACGTTGGCTACAAGCTGCGTTTGGCAAACCCCAGTCCCATGGGCTGCGCATGTCCGAATCGGGAATCATGGTGGATCCGGGTGCAGAGATGCGTTCTCAGGGATGGCACACCGTCCTATCAGATTCTGCGGAAGAACTTCATTCCGGCAGAGGACGTCAGAAGGTTGGCTCGGTCATCAAAGGATCCTCTGGCGGCGGAGATTTGTGAATGGATATTGTCACTGGAAGCGAAAAAGGAGGATGAGAAAGATGAGAAATGAATCGGAGTGGGCGTATTTGCCCTAGAGCGAGGAGCGCGTTGTGGCGCAATAGCTGAAGAACCGCAGCAAGCTGGATGCTGCATATCATGCGCGCCAGCAGAACGGGACGTCGCTGGACTCCCAGGGAGGCTTTGGTTAGTCGGAGGCCGTCTAGTGTACCTACATGGATCTTGACCGCCTGATTGCGGCATGCGGCCTGACTGACGGCATGATGGCAACCCTGAAGCAGGTCATGGATGGCTACTCCCTGCGTGATATTGCAGAGATTCATGGCCGTGAGCAGGGCACTGTGGAACGGGAATTCAGGAACGCCGTAACGTAGATCGTGCGGCAGAATAATCAGAATTGGGCGGATACCTACGCGCGAAAATATGCTCCGGCTCGGAAGTAACATATTGGGAAGAAAACTCCAATAAAAAGCTGAAATATTCGCGCGAAAAGCTCGCGCAGACCGGAAGTAAAGTTTAGGGAGGAGGTTGAACATGGCGTCACGATATGGAATCACATAGCCCAATGGCGTTCGATTTACGCTTTTATACAACGAGGAACAGAGCAAGATTGAGCTCATCGAGGAGCTGATCCTGAAATACTGGACGAATTATTGTCTGAAAAACTGGCTCAGTGAAAATCATGCGCAGCCATATTCGCCTGAAACGAAGGTGAAGCGGCTGCTGGATCGCTGTGGGACCCTTCTCCTGCGCGACGTGCCTCCGGATGAGAGAGATTCCCTGACGAGCTACAAGGAAATGGTTGTGGGTAGCAGAGAAATCAGCATTTCCGACTGTCCGGAGGCCATTGCGGAAATGCTGGAGGGCGGCTGCGTTCAGCTGAACAGGCTGACGCCTGACGAACGGCTGAGATATGCGCTTCTGACAGATAGGCTTGATGCGCATATGGGCCCCCAGAAAAAGAAAGAAACTCGCGCAAGACCCTCCACCCGGTTCGAGCGTTTGGAATCGATCCGGAAATCCTTTCCGGGCTGCAGTCTGCACGGCTGCAGAGTGGATGTGGACGGGCGTTTCGAGTATAGGGACTCTGTCTATCAGGTGGAAAGCACGAAAGGAAAATACGCTCCGCACAAAACGCGGTATGGCGATCAGTACGATATGGACAGGATCATCGTGATCGACGTTCCGGGAGGCAGCAGACATTTTGCCGATCAGGACGGGTATATGATCGACGACGGGGTGGTCGCTGTCCGGGTGAGGTGAGAAAATGAACGATAAGCGCGAATTGATTCGCGAGATGTACAGCAAGGTGACCGGCGCGTCCGACCTGGACTGGTCTGAGATCGCAGAGCGATCCGGATGCGGTCTGCATCCCGATCAGCTCCGCAAGATGGGCGCCGGCATCAAGCTGGCTGCGGACAGCGGAATGATTGCCTAGTATCCGGAGGAAGAAGCTGCGCCGGACAACGTGCAGCAGCTCCGCGATCTGCGCAATGAAATCAATGCGACATACAGAGCCAGGTCCCGCAGTGAGGCGCTGCGGGATTCTGTCATTCGCGCGGTGAAGGAAATGCCGCCCATGGCCGTTCTGCCGGCGGAGGAGAAATACGCCGTAGGCAAGCGCACGCTGGTGCTCTGCCTTGCAGATTGTCACTTCGGCGCTGAGTGGACGGTGCGCGGTCTTCGCGGCGAGGTGCTCAACCGCTATACGCCCGAGGTATTCTGCGAACGCATGTCCGAGCTCCTCCTGCAGACCCGTAAGATTCTGGAGAAGGAGCAGATCGGCGATGTGCAGCTGCTCATCTGCGGAGACAGTCTGGACGGCATGCTGAGGGCCAGCCAGCTCATGAAGCTGCGCTGGGGCGTGGTCGAAAGCTGCATGCGCTTTTCGGAGTACATGGCCCAGTGGATCAACGAGCTTTCCCGCTATGCCACGGTGTCCGTATGCGGCGTGGACGGCAATCATACCGAAACCCGCAGTCTGAACAGCAAGCGCGGCGATTTCCCCGGCGAAAACCTTGAGAAGGTAATCTTCTGGTTCCTGAGCGAGCGCCTGAAGGACAATCCCGGCGTGGTTGTGTACAGCGAGACGGAGCAGCAGAAGCGCCTGAGCGTGCAGGGCTACAGCATCCTGCTCACCCACGGCACGGATGTGCGGATGATGGAAAAGGCTGCGAGGCAGTCGATGCTTCTCTATAGCGAAGGCATCGACTTCTTCATCTGCGGACACAAGCACCGCGAACAGGAGTGCATTTCCGGCTACACCGATCAGGGAAACGCCGTCATCATCCGCGTGCCCAGCATCTGCGGCATGGACGAATATGCACAGCGACTGGGCTATGGCGGCAGACCCGGCGCTCTGGCAATGGTGCTGGAGGCAGGCTATGGCCGGCGCTGCGTCTATCCCATCAACCTGTAATGCGGACGGAGGAATCGGATGGGTACTTCAAACAAACTGAAGGGACGCAAGCT
>JAUNNK010000050.1 GCA_030537335.1 Clostridia bacterium | reverse complement strand
TGGGGCTTACTTTGTCTTCCCTTTTGGGCTCACCCCAACTTTTATTATAGAGCCAAAATCCACCTATTTTTGCAGGATCTCTGTTTTCGTCCTGCATTATCAACCGCCCGCTTCTGGCTTAATTTTATGTTAATTTGGTCAAAAATCCATTTCGTGTGCATTTTGTGTGCACAGCATGTGCAGAGGCGTGTGCACACCTCACGAAAAACGTGTGCACACCAAATCTTGATTTTGTGCATTGTGCATAAGAATATCGTTTTCCTGCAAAAATAGAAAAACGCCGGTTTTTCGCATCGAAGCACACTTTCTGCGCCCCGGAAACGAAAAACCGGCAGAAGTTCACCGCACAATCTGGTTCTTTTTTGTGTCTTTTTTCAAATACAACACCTTGCCCAGATCCTCCGCAGCCGCTGCGTCGCGTTTTTTGATCTGGTGGCTGTACACATCCAGCGTCGTGGAAATCTGGCTGTGTCCCAGCCGTTGGCTGACAGTCGTTATGCTTGCGCCGCTCTCGATCAATATGGACGCCGAGGTATGCCGCAGCTTGTGCAGGGAAATCTTTGGCAGATCATTGCGCGCACAGAAGCGCTCAAACCATCGGGAGACGGATTGCGGGTGGATCGGTTCGCCATTGTCCTGGATGAGGACATAGCCTGTATCGTTCCAGAATTCCAGATTCGTGATCCGAAGCATATCGCACTGCTTTTTCCACATCCGCAGAAGGTTCATCGTCTGCACGGGCATCTTGATGAAGCGCACCGAATCCTCCGTCTTGGGAGTGGTCTCATAGACGCCGTCCTTGGAGTTGTACAGAAGGTTGTTGCTGATCTCGATACAGTTGGAATCGAAGTCCACCTTGTCCCACTTCAGACCGGCAATTTCCCCTCGCCTCGCACCGGAAACCAGCAACAGATGGATGTACACGCGCCACTTCATCGGTTCCTTCTCCAGCAGATTCAGCATGCGGGTGACTTCCTCCGGCTGCAATATCTCGGCGATGCGTCGTTCACGCTTGGGTATCTCGACTTTCTCGCAGGGATTGAACATGACCCGACCCTGCTTCAACGCGCGTCCCATGACGGACGAGATAAACATATGATACTCGCGTATGGTTTTCCTGGATAGCTTGCCTCCGCTGCGCTTGTTTCGCCCCTCTTCGCCCAACCAGTCGTACAGCGCCATCAAACGCCCGGGGGTAATCTGCTCCAGATGCAGATAGCCGATCTGATCCTTGAGCGCCTCGTTCATCTTTTCATAGGAAAGAATCGTGCTGGGTTTGAGTTCATCCCTGCGTTTCTCTATGCACTCCGCAGCAAAATCATAAAACAACAGCTTCGCATTTGGAGAATAACCCAGCTTGATCTTTTCTTCGAGCTCCTTTTCCTTCTGCACCGCCTGCTTGTACGCCTTTTTCTCGTTCATGCCGGGCGGCGGCTCATAGGTATCGGTGTACCGAATCTGCTTGCCATCAATCGTTGTTCCGGCATAGACGCAGATCCGGTACACAGTTCCCTTTTTGTTCTCAATCTTGCGGATGCTCATTTGTCACGCGCACAATACAGTGCTTTCTGCAGCGCCGGAAGGATTGCATCGACGTTCAGCAAATAACGGTTCCCGACTTTCAGAGCTGGGATGTTTCCCTTCAGCACGATCTTTCTGAACGCATTGTAGCTCAGACACGTTTCCGGGTCCTGATTCTTCAGCCAGCCGTATGCCTCCCGAATCGTGCGCATCCTTGGAATCAGCGTCGTTGTCTTTTCCATCACTTCTGCTCCGCCAGATAGTCCTCCGCAACGAAGCCTTTCATGCCCATGTAGATGACCTCAATGAAGCCGCCGGAGACATCGCCGGTGGCTTCCACTTCGGTGCCCAGGGTGAGCTGTGCGAGAGATTCGGACTTCGCGGTGGCCTCTGCGCGCAGATTCACATAGCTCTGGCAGTTGACCACCTTCATCTTTTTCATGGGCGCTTCCGTCGGTTCGGGCGCAGGCTTCTTCAGCTCACAGTACAGATAGTTGCCGCTTCGCCACATGGAGATGGCATAGGCATTGGGAGAAGTGAACTCCAGATCGTAGCCGTTTTCATAATCCGTGAGAATTGCTTCCGCGCCGGACATGACATAGCCTGCGCAGAACAGATCACCGTAGGTGTGCTTCTGGCTGAAGGTAACGCCGCTGGCCTTGATCAGCGCATTGTGCAGCGTGGTCGCCACCTGGGACACGCCGCCGCCCAGCTTGTCATAGCCGTTGCCGTTCACCGCCACTTCATAGCCCGCCTGACGGGTGCGCGGGCCTACGGCCTGGTTGAAGGAAAAGGGTACGCCGGTCTGAATCGTCCTGCCGTTGAGCGCTGCAACTGCGCAGTCGATGTTGCACAGCATTGCATCGCTGGCGTTGACCACCATGGTGCTGGCGAGCAGTTGACCCTCGGCGAAGGCAGCGCAGGAAAGCGCAAAAATAAACGTAAGTGTGAGCGCAATGATTCTTTTCATGTTGTTTCTCCTATTTCATGGGTTTGCAGACGCCGAAGGAATTGGCTCTCCGCGCCTGCCCAATAATCGTCGAAAGTGGAAAGGCCATCTGTGTGCGCTTGGAACTGTTCGGATCGTTGACCAGGATTTTGCCGTCCGCAGTCACGCCGCGCAGCACGATGTAATGTCCGTTCTTTGTGAAGATGCCGGGGCCCATGTGGGCAATCACCGGATAGCCGCTCTGCAGTGCGGAAAGGATGTTCTTCTCCGTATTGGCCACCCAGCTGCAACGCACGCCGTAATTGCTGCACAGCCTGGAGACCGCATCATGCCCCAGTCCATCGCCGCTGTAATAGCCGTGATCGTAGGCCCACTTGAACAGCGTGTAGGGCGTTTGCGTGGTATTGCCGGTGAGGTAGGCAATGACCATGGAAGCGCTGGTCGCACCGCAGCCGGAAGTGGAAACGGACTTGGCTTTGCCATCTATCGTGCAGACGGTTTTCTTGTAATTGTACTGATACAGCACGGGTATATCCATGCCGCCTGCAGCATGCACAACCGTACCGGACCAGTCCTCCTCCACACCTCCCAGCGTTGCGCTGACGAGCTTGCTCCAGTAGGTCCAGTAGTCGGATTCCATCATTTCCTTCAGGATTTCCGCCTGATTCTCATTGAAGCCATAGACGTCGATCATCTCCAGCGCGTTGTGGCAGTTGCCCTCCACAGTGAGGATGCGACGGGTTTTCTGCACCGTCGTCACCTTTCCGGTATCGGGATCAACAAGCTGTTCGCTGTAAACTTCGGTTTCGGTGTAGGTCTTGACGCTGTTCATATCCCAGAACACTTCCCGAAGCAGCTTCTGACGGGTTTCATCCAGCTCGATCACATCCATGGGATTCTCCAGATCCAGAGCTGTTTTCACAGCGAACACCG
The DNA here is from genome assembly GCA_030537335.1 of Clostridia bacterium. GTDB lineage: Bacteria > Bacillota > Clostridia > Christensenellales > Aristaeellaceae > SFTH01. The sequence continues at coordinate 12,850 of JAUNNK010000050.1, read as the reverse complement.
CCAGCACGTCCACCCAGTTCTGGGGTTGGTAGAAATCCTCGTCGTTGCCATCCACGGCGATGTGCACGGAATCGCTCTCCGCAGCGGCCAGCTGCTCCACCTTCGCCATGTATTCATTGTTGATGGTGTTCACGGCGGAGTTCAGGGAAACAGCTCCTACCACCAGCGGTGTGGAGCCATTGTCCGTAGCCAGATGCAAAAAGATGCCGAAGGGTGAAGCCAGAATCGTGCCTATCATGCAGATGATCAGGATCACCGCGATAACGGCCACTGCGCCGCTTCCAAGGCTTGCAGTCAGCGCCGCCACAGCGCTCTCCGCCGCACGGATTGCAGCCCTGCCAGCAGCTTTCAATGCATCCATGGTCTTTTTCGCGGCATACTTGGTGTTTTCCGCGCCCTGTTTGGCAATGCGATGGCCGGGCTTTTCAAAGCTTGCAGCCGTTGCCTTGTAGGAGATACGATTGACTTGCTTCGTGGTGTACGCCGAACCCGCCTTGACGCGGCTCTCCCGCAATTCAAAGTGTTCGACGTGGATGTGAGAAGCTCTGAAGGGCTTGCGTTCATGGGCAACACTGGCTTCTGGCTTGGCACGGATTTCGGTGTGAAGCTGATTGGAAGAAGATTGTGAAGGCCGCGTTGGTACGTTTTGTTGCACGCTTTGCTGTACAGTTTTATTTGCAGTACCGGCATTCTCAGCCTGCTTCTTCTGCTCCTGTTTCTGAGCTTCAATCTTCCGTACACTCTTCCCAATGGCGGATGCAGCGGATATGCCAAGCTGTGCGGCATCCGCTGCATCGTTTCGTATGATCTGCTCCGAGATTTCCCGATCAGTCTTTTCCTCGTTGATGTTTGCTTCCTTCGCCCTGCGGCGAATGGAAGTCCCCAGCAGGAGGGTGTTCTTCGGCACCTTCATAGCGTTTTCTGCGATGCCGTCGATGCCCCTCCTGCCACGCACCTCCCGGCTGCGTTCCTTTATGACCTGCTTCGTGTCATTGGAATACTTCACAGCTGTTCATCCAGTTTCGTGGTCATCATGCTGTACAACCTGGTATCCGTGGGGAACTTGCTCTCAAAGGGAATGATGCTGCCGCCGCACTTGATCAGTCCCGTGCCGGCTTCCGCATTGGTGATGTAGTTGAGCTGGTTTCCCGAAATGTTGAGGAGTCGGGAAAGCTCGGCTCTGTCGGATGCGGACTGGTTCAGCAGCACCAGGAACTCGCTGTTGCCCAGCATGGCGCGGGCGACGTGGGACTGGAGCATGTCCTCGATGTTCTGACTGATGCCGGTACAGAACGCGCCGTACTTACGGACGCGCTTCCAGAGTTCAAACAGGAAGTTGGAACTGTACTCGCTGCGAAACATCAGATAGATTTCATCCACATAGATCCAGGTGTTCTTCTTCATGGCGCGGTTGCGCGCAATGCGGTTGTAGATGGCGTCCAGTACAACCAGCATGCCGATGGGCTTGAGCTGCGAACCCAGATCATGGATGTCAAAGCACAGGATACGGTTTTCGGTGTCCACATTGGTGTGCCGTGCGAAGGTGTTCAGGCTGCCCTGAGTGAACAGTTCCAGCGCCAGCGCGATCTCTCTGGCCTCCTGCTCCGGCTGCTTGAGCAGTTCCTGATGAAAGTGCGCAAGCGTCGGCGGATTTCCGGTGTAGTTCCGGGAGATGTAGCCCTGATAGACGGACGCGATACAGCGGTCGATCAGGGATTTTTCCCTCGCAGTCAGCCCGCCGCTGCCCACGGCCATTTCGCACAGCGACAGCAGGAATTCCGACTTCAGCAGCACCGGGTTTTCCTCGTCTCCGTAGTCGCGGGAAATGTCCATGGCGTTGATGTGATGCCTGGAGGTTGCCGAAATGCGGATCACCTCACCGCCCATGGCCTGCACGATCATGGTGTACTCCCGCTCCGGGTCGATGATGATGATGTCGTCATCGGTTCCGGTGGCGTTTGCCACGATCTCCTCCTTGGATAGAAAGGACTTACCCGAACCGGATACGCCCAGAAAGAAGCCGTTGCCATTGAGCAGGCTCTTTCTGTCGATGGAGATCAGGTTCTTGGAGATGATATTCCTTCCGTAGCACACGCCGCCGCTTGCAAACATCTCCTGGGTATTGAAGGGCATAAGGATAGCTGTGGATTCGGTGGTCATGGTGCGCAGGGTATCGGTTCTGCGCACGCCGTAGGGCAGCGCCGTGTGCAGGCCGTCCGACTGCTGGTAGCGCAGCGTCGCCACTTGGCAGAGATGCTTTCTGGCCACCGCCATGAGCACTTCCGTGTCGCTGTCCAACTCCTCCTTGCTGCCCGCCATGTGGACAAGCGTCACCGATACCAGCATCATGCGCTGATCGCGCGTGGTCAAATCCTCCAGAAACTCCTTGGCTTCCTTTTGCTGCAGCTGCATCTCATAGGGCACAACGCCAATGCTGGCCGGATTGGAAGCCTGCTTGCGGTTGAAGTTGGAGATGTTGGTTTCCACCTTCAAAAGCTGGGTGTTGGTCACCTTCACCGCTTCATCCGTAGGGATCGGAATCATATCAATGGACAGCACCAGCGCGCGGTTCAGATCGCACAGCTCCTGAATCAGACTGTCCTTCACATAGTTGGCATAGTCCCGAATGTAGAGCACCCTGCCGAAGCGGTTGTCCAGCTTGAAGTAGTCCGCCTTCATCTCCACGGAATCCGGGCAGATGTAATCAATGGGCGAATGGCCGCGCTTTCTGGCAAGGCGAGCGCTGAAGCGATAGGGCAAATCCTCATTGGGCCGGAAGAAATCATGCAGCATCTTCAACCGCTGATCCGCATTGAGCGCAGACAAATTGGAGGACAGCTGGGCAAAGCGCGTCTGCATTTCTGCGCTCACCCGGGAAAAATAGCTGCGGGCTTCCTCGATGTTGCGCTTGGCAACGGAAATCGTCAGGGTTTTGTCCTGCGTCAGGTTGTTGCCCGCCGTCATCGCACGATCCAGCAGCACGCGGTTGTATTCGTTGCGGTACTCGCTGAGACTGTCATCCCTCTCCGGGATCAGCACCGATTCTTCAAAATCGCTGCGATTGACGCGCCGGTTGTTCAGCGTGATCTTCGCTGTTGCGGATGCGTCCAGGGCGTTGATCAGTTCGCAATACAGCAGGAACATGGCTGTCTGATCTTCCTTGGAGGCGATGGCATAGTTGATGTCTGAAAAGGCGAAGCACTTGGAGAATTTGCTGCCGGAACGGAATATGCCGTCCGGATAGATTTCATCGATGGGGATCCAGCGCTGCACGGAGCGTGGCACCACAAAGCGCTCACGGTCATTGCGGGCAAGCCGTTTTAACTCTCTCAACGCAGCTTCCTCCGCTTTCTGAATTTGTAGATATTGGGAGACTGGTAGGTATCAAAGCCAGCGGCGCCGCGCCTTGAATCTTTGATTCGAGCCGTGGCAATCGGCTCCATGCCGACCTGCTGCACGGGCTGCTGTTTCTTTGCCTTGCCCGGCGCATCGCTCTGAGCCTTGATCTCCGGCAGTTGACCCTCGCGCCTGCGCTGCACGGCCTCATAATAGGCATTCTCGCAGCGGCAGACCAGCACGCCGGGAAAGAACATCTCCGACTCCACCCAGGTTTTCACAAAGCGGTCAAAGGTCTGCCCCTGAAAGCGGATAAAGCCGATGAGTGTGCAGGGGATGGCACATGCCATGCAGACCCAGCTCGTCACCTCCGTACCCAGGCGTTCATTGAGCAGAAAATAAGCGCCGACCGCCGTACCGACTGCCAACGCCGCACTCACAAACTGCCGAAGCGATAAACCGAAGAACAGGTGTTCCTCGTATGTCAGAATATCTCTGGGAATCTTAACTTCTATAAGAAAATCACCTCCATCAGAGTTCCATGACTTCCTTGATGACCCGGTCGGATGCCTTGATGGAACCCACCAGCACCAGCATGCCGAAGATGGTTTCTCCCACATAGCACCAGACCATATTCACCGCCGTCATATTCTCCCGCAGCGTTACAGGGCTGGAAGATACGAAGGCGGAATAGATCAGGCAGGCGATCACGACCACGGCTCCCTCCAGACACACGCCCGCAAAGGATTTCAGGAAATGTACGCCCATGCTACTGGTACCCTCACCGGCGAAGGTGGACAGCGGCACCGGCGCAAGGGCCGCGTAGGTATAGAGCTTGAAGAACCGTCCATAGATGGACAGGATCATCACAAAGGACAATACCGTGATGAACAGCGACCCCAGCAGCGTCACCGCCCACAGAGGAATGCTCTCAAAGAAGCCCACAGCCTCGATCTTCTTTACGATCGCGTCCGGTATGGCCACGGTGTTCGACCCTATGCCGCCCACGGCGGACATGGCCTTGGCAATCACGCTCTGACAGATTTCAAAGATCGCCGTGATGATCTCCAATCCATAGGTCACGGCTGTCTTTGCCAACACGAATCGCAGGAAGAATTTCAATGCCTGCTCCGGCCTTTTCAACTGCGAGAAATCGATGGTGGACTTCATGATTCCCATGGCGAAGAACAGCACCACCAGCGCAAGTCCCGTGGCAATCAGCGCATTGCTGACACCTCGGATCACCGACCAGATTGCGCCGCCCTTGAACTCTGCGGGCGATTGGGAAATCAGTGTCCAGATCTCCGCCATCTTCGCATTCCATACATTGAAGGCGTTTTGTATGTTCTCAACAATCCAGCTTTCGCTGGCCAATGGCTTCACCTCCCTACACGCCCCTGCCAAGCCGGCAGGGGCTCATATCCATGTCAGCCTGCAATCAGCGTGAGAATTTCCTGCGCAAACATGATGATCACGCCGCCTGCGAGAGTGAGAAAGCCATTGGCACGCTGGCTGGCATCGTGGCTTTTCAGGGAAAGACCGATCTGTACGATGCCGAAGCCGAGAATGATTACACCAATTCCCTTGATCACGGCAAACATGAAGGTGGAAAGATTGCTGATGACGCTCAGCGGATCCTTGGCGGCAAAGGCCGTTGCAGGCATGAGTGTCACCAGCAGCAGTGCGCACACCAGCGCGCACAGGGGAATTTTGTTCTTCAGATACTTCTTCAAATGATCACTCCATTTCTTCATTTTCTTCTTCCGGAATGAGGCTGTTCCTGTCCTCCTCGTCCTCCAGATCATACAGACCGTAATCGTCCATGCGGGAAAGGTCGATATCAATGCTGCAGGAACCGAAATCCGCCTCGGCATGGTCGTAGGGCTTGCCACCGGCAGCGGTGGTTCGCTTTGCATTGGGATGGCGCACAAGGTCGGTTTTCAAATCCAGCACTGCACGCTCGCCGCGCAGGAACACCATGGCGTAGCGATTGTCCAGCATGCGCACCTCGTCCACGGGCATCAGTTCCCTGCCCGTCTGCTGGAAGTTGTCGGAGTAGTTTCCGTTTCTGCCGTGGCTGCGGCCATGGGTGGTGGTGTCGATGGTGGATTTGCCCAGCATCTTCACGATATACTCATGGGTGGAAACCTCATTGCCGCCCAGATAAAGGAGCGTATCGCAATTGCCCACGATGCTCTCCCAGCTGTCCTTGAACAGCGCTTTGAGCTGCGCAAGATTCTGAAGGATGATGCTGACGGAAATCTCACGGCTGCGCATGGTCGCCAGCAGTTTCTCAAAGTCGTCCGGCAGCGCCACATTGGCGAACTCGTCCATCAGGAAGTGGGTATGGATGGGCAGCCTGCCGCCGTATTCCCGGTCTGCCAGATTGTACAGCGTTTGAAATATCTGGGAGTACAGCATGCCCACAATGAAATTGAACGAGGTATCGCTGTCCGGGATGCAGCAGTACAGGGCCGTGGGGACTTCACCGATGGAACGGATGTCCATTTCATCCACCTGCGTGAGTTTCACCACCTGCTCCAGATTGAATGCTGCCAGGCGCACGCCTGCGGAAATCAGAATGGATTTCGCGGTCTTGCCCGCCGCCATTTTGTAAATGCGATACTGCCTGAGAGCCACATGATCCGGATCCTTATTGGCCAGCACATCGAACATCTTATCCACGGCATTCTTGAAGTTTGGATCGTCCTCCCTGATTTCCATGTGCCGCAGGAATTTCATGACCATCCCGAAGTTTTGCTCCTCCGGCGCAGCTTCATGGAACAGATACAGAATCAGCGCCTGCAAAAGCGCCGTCTCGGACTTCTCCCAGAACGGATCATTCGTACTGGCATGTTTGGGCGTGGTGTTTTTAATAAGGTTCGTCACCAGCTTCAAAACATCGTTATCCGTTTCGATGTATTCAAAGGGATTGTAGCCGTGGGACGCGGGCATGTTGATCAGGTCCAGCACCTTCACCTGGTATCCCTTTTCCCACATGAGTCTGCCGGTAGAGCGCAGAAGCTCTCCCTTGGGATCGGTAATCACAAAGGAAGTATTGCACTGCATGAGATTGGGCATGGCATAGAAGCGGGTCTTGCCTGCGCCGGAACCGCCGATGACCAGAACATTCAGGTTGCGCCGGTGCCTGTGGCTGTCAAGTCCCATGCGAAGATGCTCGGTGAAAATCAGGTTCTGATCAGCCGGCTTCTGGGAATACCTGGCGTTTATCTTCCGCACATCTCCCCAACGGGCAGAGCCGTATTCCTTTTGCGGCATGGTGTTGCGACGGGAAGTGACATAGGCCAGATAGCCCACAGTATAGCTTCCGACGAACAGCAGCAGAAGGCGAAGGCTGTTGTCCATCCACACGATCTGTAAGGGGTTTGCCAGCATGTCATTCAAGCCGTTCAGCAGGCCCTCCAGATCCATGCCGTCCACCAGAACAGGAGCCAGCTTCAGCGCCAGCCATGCCACTGGCAGCAGAATCAGGAAAAACAGAAAAATATCCTCGGATCTGCGATGATTGCCAACGGGATTCAAATCAGCCCATCACCTGACTTCCTGATTCTGTTTTTCTGCCCGCTCTGCCGACCTCCTGCTTTCTCTGCCAATGGCGGCTGCAAATGCTGCCAGCTGCTTTGCCACCGAAGGACGCTTAATCGTCGTCCGGCCATTGGCTCTGGTATTCGACCTGCTGCCGGAGGAACTCCGCGACGGATGGGAAGAGGTAGTCTTCGACCCTTTTCCGCTCCTCGCGGTTTTTGTAGGGTTTTTCTTTTTCTTCGTCTTTTCGGAGCGGATGTGTCCATACAGGATGTTGTCGATCTCAAGTTTATCCATGATGCGGTTGATACGGGAAGCATCCTCAGCGCGCACAAGAATATCGCAGGTGCGGCCGTTGCCCTTTCTGTCCTTCAGGACGCAGAAGCTCACGCCATAGCGCTTGGCCTCCTCACGGAACTCCTTGAGCTTACCGGTGGGCACGGGTTGGACGGTCAGCTCCTTGCCATCCCGGAGCAGACGCTTGAGCTTCGTCTGTCCGGGCGTGGGCTTGGGGTTCTTCAGTACATTTGCCAGATATGCGGCAAGATTCTTTGCTCCGGCTCCGGTGAGTTTCAACACGACCTCACCGCCCTGATAGGCATAGCGCACCATCTGATCCGCTGCATCGCCGGAATTGTACATGGTTCATCACCTCGTTTCTTCTCTGTATTGGATCCGTGGTCGCCTTTCCATGCTGCGGTTCATATCCCGGAGAATGCGGTTGCGCTTCTCCTGCAGCGCCGGTCCATCTGTCCGTACATGCTCAATGAGCTTCAGCTCCCGGCGCAGCGCCTTGATTTCCTCGGAGAGCCTGTCAATCTCGCTCTGATTTGCTGCACGGTTCTGTCGCTTGTACAGCTTCTTCCGAAATGCAATGCGTTCTCCAATGCAGGCATTGATCTCTGTTTCATGCCGGTTCAAATCGTCTTCAGTCCGAATGTGATGCCTTTGCAACATGGAACAAATCGCCATGCGCCGATCCATTTTATGGATATCCTCGCGCAGCAGGTAGTGCATCCTGCGGTTGTTGGGCCGTGCCTTGCCCTTGTTGCCCATGCGGTAGGCGTACCAGAGATACAGTGCCATGAAGCCGGTAATTCTGCTCCTTTTGCATTTGGGAAACGAACCCCGATACCGCACCCGTCGTACATTCGGCCTGTATTCCCTGGCAGTTGGATTCTCCTGTTCTCTTTCGGGCGGCGGCAGCTTCTTTCTGGTATTTCCCTTGATGCGGCTGCGGATGCCTTCTTCGGAATAATCCTCTCCCAGCCTGCGCAGGCGGATAAATTTCTGCTTTCCCGGCGGCAGCACCGCAAGATGCTTCACATTGGTTTTGACGGCATAGCCCATATTCCGCAGATTGTACACCCACTGTTCAAAGCTGCGGCTCTGAGAGATGGCATAGTCAATATCGCTGCGCAGCGCGGAATCCCAGGTGGGCTTGCCCGCCTGCTCCGCCTTGCGCTGGGCGTATGGAATCTTGCCCCGCGACTGACCGTTGTCCTGAACGATGGACAGGCCATATTCCCTGCAAAGCGCATCCGAGGTCTTTCGGATTTCGTGGTAGTAGCTGCCTGCATGACTATGGTATTTGCGCCCGTCCACAAAGGATACGGAATTGACGATGATGTGGTTATGTATATGAGCCTTGTCCAGATGCGTACCAACGATGGCCTCATAATTTCCGAAGCACCGGCGCGCCAATTCGCATCCCAACCGATGCGCAAGCTCAGGCGCAATCTCACCAGGTTTGAAGGACTGCACCACATGGAATCCCAGCGCCCCACCCTCGGTTTTGCCGAAGCGCTGCTTGGTGTCCATCATCTCGGAACAGGCATTTTCAACGGAGGAACAGTTGATGGCGGTTCGATACAGCCGCTGCACGTCCTTGCTGGGGTTGATCGCATATTCAATGCTCTGCTCCATGTTGACACTGTAAAACGCATCCTCGGTAGTCTTGTCCGGATTGGCCACATAATTGATTGAACGGCTGATGCCAGAACCTTTGATAACGCCAATCCAGGTTACGGCCATGACATACGAAAATTACTCTGTTCCCGCAGAGTTTTACTGTTGATTTTTCTCATGGGAATGTTGTATAATAGAGATAGATGAATAAGAGATGGTAGTTCTGCATCTTCCAAGGCTATGTATCCCGGTAGAAAAGAAATGAGAGAACCTTTTCGTTTCTACATCGGCTTTAAATACACCAAACAATTCTTATTGCTCAACAAAATGGTTGCATTTTGATCGCGCATTACTTTTGAATCAAATACTACATAAATACGATGCAAGAATTTGGGGGGGATCTATCATGACGACTAGGAGGAAAACCTTTTTACCGAAAACCATCGTATTTTCTAGTTCAGAACGCAGCAAAGTTCGTGATCGTCTTATCAGATTGCTTAGGGGTGTTTGTACTGCGAAATCTTGGGACAAGGACTTTTTCCTGATTTCTCAAGCCTCATATACTGCCTTTCAACATCTGTCCGAGAAGTATGATTTTGCTATTGTTATTCTCTCTCCAGATGATATGGTTAAATGTCGCGGAAAAAAATATATGCAACCCAGAGATAATCTCCTTTTTGAATTGGGAGTTAGTTTCCAATTACCTTCGAAACGCATCATTGTATTCTCTCACGAGAATTGCAAGATTCCTGGAGATGTAGATGGCTTTCAGCGCATTGTTTGGACAGATAATATGAGCGATGTAGAATTCTCAGCTGAAATAAAAAACTACATTGAGAAAATTACGCTGGACGATGGTTTGTTGCTTACCTGGAGCGAATGCATGTCATCAATTAAAAAGCTTCATGAAAAGATGAAAGTTTCTAATAAAGGCTACCATTATCATGCGATTGTTGGCATTGAAGGGGGCGGTGGAATTCCGGCAGACTTGCTTGCAAGAGAAGGTGCTCATAGATGTCCTGTATTCATGCTAAATGCAGATAGAAGCGGAGGAAAGGGCCTTGAAACATTCGAAATACCCTTGAATGAACATGTCTTAGCAGGCATCAGGCATGATTATCAGAATCATCAGCAGGATCAATTTTACAATATTTTGGTCGTCGACAATGTTGCAAGAAGTGGAGAAAACATTTCTAAAGCGAAAGACTATTTGAAAGACCACTTGCAAGAGGAAAACATCAATATAAAAGCAGCAGTTGTTTTTCTGAATAGTGCTTTGAAAGATCTATATGGCGAGAAGATTGATTTCTATGGAAGTATTAAGAATTTTGATAGTAAGACCTCATTGAAACTTGCCGATTAGGAGGAGCGCGATCAAAATCAGATCACTTCCCAGGGAGTTGTTGAATATAAGCACAACGGATGGAATACAAAATACATGATGGAGACTTTTCCCATTGCCAGAAAACGGAAACAGCAATCGATGAATAAGTAAGGCCACCAATCCCTTAACGGGATTCTCAACGAAAAAGCTTTTGTTGAAAATGTCGTATTCGAGCCTGATGAATACAACCCCGAAATGGACAGGAGATGATGGGATCAAGTCGTAATTCATACCTTGCTGTCAATCAACTTTGTTGATTGCATGTGGGAGGAACAGCGCGGTGGCAGGATGATAAGGATGAAATGAACGGTTGCAATGCCCTTGACATCCTGTTCCTCAGACGTTATCCTGTAAGCAAGGTAGTTGTGGATAAGTTCGCTGACGCCCTGAATTCGTTGTACGTTATTTATGCTCCACTAGGCATATTCACAGATTCCAGACAGAACCGGAGGATATATGAATTTTCATTTTTATTCTGCAACATCAATGAATTCGCGTGGTTTTAAGCCCAACGAAGATGTCATTGTTTGTGATAGCAAAAACAAAATTGCTATTGTTTGTGATGGAGTGACTCAAAAACATGATGAATACGAAGCGGATTGTAATACAAGCGACGCTCAGATAGTGTCCCAGATATTTGCAACAGAACTCCATAAATCTTTGCTTTCAGGGAAAGAGGCGGAAGAGTCCACTTCAATCGCCAACAACGCAGTGAGACTCTATAATTCATGCGCAAAGAATGCTTACCCTCCCGCTTTGGTTTTTGTATGTGCACAAATCAAAAACGGCATTCTTGATTTCTTCTATGTAGGTGATTCGTTAATATACCTATTTCGAAATAATGTTCGAATATGTTTGGCAGAGCAACAAACATTTGCTTTATCGTTTATGCGGCAATGGAAAACTATATCGAAAGACGAAGTTTATAAAACAATTGCGAACAAGCCCGAGCATCCTTTGGGTTATGGTGTAATTACTGGAGATCCCTCTGCAATTTGTTTCTTGCAACACACTCATATTGAACTGTTATCTGGAGATAGAATAGTTCTCGCATCAGATGGGTTGGACAAGTACCTGCGATTTACTCCGCCAAAAGACATCATCGCTCAGTCCCCTAGTAATATTCTGGAAGTATCTAGGGTTTATGACAATCCCCCTTATGCAGCCTATGCAGATGACAAATCAATTGTTATCATTGATGTCGATTAAATCTGTAGGTGTTGTAATAATTCGCTCTAGTTTGTTTCATTAGATTATACTTTTGCTTTCGGCTACAAGCCTATCAAGCGCAAGCATAATCAACTCACGCTTTTCTTCAGGGATCCCCGAACTGTTTAGCCAGATCACAGCAACCTGTGTTATCTTGTAATTATGAATGGAGCTGATGCAAATCCTGCAAATTCAGCAATTCGTCAAACGACCTTCTGGTCTATAGTTGAGTTTCGTGTGCAGAAATGTGTGCACCTTATGTGCAGAGATTTGTTAAATGGGGTCCTGAGCGATGGCAGGATAGCCAATTTCATCCTCAATTATCGTGAAATAATAAGATATGTTGCACAGAATTTGATCAAAAACGCGGATTTTGGCGATCTACGGACCAGAAGGTCAGGGGTTCGAATCCCTTAGGGTCCGCCACATCAGAAACCGCTTGATACGCATCAAGCGGTTTCTTCTTTTCTACAATATTCCCCGGCGACCATCTGAGAAGGCTGTCCCAGATGTCGGCCAGGGAATTTACATTTTTGTTGTTGCCCGATCCGGCTGCGCAGGCTATAATATCATTGACCGATTGGTTAATAATTGAAGCGGGTGCAGCATGAAGAAGAGTGAAAAGACGGAGCACACCGTCGCGCGGATCATCGAGGCGGCGACGAACGAATTCGGCAAGTATGGCTACGCAGGCGGCACGATCAACCACATCTGTCAGGCGGGGATCAACAAGGGCCTGATTTACCATAATTTTTCGGGGAAGGATGCGCTGTATCTGCGCTGCCTGAACCACAGTTGCGCTCTGCTGATGCAGTTCGTTCAGGAGAGGAATGGAACGCGGAATCTGGAGCGCTATATGGCCGTCCGGATGGACTTCTTCCGGACGCATTCCAACGAGGCGCACATCTTCTTTGAGGCGATGCTCAATCCGCCGCCACACCTGACCGGCGAGGTTTCCCGGGCGCTCGCCGGCTTCAACGCGCTGAACGAGCGGATGTACGGCGAGACGCTGGACGCTCTCGAGCTGCGCGATGGCATCTCCAGGGAGGATGCATTCTCCTATTTCCACACGATGCAGCTGATGCTCAACGGCTACTTCAGCAGCCCCGCGCTTCAGGGTGCGGCGTTTGAGGAGCGGGTGGAGAAGCACGAGAAGATCGTGCCGCGCCTGCTGGACTGCATGCTGTATGGAATTGCAAAGGAAGGGAAATGACGCGAGTCCGCCAAACTGCTGACAAAGCCCGCAAATACCAGGACGGGGGCAACTGTTTCAATCGCAGCTGCCCCCGTCCGTTTATTATTCCTGCACCGCGTCCATGTTCTGGGACGCAATGCGCTTCATCGATTTGATGGAGAACAGGCAGACGAGGATCGTCAGAACGTCCGCTGCCGGCTGGGAGAGGTAGATGCCGGTGACGCCCAGCAGCTTCGGCAGCGACAGAATGAAGGGAACATAGAACAGGCCCT
>JAUNNK010000212.1 GCA_030537335.1 Clostridia bacterium | reverse complement strand
GAGTTCGTCAAGACCTACCGCGCCAAGGGCCTGCCCTACATGACCTTCACCGCCGACGGCAACGTGAAGTCCTCCTTCAACAAGTTCATGACCCCCGAGATGATCGAGATCGTGCGCACCGAGATGAACGCCGAGCCCGGCGACATCGTGTTCTTCGGCGCGGACAAGAAGGCCGTCGTCTGGCAGAGCCTGGGCGCGCTGCGCTGCGAGATCGCCAAGCGCAAGGGCCTGATCGACGAGGGCAAGTACAACCTGTTCTGGGTCACCGAGTTCCCGCTGTTCGAGTACAGCGAGGAGGAACAGCGCTATGTTGCCGCCCACCATCCCTTCACCAGCTGGTATGCGGAGGACAACTGCCACATGGACGGCGACAAGGAGAAGATCCGCTCCCGCGCCTACGACCTGGTCATGAACGGCATCGAGCTGGCCTCCGGCTCCATCCGCATCCACCGCGCCGACCTGCAGGCCCAGATGTTCGAGATGATCGGCCTGTCCGACGAGGAAGCCCACCACCGCTTCGGCTTCCTGCTCGATGCGTTCAAGTACGGCGCGCCGCCGCACGGCGGCCTGGCCTTCGGCATCGACCGCCTGGTGATGCTGCTCACCGGCAGCGACAGCCTGCGCGACATCATTGCCTTCCCCAAGGCCACCAGCGCCAACTGCCTGATGATGGAGACCCCCGCGGACGTGCGTCCCGATCAGCTGGAGACCCTGAAGATCAAGGTCGACCTGCCTGCGGAGGAATAAGCGCCGGTTTCACCTGCAAAAAGCCCTGCGGAGCATCGCGGGGCTTTTTCCATGCCGCCCGCGCCCATTTGTTAATTGAATGTGAAAACATGCGTTTTGCATCCCCCCGCCCAGCTTGTGGAGCATCCTTGAATCTGCTACAATGCCCTTACAAACTGAAACACACACGGAGGGCATTCAAATGAAGAGATTTCTGAGCCTGTTGCTGATCCTTGCGCTGACGCTTGCTTGTGCGGCGCTGGCGGAGACGGGCAACAATACGCTGACCTACGCGTCCGGCGACTACACCCGCATCAACCCGGCCATGGACGAGCACGGCGAGATCAACATCCTGATCTTCAACGGCCTGACCGCCCACGACGGCGACAATCAGGTGGTACCCTGCCTGGCGAAGTCCTGGGACTACGACGAGGCGACCTACACCTACACCTTCCATCTGGAGGAGAACGTGAAATGGCACGACGGCGAAGATTTCACCGCCGAGGACGTGAAGTTCACCATCGAGGCGATCATGGATCCCGAGAACGGCTCTGAAAACGCCCCCAACTACGAGGACGTGGCGGAGATCACGGTGCTCGACGAACACACCGTCGCCTTCCGCCTGACCGCCCCCAACGCGGCCTTCCTGGACTACATGACCATGGCCATCCTGCCCAAGCACCTGCTGGAGGGTGAAGACATGCAGTCCTCCTCCTTCTTCCGCAATCCCGTCGGCACCGGCCCCTACAGGCTGGAGAGCTGGGACGAGGGCCAGGCCATCATCCTCGCCCGCAACGAGGACTACTTCAAGGGCCCGGCCAACATCGAGCGCATCATCTTCAAGATCGTGCCCGACGACAACGCCCAGGCCATGCAGATGAAGACCGGCGAGCTGGATCTGGCGCTGCTGACCCCCAAGGACGCGGAGAACTTCGCAGACGACGAAAGCTACACGGTCTACCGCATGGAGACCAGCGACTACCGCGGCATCCTGTTCAACTTCTGGAATCCCTATTGGACGGAGAACAAGGACATCATCCCGGCGATCTGCTGCGCCATCGACCGTCAGGCCATCGTGGACGCGGTGCTGCTTGGACACGGCATCGTGGCCTACGGCCCGCTCCAGCGCAACGAGTACAACTATGCGGACGTCGAGCACTACGACTACGACCCCGACCGCGCGCGCGCCATTCTGGAGGAGGCCGGCTGTACGCTGAACGCCGACGGATTCTACGAGCGCAACGGTCAGGAGATCGGCTTCGTCATCAGCGTCGGCGCAGGCGATCAGGTGCGCGTGGACATTGCCCAGGCTGCGGCGCAGATGTTGCGTCAGGTGGGCATCAACTGCTCCGTCGAAATCCCCGAGAAGGTGGACTGGGGCGGACAGATGGCCTATTTGATCGGCTGGGGCAGTCCCTTCGACGCGGACGACCACACCTACAAGGTCTTTGGCACCGACAAGGGCGCAAACTACTCCGGCTACTCCAACGCGCTGGTGGATCAGTATCTGATCGAGGCCCGGGAGAGCGACGACCCGGAGGTGCGCGCCGAGGCCTACGCAAACTTCCAGATTGAGCTGGCCAACGACCCGGCCTACGCCTTCATCTGCTACATCGACGCGGACTACGTGGCCACCTCGCGGCTCAAGGGCATCGATCCCGACACGATTCTGGGCCACCACGGCGTGGGCATCTTCTGGAACGTGGCAGAATGGACTCTGGAGGGCTAAAAACCCACATTTGAACCATCAAATCAAGGAAATCCCGCGATCGGAGACGGTCGCGGGCCTTCCTGTATCGAGGAGCGCTATGGCAGAACTGTTGGAAGTCAAAAATCTCAGCGTCAGCTTCGACACGCCCCGGGGCGAATTGCAGGCCGTGCGGGACGTGTCCTTCACCCTGCACGAGGGCGAGGTGCTGGCCGTCGTGGGCGAGTCCGGTTCGGGCAAGAGCGTGCTGTGCAAGGCGATCATGAAGCTCTTGCGCACGGACGCGCGCATCAAGGGTGGCAGCATCCTCGTGAACGGCGTGGACATCACCGCCTACCGTCCTCGGGACATGGAGCGCCTGCGGGGCAAGCTGTTCTCCATGGTCTTTCAGGATCCCATGACCAGCCTGAACCCCACCATCGCCATCGGCGAACAGATCGCCGAGGCCGTGCGGGTGCACAACCGCCGCATGCACCGCGATGCGGTGCACAAAAGGGTCATCG
>JAUNNK010000211.1 GCA_030537335.1 Clostridia bacterium | reverse complement strand
GCCGCTCCGCATGGGGCGGTTTTTCTCGTTGTGGGAGTTTTTGAATCAAGCCCCACGCTGGCCGCGTGTCGGGCGCAGGAGCGAGGGTCGAGGAACAATCCCTGCGGCGGCGGTAAAGCCCGACGTGGGCCAAACGTGGGCGCGACGCGGCAAAGGAGGGAGGACGCAGTCCGACGAGCGAAAGCGATTGCTGGCAATCGCCGAGCGTAGCCAGCGCGCGATTGAAAATCGTGTGATGGCCGACAAGAAAAAGCAGCCTGACGCGCAGCCAGACTGCTTTCAAATCCTGTTGCCTTATTTCTCCATGATGTTCGTTGCCACCTGAAGGACACCGTTCGCATCGCTCCTGAATCGGATCAGCACCGCGCCGTCCACCGCATCGTATTTCGCCTGAAAGGGCTCCGTCCACAGCTGAGTCAGTCCGGGGCAGCTCTCAAATGCTTCGAGCCGGTACTCGGCAGCGTGCCCGGGATCGTTCATACATTTCGTACAGATGTCCGTCAGCATTCCGATCTGCTCCAGCTGCACGCGAATCAACACATCGCCAGCGGGAAGATCTCTGAAATCGGATTCGGGGCGCTCCGGCTGGAAGGCTGACCAGCTGGTGAGCGGATACTGCTGCCTCATGAATGCCAGCATTGCTTCCGCTGATCCGCAGGCATCGCAGATGTAGATGTCTGCGATTCTGCTCAGGGCGTTGGTGTGTACGGGCTCCTTCATGGTATCTGCGCCGCAGCGCGGGCAGGGCATGTGCTCACCGGCTTTTTGCCGGGCTTTCAAATCGGCGAGAATGTTCTCGCAATTGTTATTCAAGACCTGCCACCCCCTTCACGTCGGTCTTTACTGGGCGCTCTGCGGGGGCAGTTTCTGCAGTCGTCACCGGCTCCTGAATCGGAGCCACGACCGGGGCTTCATCTTCCCCATGTACGGTCTCGCGCCCTTCCTTGCGGATAGCGGCGTACTTGTCCGCATGGCGCTTGGCCTGTTCTGTGTTGGGAAATGCGGAGCAGCCAGCCAAATGCCCAAGCAGCACCTTGCGGGCTCCAGCGTTGGCGGGACCTCCGAAGCCGAGGCGCAGCAGCCAGCCGCGCATATGGTACTTTTCAGCTTCCGGCTTCACATAATCGGGCTGTACACGCTTGGCGGCCTTGGCAAAGTTGAAAATGCTGACGCCCAGCTGCTGGAATGCAGCGCGGGTGTTTTCATCCTCGGCCAGAGGGAAGGCGATGAACACGGCTTCGTCGGTGACCCGTATGCCTCTCAAATGCCCCAGCGCAGTCAGGTCGCGGATGAGCTCACACATCTCGTCCACCGTCTGCGGGTTGTGTTCGTGCAGCTCAGTGATTGCGACGTCAGCAATAGTGATGTGTTCTTCGCGGACGCTCTTGGCAAGAATGTACTGCTTGCTGTAGAGCATGTGGATCAGGTTGGTCAGGCTGAGTACCGTCATTTCGTTCAGGGGGTAGCCGATGTTCATGACCGGCTCTTCCAAATCATGTGCGACCTCGTCGGTGGATGTTTCAGGGGCGTACTCCAACCAGCCCTTTTCAATCAGGAAAGCCTGAAGGCGGAGAGCGACATCATCGTCATCAACGGAAACCACACCGTTGCGGTCGACAATGATGCTGCCGACGCTGTAGCCGAAGGTGGGCGGGCCATTGTAGTTGGGGTCGAGTTCAAAGTGTTCGGCGATTGCCTTGACCAGCGACCTGCGGTCAGGGGCGGAAGTGTTGTAGTTCATGGTATTGCCTCCTCGTTTGTTTTTCGCGTGTTTCATTCGCGGTATGGCATTAATCGCTCAGAGGACGCAAAAAGTCAAGCGAACATGAATCAGTTATCAGGGATTTATCAGATGGTCTTTGGGCGACGAATATGGCTCCCGGCTCTCTTCTGCCCGCCAGAAACGGTCGCGGATATAGCAGTTGTGGGAACAGTACCGACGAGGGGCGCTGCCATACACAATGAACTCTTTCCCGCAGTACACGCACTTCAAATGGCGCTGTGCCTCTGGACGCTGACGGATCGCCTCCGGATGGGCGGCCCACCATTTCCGGCAGCATGTGTCGGAGCAGAAGCGGCGGCGACGACCACGCCGGGGCTGTATGATCTCTCCACCGCAGCAGGGACATACATTCCCTGCAGGGAGGGACTGATCGGCAGCTACACCATTGAGATCGTGTGAGGTACAGAAATTGCGGACTGTATCTCGGCTGATCCCCAGCTCGGCGGCGATGGTTCTGTAGCCAACACCCCGCTGCCGGAGCGCCCGGATGCGTTTCTCCTGATACGCGGTGACTGCCATGATTCACTGCTCCCACGGAAGGTGGGCTTTTCCGAAATGTCCGTAAGCGGACACATCGTTGTAGTCCACATCTTTCAGGTGGAGCAGCGAAATGATCCCGCGCGGAGTCAGGTCGTACCTGGCTTTGATGAGATCAGCCAGCACATCGTTCGAGAACTTGCCGGTTCCGAATGTGTTCACCGAAACGGCGACCGGCTCAGCAACGCCGATGGCGTAGGCGATCTGTACTTCGCAGCGATGCGCATTACCGGCGGCGACGATGTCGCGGGCGATCATCCTTGCCATATACGCGCCGGAGCGGTCAATCTTGGTGGGGTCTTTGCCGGAGAAAGCGCCGCCGCCATGACGGCACACGCCGCCGTAGCTGTCCGCGATGATCTTTCTGCCGGTCACGCCAGTGTCGGCAAAGGAGCCGCCGATCACAAAGGAGCCGGTGGGATTGATCAGCATCTTAAAGTCTCGGTTCAGACCGTAGTGTGCAGCAGCGGCGATCATGGCGCAGCCGATGATGATGCGAAGCGCCTCCATAGGTACATCCTCTCGATGCTGACAGCTGATGAGGAAGGTCTCAATGCGACGCCTCTCATAATCGAAGGTTACCTGAGCCTTCGCATCCGGGCGAAGGTACGGGAAGTCGATTCGACGCAGGATTTCCAGAGCGTG
>JAUNNK010000049.1 GCA_030537335.1 Clostridia bacterium | reverse complement strand
CCGCCGAGACGATCACCGTGCGCGACCTGTCCGAGCGCATCGGCAAGCCCGCCGGTGAGATCATCAAGAAGCTGATGATGCTGGGCATCATCGCCACGATCAACAACGAGCTGGATTACGAGACCGCCGGCCTGGTCTGCGCGGAGT
Source organism: Clostridia bacterium (assembly GCA_030537335.1). GTDB lineage: Bacteria > Bacillota > Clostridia > Christensenellales > Aristaeellaceae > SFTH01. The sequence goes on along the minus strand of JAUNNK010000049.1, from coordinate 16,518 downwards.
ACGACATCGAGCTTGAAAAGAAGGTTGCCGAGACCGCCGAGGACGCCCTCGAGAAGGAGGACGTGCAGGACGCCGAGGAGGATCTGATCCCGCGCCCGCCGGTCGTGACCATCATGGGCCACGTCGACCACGGCAAGACCAGTTTGCTGGACTACATCCGCAAGACCCGTGTGACTGCGGGCGAGGCGGGCGGCATCACCCAGCACATCGGCGCGTACACTGTCAACCTCAACGGCAAGCAGATCACCTTCCTGGACACCCCTGGCCACGAGGCCTTCACCTCCATGCGTCTGCGCGGCGCCATGGCCACGGACATCGCCGTGCTGGTGGTTGCCGCCGATGACGGCGTGATGCCCCAGACCATCGAGGCCATCAGCCACGCCAAGGCTGCAGGCGTGCAGACCATCGTCGCCATCAACAAGATCGACAAGCCCGCCGCCAACATCGAGCGCATCAAGCAGCAGCTCACCGAGTACGAACTGGTCTGCGAGGACTGGGGCGGCGACACCATCATGGTTCCCGTCTCCGCCGTCACCGGCGAGGGCGTGGAGCAGCTGCTGGAGATGATCCTGCTGGTTGCCGAGGTGCAGGATTACAAGGCCAATCCCAACCGCAAGGCCCGCGGCATCATCATCGAGGCGCGCCTGGACAAGGGCCGCGGCCCGGTGGCCACGGTGCTGGTGAAGAACGGCACCCTGCGCGTGGGCGACACCATCGTCGCCGGCACGGCCTACGGCCGCGTGCGCGCCATGGTCAACGACGTGGGCGAGCGCGTCAAGAGCGCAGGCCCCTCCGATCCGGTGGAGGTCATCGGTTTCAACGACGTCCCCGAGGCGGGCGATCAGATCTCCGCCGTGGACGACGACAAGCTGTCCCGCCAGGTCGCCGAGGAGCGCAAGGATCGTCTGCGCGCGGCGCTGATCAAGGAGCAGCAGAAGACCACCCTGGACGACCTGTTCAGCCAGATTTCCGCCGGTCAGATCAAGGATCTGAACGTCATCATCAAGGCGGACGTGCAGGGCAGCGTCGAGGCCGTGCGCCAGTCCTTGGAGAAGCTCTCCAACGACGAGGTGCGCGTGCGCTCCATCCACGGCGGCGTCGGCGCGATCACCGAGACCGACGTCATGCTGGCCTCCACCGCCAACGCCATCATCATCGGCTTCAACGTGCGCCCGGACAACAATGCCCGCGCCATGGCCGAGAAGGAAAAGATCGACATCCGCCTCTATCGCGTCATCTACCAGGCCATCGAGGATGTGCAGAACGCCATGAAGGGCATGCTGGCCCCGAAGTTCAAGGAGGTTCTGCTGGGCCACGCCACCGTGCGCACGCCCTTCAAGGTCTCCGGCGTGGGCACCGTCGCCGGCTCCTATGTCACCGACGGCAAGATCATCCGCAGCCAGCAGGTGCGCCTGCTGCGCGACAACGTGGTCATCCACGAGGGCAAGATTTCCTCGCTCCAGCGCTTCAAGGACGCGGTGAAGGAAGTCAATACCGGGTATGAATGCGGCATTGGCATCGAAAACTACAACGACATCAAGGAGAACGACGTCATCGAGTGCTTCATGATGGAGGAAGTGGAACAGTAAGCGCAATTTCGAGCGGGCGTTCAAGCAGCTGTTTGAACGCCCGTTTTATCTGTAAGCAGGAAATGAAATCGACCGCAGGGGTACTTCCCCACGGAAAGGAGTAAATATGGCTTCCTATGATCGCATCGACCGCATCTCCGAGGAGGTGCACAAGGCCATCGACCGCATCATCCGCGATGAGGTGAACGATCCCCGGGTGGGCGGCACCTGGAGCATCGTTCGGTGTGAGGTCACCCGCGACCTGCGCTACGCCAAGGTGCGCGTCAGCATCCTGGAGGAGGAGAAGCGCAAGGACATGATGGCCGCGCTCAACCGCGCTGCGGGCTTCATCCGCCGGGAGCTGGGCCACGAGGTGGATCTGCGGTATGTGCCGGAGATCCAGTTTGAGCTGGACACGAACATCGAATACGCCGCGAAGATCAATCAGATTCTGGGGGAGAGGCGCCGCGATGAATCGAATGACTGAGCTGGCCGCCTTTCTTCGGGCGCATGACGACTACGCGCTCTTCGGTCACGTCAATCCGGACGGCGACGCTGCCGGAAGCTGCATCGCCCTGGCCAAGGCGCTTCAGGCGCTGGGCAAGCGCACCTTCGTCTATCTGCCGGGCGGACTTCCGGAGCTGTACAAGGTCTTTCCCTGCACGGTGGAGATCGCTGATGGGAGGGACTTGCCCTTTGCGCCGCAGACCGGGTTCTCGGTGGACGTCTCCGAGCCGCACCGCCTGGGCGATGGCCGGGCGCTCTTCGAGGCCTGCGTGAACCGCGCAGTGCTGGATCATCACGCCACCAACCCCGGCTTCGGCGAGGTCTGCGTGGTGGATGGCGACGCGGCGGCCTGCGGCGAGCTGGCGGTGGCGCTGATTCGGGAGCTGGGCGTGGAGATGGATTCGGAGATGGCCCAGTGGCTGTACATCGCCCTGTGCACCGACAGCGGTCGCTTCGGCTACTCCAGCACCCGTGCGGAGACCCTGGAGGCCGCGGCGGACTGCCTGCGCGCGGGTCTGGACGTGGACGGTGTCACCCAGCAGCTCTACCGCACCCGCAGCGAGGGCCGCACCCGCCTGCTGGGCCTGGTGCTTGCCGGGCTGGAGATGAACGCGGACAAGACCATGTGCTGGGCGCGTTTGACCGACGAGATGCTCTCCCGGGCGCACGCGCTGCGGGAGGACAACGAGGGCGTCGTGAACTACCTGCTGGAGATTCGCGGCGTGCAGTTCGCCTGCCTTGCGGAGGAGCGCGGAAGCGGCCAGACGAAGTTTTCCCTGCGCTCAAAGGGCAGGGTGGACGTGGCAAGGGACGTAGCGGTTCCGCTGGGCGGCGGCGGCCACGCCTGCGCGGCGGGGGTCACGCTGAATCTGGACATGGAGGAAGCGCTGCAAACCGTGCTGCGCACGGCGGAGGCGGCGCTGAAGAATCTACAGGAACAGGAATGAACGTATGAACGGTTTTCTGATCGCAAACAAGCCCACCGGCATCACCAGCTCGAACCTGGTGGTGTTTGTGCGTAAGCGGCTGCCGCGGGGAACGGCCATCGGACACGGCGGAACCCTGGATCCGGAGGCCTCGGGCGTGCTGCCGTTGTGCATCGGCTCTGCGACCCGGCTGTTTGACTACATCATCGACAAGAAAAAGACCTACGTGGCCGAGCTTCAGCTGGGTGCGATTACAGACACTCAGGACGCAACCGGCAGCGTGCTCGAGACACGCGCGGTGAGCGTCACGGAGGCCGACCTGCACGCGGTGCTTAAAGAGTTCGTCGGAGAGATCGAGCAGATTCCGCCGATGTACTCCGCCATCAAGCGCGGCGGCAAGCGGCTCTACCAGCTGGCGCGCAAGGGCGAGACCATCGAGGTGGAGCCCCGCAAGTGCCGGGTGGAGGGCGTGGAGCTTATGGAGCAGACTGGCGAGAACCGCTACTGCATCCGCGTGGACTGCGGCAAGGGCGTGTACATCCGCACGCTGTGCCACGACATCGGCCTGCGGCTGGGCTGCGGCGCGCACATGGCGAGTTTGCAGCGCACGGCGGCGGGGGTGTTCACGCTGGAAAACGCGCTGAGCCGGGAAGAAATCGATGCAGCAAGCTCCAACGGCACGCTGGAGGAACACCTGCTTCCATTGGATGCGCCGCTTGGACACCTACCTGCGGTATACCTGACCGAACAGGCCCGCCACGCGGTGATCAACGGCAATGTGCTGAAACAGAAGTGGATGAAGGGACCCGCGCCCATAGCCGAGGCCGTGCGCATCTATCTGAACGATGCGTTTGCCGGCATCGGCCAGACCCAGGACGACGGCACGGTGCGCTTTAAGGCGATGCTGCTGCCGGAGGAGGAGAGGCATGCGAGTCTGGAGACGTGAGGAGGACTTCGATCTTCCGTCCTGCGTGGTGGCGCTGGGTACTTTCGATGGTGTGCACATCGGCCATCAGGCGCTGATTCGCCGGGCCATGGCGCTGGCGCGGGAACTGGACACGGCCTGCGTGGTGTACACCTTCCGGAACCATCCGCTGTCGGTGCTCTGCCCGGAGCGCGCGCCCGAGGCGCTGATGCAGGGGGACGAGAAGCTTTCCAAGCTCAGCGCCATGGGCGTGGACGGCGCGATGATGCTGGATTTTACGAAGGAATACGCGGCCACGGAGCCGAAAGCCTATCTCGAGGGGCTGGTGAAGCGGCTGCGCGTGAAGGGCGTGGTGGCCGGCTTCAACTACACCTTCGGCGCGGGTGGGCGCGGAAACGCGGAGCTGATCCGCAGCGAGGCGGCGCGGCTGGGCTACCGGGCGGAGATCGTGGACGCGGTGACGGACGAGGGCGACGTGGTGTCCTCCACGCTGCTGCGCCGTCTGCGCAGGGACGGTGAGCGGGAGCGCTTTCTTCGGCTGCTGCGGCTGCCGCGTTAAAGTTTCCAAAACTTGTCCCGGCACGTTTACAAACGCCCAGGGGTATGGTAAAATAGTAAAAGTGGCAATTTGGTTTGCTACAATCACGCTGGCACGGTTTGCCGAGCACTCCGACGGCATACGGTGCCTGCGCGCAAGAGAAAGAGGAGGAAGAATCCCATGACCAAGCAGGAAATCATCTCTACCTATGGCCGTCACGAAGGCGACACCGGTTCCCCCGAAGTGCAGGTCGCTCTGCTGACCGAGCGCATCAACCACCTGAACGAGCATCTGAAGGTTCACAAGAAGGACCATCACTCCCGCCGTGGTCTGCTGCTGATGGTTGGTCAGCGCCGTGGTCTGCTGGACTACCTGAAGAAGACCGACATCGAAGCCTATCGTGCACTGATCGCAAAGCTCGGCCTGCGCAAGTAATGCGAGACCGGCACTTGCCCCATAGGTGAGTCGTTCGCGCCGTCGCCCGAGTCATACCGAGCGGCGGCGCTTCGTGCGAATTCACCTGTTTTGCTGTGTGTGGACGCTAGGATGCGGAGCCGATTCCGCAGGCGTGCGTCTGCACACAGTCAATTCGCCCCGGTAAGAGCGTGTTTTGAAACTCGCCAAGCGGCGTTTTAGAAACCCACTCTGGAGTAAAGGGCGCTGAACATGGTAACAATGAAAAGAAGATAGAGAGAACCCAAGGAGGGCAAACAAAATGGATTTCAAGGCTTATTCCATGGAACTGGGCGGAAGAACGCTCACTCTGGAATTCGGCAAGTATGCCGAGCAGGCCAGCGGCGCAACCTTCGTTCGCTACGGCGACACCTGCGTGCTGGTCACCGCAACCGTCGCGGAAACCCCGCGTCCGGGCATCGATTTCTTCCCGCTGAGCGTGGATTTTGAAGAAAAGCTCTACTCCGTGGGCCACATTCCGGGCTCCTGGAATCGCCGCGAGGGCCGTCCGGCGGAAAAGGCCATCCTGACCAGCCGCCTGATCGACCGCCCGCTGCGCCCCCTGTTCCCCAAGGGAATGCGCCACGATGTGTCCGTGGTCGCCACCGTCATGTCCGTCGAGCAGGACAACATCCCGGACATCCCCGCGATGATCGGCGCATCCGCAGCGCTGTCCATCTCTGAGATTCCGTGGGCGGGCCCCATCGGCGCGGTGAACATCGGCTATGTGGATGGCGAGTACATCGTCAACCCCACCGTCGAGCAGCGCGAGGTCTCCCTGATGAACCTGACCGTCGCCGGCACCTCCGAGGCCGTTCTGATGGTCGAGGCCGGCGCGAAGGAGGTCTCCGAGGAGGTCATGCTGGGCGCGATCCTGTTCGCCCACGAGGAGATCAAGAAGATCGTGGCCTTCATCGAGGGCATCAAGGCCGAGATCGGCAAGGAAAAGAAGGAATTCCCGCTGCAGCTGCCGGGCGAGGACGTCAAGGCCGCCGTGCGTGAATATGCATACGAAAAGGTGCAGTGGATGTTCGAGACCTTCGACCGCAGCGAGCGCAATGCCCGCGAGGCCCAGGTCAAGGCCGAGGTCGCCGAGCACTTCGCGGAGCAGTTTGCGGGCCGCGAGGTGGAGGTTGGCGACGCGCTGTACGCCATCCAGAAGGAAATCATGCGCCGCCACATCATCGACAACGGCGTGCGCCCCGATGGCCGCAAGCTCACCGAGATCCGCCCCATCTGGTGCGAGGTCGGCGTGCTGCCCCGTCCCCACGGCTCCGGCGTGTTCACCCGCGGCCAGACCCAGGTCATGACCGTCGCCACCCTGGCACCCATGAGCGAGCAGCAGATCATCGACGGCATCGGCACCCAGGATCGCAAGCGCTACATGCACCACTACAACTTCCCGGGATACTCCACCGGCGAGGCCAAGCCCGCCCGCAGCCCGGGCCGCCGCGAGATCGGCCACGGTGCGCTGGCAGAGCGCGCGCTGGAGCCCATGATCCCCTCCGTTGAGGAGTTCCCCTACTGCCTGCGCCTGGTCTCCGAGGTCATGTCCTCCAACGGCTCCACCTCTCAGGCTTCCGTCTGCGGCTCCACGCTGGCGCTGATGGACGCGGGCGTTCCGATCAAGCGCCCCGTGGCCGGCGTTGCCATGGGCCTGATCAAGGACGTTGAGAACACCGGCAAGGTCGCCGTGCTGACCGACATCCAGGGCCTCGAGGACTTCCTGGGCGACATGGACTTCAAGGTTGCCGGCACCACCAAGGGCATCACCGCCATCCAGATGGACATCAAGATCAAGGGCATCGACGAGGCCATCCTGCGCCAGGCGCTGGCCCAGGCCTACGACGGCCGCCTGTTCATCCTGGACAAGATGCTCCAGACCATCCCCGCCCCGCGCGCTGAGCTGAGCAAGCATGCGCCGAAGATCGTCACCTTCATGATCAACCCCGAGAAGATCGGCGAGGTCGTCGGCCCCCGTGGCAAGACCATCAACAAGATCATCGATGAGACCGGCGTGAAGATCGACATCGAGGACGACGGCAGCGTGTTCATCGCCACCGAGGACGCGGCGGCCGCACGCCGCGCGCGCCAGATCATCGAGGGCATCGCGAAGGATCCCGAGGTGGGCGACACCTTCCTGGGCAAGGTCGTGCGCATCATGTCCTTCGGCGCGTTCATCGAGTACGCTCCGGGCAAGGACGGCATGCTGCACATCTCCAAGATGGCCAACGAGCGCGTGGAGAAGGTCGAGGATGTGATGAACATCGGCGACGAGATCCCCTGCAAGATCGCGGAGATCGACTCCCAGGGCCGCATCAACCTGCTGCGCACGGACATCGTCTATGAGGACGAGTCCATGCCGGTGCGCCGTCCCCCGCGCCGCGACGGTGATCGCGGTGGACGCGGCGGCGACCGTGGCGGACGCAGGCGCGACCGCGACTGATACAATTCATAGAATGCGTGGGATTGGATACACTTTACTGTGTGTCCAATCCCAAATCATAGCTGGATGTTTCGGGCGAGGAAATGCGCCCGATTGTTTGAATGAGGAGTAGATTATGCCTTTTGATCTTATGACAATGCCCAATGGCCTGCGGGTGATCGGGGAGCGCATACCCCACTTCCGCAGCGTGTCCGTGGGCCTGTGGGTCGGCACCGGCTCACAGTATGAAACCCCCAGCGAGTCCGGCCTGAGTCACTTCCTGGAGCACATGGTGTTCAAGGGAACCGAGAAGCGCACGGCCCGGCAGATCGCCGAGGAGATGGACGCCGTCGGCGGCCAGCTGAACGCCTTCACTTCCAAGGAATGCACTTGCTTCTACGCCAAGACCGTGGACGAGCACCTGCCGCTGGCGATGGACGTGGTCTGCGACCTGGCGACCCGTCCCACCTTCGACGCGAAGGAGATGGAGAAGGAGAAGGGCGTGGTGCTGGAGGAGATCTCCATGTCCGAGGACACCCCGGAGGATCTGGTGCACGAGCTGCTGATGCTGGCCTACTACGGCGACCAGCCCATCGCCCGCCCGATCCTGGGCAGCGAGGAGCGCGTATCCGGCTACGCCCGGCAGGATCTGGTGAACTACTGGAGCGCCCGGTATCGGCCCCAGAACTGCGTGTTCTCCATCGCGGGCAACTACGACTGGGCGCGCGTGCAGGAGCTTCTGGAGAAGCATCTGGGCGCGTGGAAGCAGGATGGGCTGCGGGAGGTTGCCTTCGTCACCAACCCGACGCCGCCCACGGTGATCACCAAGGAGAAGGAGATCGAGCAGGTGCACATCTGCCTGGGCTTCCCGGGTCTGCCCATCGGCGACGAGCGCAGCTACGAGCTGTCCCTGTTCAACAGCGTCTACGGCGGGGCGATGTCCTCGCGCCTGTTCCAGAAGATCCGCGAGGAGAGCGGCATGGCCTACACCGTGTACAGCTATCCCAACGCCTACACCGACTGCGGCATGCTGTCCGTGTACGCCGCCACCAACCCTGACACCGCTGTGCAGGTCTACGAGCAGATTCTGGAGGAGACCCGCAAAATCGCCGAGGGCGGTCTGACCCGCGCGGAGTTCGCCATGGCCCGGGAGCAGCTCAAGGCCAGCTTCATCATGGGCAGCGAGTCCACCTCCTCCCGCATGCAGTCCAACGGCCGCCGCCTGCTGCTGCTGAACGAGACCCGCACCGAGAGCGAGGTCATCGATCGCGTCAACGCCATCGACTTCGACTCCACCAACGAGCTGATGCAGCGCATCCTCACCGTGCCCCACGCGCTTGCGCTGGTGGGCAAGGGCGTGCAGGAGCTTGCCGCGAAGATGAAAAACTGAAAGTTCCGCATGTGGAGCTGTCTCAAAACGAAAAAGTAGGGCGGGGTGCCTTCACCCCGCCGCATAGCTTTATTGCGGCAGATGGCTGTCTCGAAACAGGAAGTATGTTTTGAGACAGCCTCTTTTGTTTGCTGGGAAACACAGCTCAAAGGCTTGAATCCGCGCCGCTTCCCGATGCTGCAAACAATTTTTGTTAAGTTTCGCGGAGGTGCTTGCATTTTGGAAAAAGTGGGTGTATGATATATTCACAAGTTAGCAAACTAAAGTGCTAAATCAATAAAGCGAGGGGAAACGAACATGAAAGCAAATTGGATGAAAGTGATTGCCCTGTTTGTGCTTGCCGCGATGCTGATCGCCTCCACGGGACTTGCCGAGGCGGTGGATCTTGCGGCCATCGACTGGAACGTGCGCTACACCTACGCGGAGCTGGAGGATCAGCTCCAGGCGATTGCGGAGACCTATCCGGACGTGACTGAACTCTATCCCATCGGCAATACCTACCAAGAGCGCACGCTGTGGTGCATGGAGCTGACCAACCCGGCGATTGACAAGGCCGACAAGACCGGTGTCGCAGTGGTGGCGAACATCCACGGCGGCGAGCGCGAGTCCGCGTCCAGCGCGATGTACTTTGCCTGGTGGCTGGCCACCGAGTCCGCCTCCGAGCAGGTGCAGGCCATTCTGGACAACTACGTGGTCTACATCGTGCCGGTGATCAATCCCGACGGCTACGAGCAGTCCTTCGTCTACAATACCCGTCAGAACCTGCGTCCCCGCGATCTGAACGGCGACGGCACGGCCTTCTCCGATCCCTACACCGACATCGACGGCGACGGCTACATCGCCACACTCTATCGCGGCACCGCCGATGCGCAGCCCGACCGTAAGGCTACCCCGAGCTTCGGCATGGAGAGCCCGGATTGGGACGGCAACGGCATCCTGGGCGACGATCCGCGCAACAGCGGCATCGATATGAACCGCACCTTCGACTACCAGTGGAACCGCTTCGACGTGGAGAGCGTTGAGACCGGCGTGATCGGCGCAAACGCCTGGAAGAGCGCGGGCAGCGGCCCTGCCTCTGAGCCCGAGGTCAAGGCGATCCAGAACTTCCTGCTGAACAATGAGATCGACGCGTTGGCCACGCTGCACACCGGCATCCAGAGCGTGCTCTATCCCTGGTGCTATCGCGCCTACGATCCGGAAGTGGATTCCGACGACATCCCCTTCATGAAGGAAACCGCGGCGAAGATGGCTGCAGCCTTCCAGGAGACCACCGGACGCGGCTTCTACTCCATGTCCTCCTATGAGGACTATCCCACCAGCGCGGAGCTGATCGACTACGCCTACGGCCGCCTGAACATCCACGCCTACACCATCGAGGTCTACAGCGGCGGCAAGTCCGAGGACGGCAGCATTGAGGCCTGCAAGTGGGAGAACACGCTTCCCGAGGCCAAGTGGGTGTTCTACAGCCAGGAGCAGCTGGCCGAGCTGGGTCTGGATCCCGCAGCGATCACCGATTCTCAGGGCAACGGCCTTGCCGAGGGCGAGGGCCTGTGGTTCTACACCAGCTCCACCGCGCAGATGGTGGACAAGGCCCCCGAGGATCAGGCGACCATGGTGCAGGGCTGCCGCGACGCGCTGCTGGTGATGATCAACAGCGAGCCCTATGGCGACGGCTACACCAAGCCTGAATATCTGAACTGGTAAACCAAAAAACGATCTTCTTCTCCTCTACCAAGGTGCCCCGGCGCATGTGCGCCGGGGCATCAATCTGTTTGGGGGCATGCACATAGGTTGCGGCGGAGCGCGCATATATCTTTATCATCTTCGCCACACAAAAGTCGTTCAGAGAGCGCCGGGGAGGGGAGGGCGCGCTTGCACGGGCACACCGACAATGGTATAATAGATAATGTGAAAGTGTGCGGTTTTTCAAATGTGCCGCATAGGATACAAAGGAGTCCTTCCATGGTTTTTTCCAGCAATCAATTTCTGTACTTCTTCCTCACGATCACCCTCGTGGGCTACTTCCTGCTGCACCGCTGGCGCAGGTGGAGCAACCTGTTTCTGACCCTGGTCTCGCTGGGCTTCTACGCCTGGGGCCAGCCGAAGTTCGTGGCCGTGATGGTCGCCTCCATCGCATGCAACTGGCTGCTGGCGCTGTGGATCGACCGCGAGAAGCGCAAGCCGGAGCGGGGTCATGGGAAGCTGGCGCTGACGCTGGCCATCGTGCTGAACCTGGGCCTGCTGGGCGTGTTCAAGTACCTGAGTTGGCTGCTGGACAATCTGAACGCCTGGTTCAACCTGTCCTTTCCGGTGCCGGAGATCGCGCTGCCCATCGGCATCTCCTTCTTCACCTTCCAGGCGATGAGCTACGTGATCGACGTCTATCGCGGCGATGGCAAGGTGCAGCGCAGCTTCGTCAACGTCTGCCTGTACATCTCCTTCTTTCCGCAGCTGATCGCCGGCCCCATCGTGCGCTACCAGACCATCGCGGACGAGATCGAGAACCGCCAGGAGAACCTGCCGGATTTCGTGGAGGGCGTGCACCGCTTCATGGTGGGCTTCTGTAAAAAGACGATCCTGGCTAACAACCTGGGCCTGCTGGTGGACACGCTGTTCGGCCTGGAGCACGCGAACCTGTCCGTGGGCGGCGCGTGGATCGCCGCAGCGGCCTATCTGATGCAGGTGTACTACGATTTCTCCGGCTATTCGGACATGGCCATTGGTCTGGGCCGCATGTTTGGCTTCCACTTCCTGGAGAACTTCCGCTTCCCCTTCATCGCCAAGTCGGTGGCGGGCTTCTGGAAACGCTGGCACATCTCCATGACCAGCTGGTTCCAGGATTACCTCTACATCCCGCTGGGCGGAAGTCGGGTCAAGACGCCGCGCCTGCTGTTCAACATGTTCATGGTCTGGTTCTGCACCGGCCTGTGGCACGGAGCTGCCTGGACCTACGTGCTCTGGGGCATCGGCTTCTTCGTCATGCTGGTGATCGAGCGCTTCACCGGCCTGGGCAAGTGGATGGAGAAGCACCCCATCGGCCACCTCTACGCCATGCTGATGGTGGTGTTCTTCACGGTGATGATCCGCTGCGACAGCCTGCCCCACGCTTGGACGATGTACGGCTCGCTCCTGGGCGTGAACGGTGCGGCGCTGTGGAACAGCGTAACCACCGTGCTCTGCCGGGAGTACGGCTGGTTCTTCCTGGCAGCGCTGATCTGTGGCCTGCCGGTGCGGGACTTCATCGTGGGCAAGCTGCGCGTGAACGAGAACCTGGTGCGCATCGTGGGCGCGGTGGCGCTGGTGGCGCTGTTCGGCGTCTCCGTCAGCTACATCGCCGTCAACGGCTACAATCCCTTCATCTACTTCAATTTCTGAGGACAGGAGGATGCAAATGCAGCATCTGTTGAATACGCTTCGCAGGATTGCCCCGGATCGCGTGCTGGAAAACGCGCCGATGTCCCGCTACACCACCTTCCGCGTGGGCGGCCCCGCCGACGCGCTGTTCCTCCCGGCGAGCGTGGAGGAGCTTCGCTCGGCGCTGGCGGCGGCGGAGAGGGAGGGCCTGCCGGTGTGCCTGATCGGCAACGGCTCGAACCTGATCGTGCGCGACGGCGGCATTCGCGGCCTGGTGATCGCCCTGGGCGAGCCCTTCTCCGAGCTTCGGGTGGAGGGCGCGCAGGTCTGGGCGCAGGCGGGCGCGCGGCTCTCGGCGGTGGCGGCGGCGGCCCAGCGCGCGGGGCTTGCGGGCCTGGAGTTCGCCAGCGGCATTCCAGGTACCCTGGGCGGCGGCTGCGCCATGAACGCGGGCGCCTACGGTGGGGAGCTGAAGGACGTGCTCCTCTGGGCGGACGTGCTGCTGGACGGCGAAGTGCACAGGCTCAGTCGCGACGAGATGGAGATGGGCTACCGCAGCACGATGCCCCTGCGACGGGGAGCCATCGTGGTCTCGGCCTGCTTCGAGCTTCGCAGCGACGATCCCGAGGCCATCCAGGCGCGCATGCGCGATCTGGCGAACCGCCGCAGGGAGAAGCAGCCGCTGAACCTGCCCAGCGCAGGCTCCACCTTCAAGCGCCCGGAGGGCCACTTCGCCGGGGCGCTGATTGAGCAGTGCGGCCTGAAGGGCTGCCGGATCGACGGCGCGCAGGTCAGCGAGAAGCACGCGGGCTTCATCGTGAACGTGGGAGATGCCACGGCGGCGGACATCCTGCGGCTGATCGAACATGTGCAGCGCGTCGTGCAGGCGCAGACCGGCGTGCTCCTGGAGACGGAAGTGCGCATACTGGGGGAAAACTGAATGTCCTTTGCATCGAACGCCCGCGCGGAGATGGCGCGCGAGCTGTGCACCGAAAGATGCTGTTCCCGCGCGGAGCTGGCGGCTGCGCTGCTGGCTTCGGGCGGCATTTCTTATCGCTTCGGCCGCGAGGCTGGCTATGCGCTGTCCATAACGGCGGCGGAGGCGGCGGTGGTGCGCCACTACTTCCAGCTGCTCAAGCGCCACTTCGGCGTGACGGCCCAGATCCGCACGCTGCGCAGCAACTCGCTGAACGGCATGACGCGCTACCAGCTGGTGATTCCGGAGGAGGACTCCATGGAGCTGCTGCGCGAGGCCGGGCTGTACGACCCGGATGCGCCCTTCGGCCTGCGCGCCGTGCCGCCGGACGCGCTGCTGAACTACGCCTGCTGCAAGAAGGCTTTTTTGAAGAGCGCCTTCATGGTCTGCGGCGGAATGTCCAATCCGGAGATCGCATATCATATCGAGATCGCCGCGCCCAGTGAGGATTTCGCTGATTTCGTTATAAAAAATCTCAATTATTATGAAATTGGCGCAAAAAAAGCGTGCAGAAAAGCGAAGTTTGTGGTATACTTAAAGAAGAGTGACGATGTTTCCGATGTGCTGACGCTGATGGGCGCGTCCCAGTCGGTGCTGGCGCTGCAAAATGTTCGCATCAAGAAGGATGTGAGCAATCGGGTCAACCGGCAGGTGAACTGCGATTCCTCCAACATCAATCGGGTGATGGAGACGGCGCTGAAGCAGATCGAGGACATTCGCTATATCGATCAGGAGATCGGTCTGGAAAAGCTGCCCCTGCCCCTGCGGGACATCGCTGAAGCGCGGGTGAACAACGCCGCCACTTCCCTGGCCGGACTCGGGGAGATGCTGGAGCCTCCGATTGGAAAGTCGGGGGTCAATGCGCGTTTGCGCCGGATCTCCGAAATCGCGCAGAAGCTGCGCTGCGGGGAGGAAATTGAATTGAAGTGAAAGGATCAAGGTAATGCTGACGAACGAAACCGTATTTGGGGCCTGCCCGACGATCACACCGGACTTTGCGGCGCGGCTCGCCCAGTGCGCCTCCCAGTATGAGGCGGAGGTCTATCTGGAGCGCGGCAGCGTGCGGCTGTGCGTGGATTCCCTCATTGGAATTCTGGCGTTGAACCTGCGCCAGGGCACGAAGGTGCGCGTGGTCACGGACGGCGCGGACGAGAAACAGGCCATGGCGGGCGTGTGCGCGCTGCTGAAGGGCTGACGCTCGACCTGTGATGCACAGAGTAGCTCAGGACGGCCTGTTAAATCGGAAGTGACGGCGTGTACGTCACTTCCGGCATTTTTCGAGAGCTTTGCGGAGAAAAATGCATTCCCGTTCCGGTTGCCGCCCGGAAATTCCGCAGAATTTTAGGCAACCGGCCCTACCGCGTTGAAAAACGCTAGTTTTTCAACGCAATAAAAACCCGATGCATTCGATGCATCGGGTTTTCTTATGGGATGAAAGCGTCTTACTTGGCCTTCTTGCTGCTGCGGATGAAGTCCATGTAGACCGCCAGCAGGATGACCGCGCCCTTGACGATGTACTGCCAGTCGGAGTTGACGCCCATCAGGTTCAGGCCGTTGTTCAGGATGCCGATGATCAGCGCGCCGATCAGGGTGCCGCCCAGGCGACCGGAGCCACCGGACATGGAGGTACCACCGATGACGACCGCCGCGATGGCGTCCATCTCAGCCGCATCGCCGGAGGTGCAGGTACCGGAGTACAGGCGGGAGGCGATGGTGATGCCGGCCAGACCGGCCATCAGGCCGCTGAAGCTGTAAACCACGAACTTAACCTTCGCGGTGTTGATGCCGGAGAACTTGGCCGCGGTATCGTTGCCGCCGACGGCATAGATGTGGCGGCCGATCCTCGTGCGGTTCAGGAACAGCACCGAGATGATGAAGATTATGATCATCGTGACCACCGGGGTGGGGATGCCGGCGATGTAGCCCGCACCCAGGAACTTCCAGGCGTCGGTCATGCAGCGAATCGGCTTGCCGCCGGAGAACACGTAGGCGATACCCTTGGCGATGTTCATGGAGGCTAGGGTAACGATAAACGGCGGGATGGTGGTCTTTGCGATCATGAAGCCGTTGAACAGGCCGAACAGCAGACCGGAGAAGATGCCGATCAGGATACCGACGATCTCGGGCATGCCGCCCCAGACCACAGCGCCAGCGGCGAAGCAGCCGGACATGGCGATGATGGAGCCGACGGAAAGGTCAATGCCGCCCAGGATGATGACCATCGTCATGCCGCAGGAGAGCAGCAGGTTCGGCGCATTCTGGCGCAGAACGTTGAAGATGTTCGTCTTGGTCAGAAAGGTGCTGTGCGTGGTGGGGTAGACGTAAAGGAAGAGAATCATGACGGCTAGGGCGCACAGAATGCCCAGGTTGTCCTTCAAGTAACGCTTTACTGCTTTCATTGGGCTTTACCTCCTACCGATTCTAGGGTTGCGAGCTTCATAATCGCTTCCTGACTCAAGCCTTCGTCATAGCTGATGCAGCCGGTCATCTTACCTTCATACATGACGTAGACGCGGTCACTCATGTTGATGATCTCGGGCAGCTCAGAGGAAATCATAATGATGGAAACGCCCTGCTTGGTCAGTTCGTTCATGATCTCGTAGATTTCCGCCTTCGCGCCGACGTCCACGCCGCGGGTAGGCTCGTCCAGAATCAGTATCTTCGGGTTGGTGGCCAGCCAGCGACCGATCATAACCTTCTGCTGGTTGCCGCCCGACAGGTTGGTAACGGCCTGATCCTGACTGGGGGTCTTGGTGTTCATCTTGTCGATGAATTCCTGCGTGATTTCTGCCTCGCGCTTGCTGTTTACGTTGAGGTGATTGATGAACTGATCCAGCACCTCGATGGTGGAATTGAAGCGCACGCTCTGCACGTGGTACAGACCCTCCAGCTTGCGGTTTTCAGGAACCATGGCGATGCCCTGCTTCATGGCTTCCACAGCATTGCGGATGTGCACCTGCTTGCCTTCGAGGTAGATCTCGCCGGTGGAGCCGGGGGTCAGGCCGAAGAGGCACTGCATGGTCTCGCTGCGGCCAGCGCCGACCAGGCCGGCGAAGCCCACGATTTCACCCCTGTGCACCTCAAAGCTGACGTCCTTGACGCGCTGGTGGTTCTTCTTGCCGTCGTTGATGTTGACGCACTTGAGCACCACCTCGTCGGACTTGATGTGGTCGCGGGTGTAGTACTGATCCAGCTCGCGGCCGACCATCATGGCGATCAGATCGTCCTTGGGCGTGGTCGCAACCTCGCGGGTGCCGACGTAGGTGCCGTCGCGCAGCACGGTCACGCGGTCGCAGACCTCGTTCAATTCGCTCATCTTATGGGAGATGTAGATGATGCCGACGCCCTGGCTGGCCAGGTTGCGCATGATCTCGAACAGATGAGCAACCTCGCGGTCGGAGATGGAGGAGGTGGGCTCGTCCATGACCAGGATGCGGCAGTTGAAGGAGATCGCCT
>JAUNNK010000048.1:3174-16819 GCA_030537335.1 Clostridia bacterium | reverse complement strand
ATTCTATGACAGGGCCCTTATTTCTCTGTCTGTTACTTGGGGAACAGTCCAATGCCTCGGTGCCATTTTTGATTATGGTTAGGGTCTCCGCATCCCAGCACAGGGCGCTGAGGACATATTCCTGACCGGCGCTGTCGCAAATGCGGGTCGTGAAGAAGCGATGGTTCCAGCATGCGTCCAGCGTATTGATCTCGCTGGGATGATTGCGCATGCCGCTGCCGTCCAGCTTGGCGATGCACTCCTTTTTCGTCCAGAGCTCGAAGAAGTCGCAGCTCCGGGCGCGCTCCACATCGGACAGACAGCGTTCATGCAGCCGCGCGGCGACCTCCGGGCGCAGCTGCTCCACGTCCACGCCGCAGGGCGCGTCCGAGATCAGTACGGCGGCGAGCCTTCCGCTGTGGCTCAGGCTGAAGTGGAGGGGACTGTCGGTGAAGCGGGGCTTTCCGCTTGGGTCAAAGCGCACCTCGGGCAGCGCTTCCAAGCCCAGCATGCGCAGACCATCGGCCAGCAGGCTCCAGGCGGCGACGCTGGCGGCGTGCACGGCGGGGTTGGTCTTTTTGCGCAGGTGCTCGTGAAGCGCCGCACCGAAGTCGGGAATGGTTTCAATCGGGCGAATTTCGCCGCACAGCAGCAGGCTCATGGGCGGTACTCCGGGAAGTATTCCGCGATGAAGCGCACCTCGGGCACGGTGAACTCCCGTCCCTTCAGACCGTTGAGCGGCCCCGCGTCGGTGCTGAAGTCGAAGCGCAGCTTGTAGGCGTAGAGCGCCTGATAGCTGCGGCCGTACTTCTCGTTGCGCCGGGGATCGCCGTACTGGCTGTCGCCCAGCAGCGGATGCCCCGCGTGGGCCATCTGCGCGCGAATCTGGTGGGTGCGCCCGGTGAGCAGCTCGCATTCGATCAGACTCAGGCCGTTCTTCTGGCAGAGCACCCGGTATTTGGTCTGCGACCTCTGTCCATCGGGAACCATGCGGTCGCTGACGGTGACGCGCTTTGCGCCAGGGGCCTTGACGATGTAATTGTCCAGCGTGCCCTCCTTGCGGGAGAAGCTGCCCAGAGCGATACAGTAGTAGAACTTGCCGATCTCCCGGTCGCGAATCTTCTGGTTGAGCACCTGCATGGCCGCCCGGTTCTTGGCGACGATCACGATGCCGCCGGTGAAGCGGTCGATGCGGTTGCACAGCGCCGGCGCAAAGGCGTCGGGCGCGGCGGGGTCATATTCGCCCTTCTGGTAGAGGTAGGCTTGGGCGTGGGTCAGCAGCGTGCGCACCTTCTCGTTCGCGTCGGGGTGGGCCATCAGGCCGGGACGCTTGTCCGCCAGCAGCAGGTTTTCGTCCTCGTAGAGGATGCGCAGATCGGGCCGAATTTTCGAGAGAAAGGGGTCCTCCCGGCGGGGCTTCTCGAACAGCGCGTCACTTGCATAAATTTGCAATACGTCGCCCTTACTCAGCCGCGCGTCGCTCCTGACGTGCGCGCCGTTGAGCTTGAAGCACTTCTGCCGGTAGAGCTTTTGCCGCATGCCCATGCCAACGGTGGGCATCTCCCGGATCAGCCACTTCTCCAGCTTCCTGCCATCGTCCGCGGCGGAGATGATGAATTCCTTCACGCGCATCGCGCTCCTTTGCCTATCCAATCAATATCCTATTATATCAGATGGATATGTCCGCCGCAAGCCAGAGTGCGAGAATATCGTAACTCTGCGCATGCTCCGCAAGCCCCAACAGCTTGAGCACCGCCAACGCAGCGCCCCTAGGCGGGGCCGTCTCGCCGCCGAGCTGATCGATCAGATGATTCAACTGCGGCGGAAGCTCCGAACGAATGGACGACCATGCGTCAGAATCCATGCGCCGCAGCAGAGCGAGGCTGTCCTTCAGCGCCCACAGCCGCGCGGAGTCTGCGTAAACTCCGCCCCGGCGCAGGCACTCGTCCCATGCAGCAAGGTTCGTCGCACCCTCATCCGCATGGCCGAGGGTGTGCATGAACTCGTGCACCGCCACGAAGGGAACCGCCGCATCGTCAAGCTCCGGCGAGATCATCGCCTCCCCGCTGAGGAAGGACGCAAAGCCCGCGAGGTTCAGCGCGTCCATCCAGAAGGGAAAGGCAGGGTGTTTGGCGGGCAGATCCTCCGGCAGTGCGGAGAAATCCAGCGATGATGCGGAGAGCGCATCCACCAGAGCCCGGCAGGAAGCAGTGAGTTGCGCGGGTGTGGCGGTGATGTGCAGGGGAGCTTCCGCGAAGTAGAGGGGGTACCACAGCGCGACGGTCAGATGGATGAGCACCATCAGGAGAATTCCTATCCGGCGCAGCAGATGTACAATTGCATGCATCATGCCCCGCCTGCACAGACGCAGGATGAAACCGATGCAGAGCGCAAGAATCAGCGCAAGCGCGCCCCACTCCATCAGGGAGATGGGCAGTCTTCCTCCGATGGATGCGATCAGCCGCAGTATGGGCCGCGCGAGCCAGGACGACCAGCGCGCGGCGAAAGCGGGAAGCAGCCGCACAAGCGCGCAGAGCAGTGCGGGCGGCAGGGCAAGGAGCGCAATGTGCAGCAGCCGTCGTGTCATGTCGTCCTCCAGAATGCAAGAGCGTATTACTGTGATTCAATTATGACACGAACGCGGATGGGAATGCAAATGCAATATATGGATGCAACAAAAACGGAGATTCGCATTCGCGAACCTCCGCAGTCGTTTTAAGCAGCCTTACAGACGGGCCTCGAGCTCCTTGCGGCGCTCTTCAAAGCCGGGCTTGCCCAGCAGGGCGAACATGTTCTTCTTGTAGGCCTCCACGCCGGGCTGATCGAAGGGATTCACGCCCAGCAGGTAGCCGGACAGGCCGCAGGCCTTCTCGAAGAAGTAGACCAGGTAGCCGAAGTGATAGGCGTCGGCCTCGTCGATCTCGACGATGATGTTGGGGGTGCCGCCGTCCATGTGGGCCATCAGGGTGCCCTGATAGGCCTTGGAGTTGACGAACTGCACGGTCTTGCCGGCCAGGTAGTTCAGGCCGTCAATGTCCTCGGCAGCCTCCTCGATCACGGCCTCGGAGCGGGAATTGTTCACCCACAGCACGGTCTCAAACAGGTTGCGGGTGCCGTCCTGAATGAACTGGCCGATGGAGTGCAGGTCGGTGGAGAAGTTGGCTGCGGTGGGGAAGATGCCCTTGTGATCCTTGCCCTCGCTCTCGGCGTAGAGCTGCTTGAACCACTCGCCCATCATGGTCAGCGCGGGCTCGTAGTTGACCAGAATCTCGGTGCCCTTGCCCTTGCGATAGAGGATGTTGCGCAGCGCCGCGTACTGGAAGGAGGGGTTGGTGGACATATCGCCGCCCTTGCAGACCTCGCGCGCGTCCTGAGCGCCCTTCATCATCACTTCGATGTCCACGCCGGCTGCGGCGATGGGCAGCAGGCCCACGGCGGTCAGCACGGAGAAGCGGCCGCCCACGTCGTCCGGAACCACGAAGGTCTGGTAGCCCTCCGCGTCGGAGAGCGCCTTCAGCGCGCCGCGCGCCTTATCGGTGGTGGCGTAGATGCGGCCCTTCGCACCCTCCTTGCCGTACTTCTCCTCCAGCAGCTTCTTGAAGATGCGGAAGGCGATGGCGGGTTCGGTGGTGGTGCCGGATTTGGAGATGATGTTCACGGAGAAGTCGCGCTCACCGATGATCTTCACCACGTCGTTGAGATAGGACGAGGAGATGTTGTTGCCCACGAAGTAGACCTCGGGGATGCCGGCCTCGCGCACGCCGTTGTACATCTGACCCTTGCAGAACTCAATGGCTGCGCGCGCGCCCAGGTAGGAGCCGCCGATGCCGATGACAACCAGCACGTCGCTGTCGCTCTGGATCTTCTTCGCAGCCGCCTGGATGCGGGCGAACTCTTCCTTGTCGTAGTTCACCGGCAGATCGAGCCAGCCCAGGAAATCGCTGCCTGCACCCGTGCGGGAGAGCAGCACCTCGTTTGCGGCGTTCATCATGACTGCCATCTTGTCCAGTTCGCCGGGATTTACGAAACCGGTCACGCCGGTCATTTTGAGATTCATTGCCATGGGAATCGTCTCCATTTCTGATTTCGTATGGCACATTTGCCTACTTCCATTATAAAACTTCTTCGATCGAATTACAAGCGTTTTTTGCACAAATGTTAACATTGATCGCGATTGAACTCTGCATTCAAAAAAATGATGTAGAACATGAATTATTTCGGCAAGAACTGCGGGATTTAACAGAATATTCCTTGTGGAATCGGGGGAATGGAATAGAATATATGTAACAAACATAGAAGGAAGGTAGTTTTATGACGAAACTCTCGTCCCGTCTGTTGGCGGCGCTGTTGGCCGCAATGCTGCTGGTGTGTGCTTCTGTGGGCCTCGCGGAACCTGCGGCTACAACGGAGGAAATCAGCTACACCTACGACGAATACCCGCTGGAGCGCAACGGAATTGCCCTGCATCTGGATCGCATCGCCGTTGCGGACGCGCAGCCGGAAAAGAGCATCCTGCTGGTGCACGGACTGACCTATTCCTCCCACGAATTCGACATCGATTATGAGGATTACAGCCTGGTGCGCCGTCTGGCCCGGGAGGGCTACGCGGTGTGGCGGCTGGACATTGCGGGCTACGGTCAGTCCGGTGCGGTGGAGGACGGCTTCATGCCCGATTCCGATTATGCCGGCGAGGACATCAATGCAGCGGTGGAATTGATCGTTGCGGAGACCGGTCTGGAGAAGATCGATGTGCTCGGCTGGAGCTGGGGCACGGTGACCTCCAGCCGCTTCGCGGTGAAGTATCCCGAGCATCTGAACAAGCTGGTGCTCTACGCTCCGATCCTGTGCGGCCTGGGCGACGTGGAGGTGGCGGACGCATTCCACTACAACACCTGGGAGCATGCCGCTGACGACTTCCAGAAGAACGAGGACGGCAGCTTCGATCTGACGGTCACGGATCCGGTGGTGATTGAGCTGTACTGCTCCAGCTGCTGGCACTACGATGACGATTCCAGCCCCAATGGAGGCCGTCGCGATCTTTGCGTGGATCCCTCCGAGAAGCTGATCGACCTGGCAGGCATTCAGGCGCCCACGCTGGTGATCTGCGGAGATGTGGATCCCTATCTGAACTACGATTTGGTCTACTCCGTGCTGGACGAGCTGCCGGAGGGCTCCGAACTGAAGGTCATCGAGGGCGCATCCCATGCGCTGATGCTGGAGGAACCCTACTATCATGCATTCCAGGATACGGTGACGGCATATCTGGCTGGTTGATCGGCAGGTCTTTCCAGAGAAGCTCCGGATGGATAGTTAAGCTCCATCCGGGGCTTTTTTGGGCAATCGGCCCGGAACATGGCGGAATTCGGGCGCCGCGCGGCTGTGCTAAAACGCATAGAATTTGCATATATTCTTTCCCAGCGACATCAGTTGAAGGGAATGACGAATGTGGACAGGATACGGGTTATGCTGGCGGATGACAATCAGAGCATCTTGCGCCTGCTGTCGGATTTCTTTGCCCGGAAGGAGAACATCGAGCTGGTGGCCAGCGTATCCGACGGCACGGAGATCGTGGATGCGGTGCGGGAGCATGCGCCGGACGTGCTGGTCATGGACATCATCATGCCCCGCAGGGACGGCTTCATGGCGCTGGAGGAGCTGAAGGGGATGGACGAGGCGGTGCGGCCGAAGGTGATCGTGCTCACGGGCCTTGCCCGGGACGACTTCATCATGCGCGCCATCCAGCTGGGCGCGTGCTACTACATGGTCAAGCCCTTCGACATGCACCTGCTGTACAGCCGCATCGTGGAGGTTGCCGGAAGCGCGCCGCAGGAGGCGGTGGCCGTCGACGAGGTCGACCCCGCGCCGGAGACGCTGGATGATCGAATCACCAACCTGTTCCTCACCCTGGGCATTCCCGCGCATATCAGGGGCTATCAATACCTGCGCGAGGCCGTGCACATGGTGATCGAGAACCGCGACGTGATCAACCGCATCACCAAGGAGCTCTACCCCGGCGTGGCCCGGCGCTTCGACACCTCCGCCAGCAAGGTGGAGCGCGCCATGCGCCACGCCATCGAGGTGGCATGGTCGCGGGGAAGGCTGGACAGCGTGAATAAGATGTACGGCTACAAGGTGTTCGATGCACTGGACAAGCCCACCAACGGCGAATTTATCTCCTGCGTGGCGGAAAAGCTCGGCCCCGGCAGGAGCGCGTAACCCGAGGAAGGTATGCGGCGTTCGACGTGATGCAGGATCCTCCGCGACCCGATGCGCGGAGGATTTTTCTGCGCCCGAAGGGAGAATCTTTAACCCATCTTAATGCCATAGGTGCGAAACTCATGCCGAATTTATGCCGCGCGTGCGATAATGAGGTAGGACATTAAGGCTACACAAAGGCAAGGAGGCTCTCCCATACCAATGAGGGTTTTCGATCGCATCCACCTGTCGTCGTTTCAGGTGATCATCCTCGGCTTTCTGCTGGTCATCCTGCTGGGGAGCATGCTGCTGACGCTGCCCATCGCCACGGTCAGCCGGGAGAGCGCCAGCTTTTCGGACGCGCTGTTCACCTCGGTCTCCGCCGTATGCGTGACGGGGCTGGTGGTGCAGGACACGGCGACCTACTGGTCGGGCTTCGGACAGGCCGTGATCCTGTGCATGATCCAGATCGGCGGCATGGGCGTGGTAACGCTGGCGGTGGCCATCGCCATGCTGTCCGGGCGCAAGATCAGCCTGATGCAGCGCAGCACCATGCAGGAGGCCATCTCGGCGCACCACGTGGGCGGTATCGTCAAGCTCACGGGCTTCATACTGAAGGTGACGCTGTGCATCGAGCTGGGCGGCGCGGTGCTGCTTGGAATTGCATTTTCACGGGACTTCTCGCCGCTTCAGAGCATCTGGTACGGCCTGTTTCACTCCATATCGGCCTTCTGCAACGCGGGCTTTGACCTGATGGGCCGACAGGCGCCCTTCTCCTCGCTCACGGCCTACGCGGGAAATCCGCTGGTCAATATTACGGTGATGGCCCTGATCGTCATCGGCGGCGTCGGCTTTCTCACCTGGCAGGACGTGCGCGCCAACGGACGGCACCTGCGCGCCTATCGCCTGCAGAGCAAGATCATCCTGAGCATGGCGCTGATACTGATCCTGATTCCGGCGCTGCTGTTCTTCCTGCTGGAGTTTTCCGGCGGGGAGTGGGCGGGCCGGTCGCTGGGCGAGCGCGTGCTGGCCTCGCTGTTTCAGTCGGTCACGCCCCGCACGGCGGGCTTCAACACCGTGGATCTCACCGCCATGAAGGAAGCGAGCCTCACGCTGGTCATCCTGTTGATGCTCACCGGCGGCTCGCCCGGCTCCACCGCGGGCGGCATGAAGACCACCACGGTGGCCGTGTTGTTCCTCTCGGCGGTCTCGGTGTGCAAGCGGCGCGAGACGGTGCGCTGCTTCGGACGCAGGATCGATGCGGACGCGCTGCGCAGCGCGGCGGCGATTCTGCTGATGTATCTCATGCTGTTCCTGCTGGGCGGGCTGACCATCAGCCTGCTGGAGGATCTGCCGGTGCTCACCTGCCTGTTCGAGGCCGCGTCGGCCATCGGCACGGTGGGATTGACGCTGGGGATCACGCCCCAGCTCTGCGCTGCGTCGCGCCTGATATTGATGGGACTTATGTTCTTCGGCAGGGTCGGGGGACTCACGCTGATCTTTGCGGCGGCGTCCGGCAAGCGGCCTTACGTGTCCCGACTGCCGAAGGAAAAAATCACTGTGGGATGAGGAGATGTACGAATGAAGAGCGTGCTGTTGGTAGGACTGGGTAGATTCGGGCGGCACATCGCCATCAAGCTGCACGAGCTGCACCATCAGGTGATGGCGATCGATCAGAAGGAGGAGCGCGTGGAGGCAGTGCTGCCCTACGTGACCAACGCGCAGATCGGCGACAGCAAGAACGCCAGCTTCATGGCCTCGCTGGGCGTGCGCAACTTCGACGTGTGCATCGTGGCCATCGGCGACGACTTCCAGAGCTCGCTGGAGACCACGGCGCTTTTGAAGGAACTGGGCGCGAAGCAGGTGGTCGCCCGTGCGGCGCGGGATGTGCACGCGAAGTTCCTGCTGCGCAACGGCGCGGACGAGGTGGTCTATCCCGAGAAGCAGCTGGCATCCTGGACGGCCATCCGCTACACCTCGGACCACATCATCGATTACATCGAGCTGGACGACGACAACGCCATCGTGGAGGTCTCCGTTCCTCACAGCTGGGTGGGCAAGACCGTGGGCGCGCTGGACGTGCGCCGCAGGTACAACATCAACATCCTGGGCATCAAAAAGACCAGCAAGCTGGACATCGGCGTCACATCCTCGACCGTGCTGACGGCGGACGAGACGGTGCTGGTGCTGGGCAGCAGCCGGGACATCCAGAAGTGCCTGCACATCTGAGCCGGGGTATGTCAGGGGGAGAAGGAACATGAAGGATATCTTGCTCTTTGCGGCCTTCATACTGTTCGCGCTGCTGGGCCTGGGGTTCACGAAGCGCATCGACCGCTTCATCGACCGCTGCGTTCGGGGTCCGGAGGAGGAGCACGAAAAAAAGCGCGAGGATTCACACAAAATTTCCCGAAGGATGGTAAAATAAAGCCGTGCATGCACGCAAGTATCATTTTGGGGGAAGGATTGGATGGAGATGCAGGGGCGCGCCGCAGAACGAAATCGCGGACAACTGAAGATCTTCTTTGGCTACGCGCCGGGCGTGGGCAAGACCTGCGCCATGCTTCAGGCTGCGCAGGATGTGCGCAGGCGCGGTGTGGACGTGGTCTGCGGCTGCGTGGACGACCACGGCCGTCCGGGCACCCGATCCCGCATGGTCGCGCTGGAGCAGCTGCCGGTGATGCGCCTGCCGAACGGAGCGGGCGAATTCGATCTGGACGCGGCGCTGCGGCGCAGGCCCCGGCTGATCCTGCTGGACGAGATCAACCACGTCAACGCTCCGAACTGCCGCCACAGCAGGCGGTATCAGGACGTGGAGGAGCTGCTCAACGCCGGGATCGACGTCTACACGACGGCGAACGTGCAGGACATTGAGAGCCTGAATGACCAGCTGACGGCCATCACCGGCGCACCGGTGGCGGAGCGCATCCCGGACGAGGTGTTCGACCGCGCGGATCAGGTGGAGCTGGTGGACGTGGAGCCGGAGGATCTGCTGGAGCGCATGCGTTCGGAGCACGGGGACGCAAACTGGACGCTGGAGACGCTGCGTGCGCTGCGGGAGATTGCGCTGCGGCGCTGCGCCGACCGGGTGAACCTGTTGACCGGCGTTGGAAGCGCGCGCTTTCACACGGACGAGCACATTCTGGTCTGCCTGTCCTCCGCACCCTCCAATGGAAAGATCATCCGCACCGCCGCGCGCATGGCCTCGGCCTTCCACGGGGACTTCACGGCGCTCTACGTGGAGACCCCCGACTTCGCCGCCATGTCCGAGGCCGACCGGAATCGCCTGCGCGCGAACATTCGCCTGGCGCAGCAGCTGGGCGCAACCATCGAGACGGTCTGCGGCGACGACATTCCCTACCAGATTGCGGAATTTGCCCGGCTCTCCGGGATCAGCAAGATCGTGCTGGGCCGCAGCGCTGCGGCGCACAAGCGCCTGATCCCCAAGCCTTCGCTCACGGATCAGCTGATCGCCCGCGCGCCGTCCATGGACATATACATCATCCCGGACAGTGCCTCCGATGTGGACTATCGGCCCCGGCGCAGCCGCAGGCGGACGCCGATTCTATCCCTGCGCGACCTGCTCAAGAGCTTCTTCGTGCTGATGGGCGCAACGGCCCTGAGCGTAGCGTTCTACGAGCTGGGCTTCAGCGAGGCCAACATCATCATGGCCTACATTCTGGGCGTGCTGATCACATCGCTGGTCACCACGCACCCAGGCTACAGCATCACCTCCTCCATCGCCAGCGTGGTGATCTTCAACTACCTGTTCACCGAGCCGCGCTACACGCTGCAAGCCTACGACGCGGGCTATCCGGTGACCTTTGTCATCATGTTCCTGACGGCCTACATCACGGCTACGCTGACGATGCGCCTGAAGAATCATGCCCGGCAGTCGGCGGAGGCTGCCTATCGCACGAAGATCCTCTTTGACACCGACCAGCTGCTCAACCGTGCCCAGGGCCGGGAGGAGATCGCCTCTGCGCTGGCGGATCAGATCGTAAAGTTGCTGAACCGGGATGTGGTGGCCTACCTCTGCGAGGGCGATGTGCTGGATGCGCCGCGCCTGTACGCGAGTCAGGGCGACCACGACTGCGAGGGCCTGACGAGCGAGGATGAGCGCGCGGTGGCGCAGTGGGTGCTGAAGAACAACAAGCACGCAGGCGCGACCACGGACACCTTTTCCGGAGCGCGCTGCCTGTATCTGGCCGTTCGCGTCAATCAGAACGTGTACGGAGTGGTGGGCATCGCGATCCACGCGGAGCCGCTGGGCTCCTTTGAATACAGCGTACTTCTGTCCATGCTGGGCGAGGGTGCGCTGGCGCTGGAGAACGAAAAGAACGCCCGGGAGAAGGAGGCCGCCGCCATTCTGGCCAAGAACGAGCAGCTGCGGGCCAATCTGCTGCGCTCCATCTCCCACGACCTGCGCACGCCGCTGACCTCCATCTCCGGCAACGCCAGCAATCTGCTGACCAGCGCAAATGACTTCGACGAGGCCACCAAGCAGCAGCTCTACACGGACATCTACGACGATTCCATGTGGCTGATCAATCTGGTGGAGAACCTGCTGTCGGTCACGCGCATCGAGGAGGGCCACATGAACCTGCACCCATCCGTGGAGCTGATGGACGAGGTCATCGCCGAGGCGCTGCGCCACATCAACCGCAGGAGCGTGGAGCACGAGATCAGCGTGCGCAGCTGTGACGACTTCCTGCTTGCAAACATGGATGCGCGGTTGATCGTTCAGGTAGTCATCAACATCGTGGACAACGCCGTGAAGTACACCCCGCCGGGCTCGCACATTCGCATCGAAACCGATAAGTCGGGGCCTTGGGCGGTGGTTCGCATTGCCGACGACGGCCCCGGCATTTCCGACGAGGTCAAGGCGCATGTGTTTGACATGTTCTACAGCGGCGCAAACCAGGTGGCGGACAGTCGCCGCAGCCTGGGCCTGGGGCTGTTCCTGTGCAAGTCCATCGTCACGGCCCACGGCGGCACGATCACCTTAAGGGACAATGCGCCCCACGGCACGATCTTTGAATTTACCCTGCCTGCGGAGGAGGTTGAGCTGCATGAATAAGTATACGATCCTGGTGGTGGAGGACGACAAGCCGGTGCGCACGCTGATCACCACCACGCTCAAGGCCAACGGCTACCGCTTCATCGAGGCGCTGACGGGGGAGGAGGCCATCCTTCAGGCAACCTCCTACAACCCGGACATCATTCTGCTGGATCTGGGCTTGCCGGACATGGACGGCGTGGAGATCATCCGCAAGGTGCGCTCCTGGTCGAACATGCCGATCATCGTCATCAGCGCCCGCAGTGAGGACAGCGACAAGATCGAGGCGCTGGACAGCGGCGCGGACGACTACCTCACCAAGCCCTTCTCCGTGGAGGAGTTGCTGGCGCGGCTGCGCGTCACCCAGCGCCGGCTGGCCATGCTAGGCGCGGAGCATGCCGACACGGTGTTTGTCAACGGCAGCCTGCGCATCGATTACGCCGCCGGCTGCGCCTATCTGGACGGAAATGAGCTGCACCTCACGCCCATCGAATACAAGCTGCTCTGCCTGCTGGCCCAGAACGTGGGCAAGGTGCTCACCCACACCTACATCACCCAGAAGATCTGGGGCAACAGCTGGGAGAACGACATCGCCTCCCTGCGGGTATTCATGGCCACGCTGCGCAAGAAGCTGGAGTCCGCGCCCGATTCCCCTCAGTACATCCAGACCCACATCGGTGTGGGCTACCGCATGCTGAAGGTGGGCTGAGGCCTTCTGTCCACAGGACGGCATGTGTTTCCATCACCCTGTTGATCCAAAAACAGAATCGAGTCAGTTCCTTACGGAACTGACTCGATCTTCACCGCCAAAGCGTCCGCGTTGACAGCGGTCTGATACCCCCGACTCTCGCCCGGGGGTGGTTTTGTGGACTTCGCTTCGTTACTTGGAGAAGATGATGAAGCTGCTGTTGCTCGGATACACCTGCACGCTCTGTGAATATATGGTGCCCTTCTGATAGGAAGCGACCTGCTTCTTGACCGTGCTGTACACGCTTGACAGCGTCTTTGTTCCGGAGCTCCAGGTGGTCTTTTTCGTTACGGAATCGCGGCCACCGGCATAGCAGAAGGCTCTCTCGAAGCAACCGTACGACTTCGATTCGTTGATGCTGTAAGGATAACGCGAACTTGTCAGAGAGTACATGGACCAGGACTCTTCATTGCGCGCGGCGGAAGTGAGCACGTAATACTTGCTCTGGCGCAGCTCGCCGGAATTCGGCATGATGCCGGATTCTTCCCAAGACATCCGCTCTTCATTGGAGATGCCGATCTCAGCGCCGGATTCATCGATTGCCGCGATGGGCAGGCTATCGCCGTCGGCGAAGGTGCTGATGATCGCACTGGTGAAGTCGCTGGGAGAGCCTTCGGAATCGGAAGAATCGTCATCGGCGCTGTTGCCGTAGACGTAGTTGCCGCTGTAACAGCTGCCAATCGTGACGATGACCTTGCCGGGAATGTTGTCCAGCAGGCTCTTCAGTTCGCTCGGCTTGATGTACTGGTTCTCAGCGCCATTTGAGTACAGCCACACCCTTCCGTCCGTAGATCCGTGTCCGAGGAAGCAGAAGTAGGTGACGTCGCCCTCCTGAACGCCCCACTGGCTCGGCAGCGAGCGAAGCTTGCTCACCAGCGTCGTCTTCGACAGGTTGGAGAGGTCGGCGATCTGCTCCACGCGCTGACCGTTGAAGTTCTGCTGCTTCAGCATGCTGATGAGGCCCGACCGGTCGGAGGCACGCTGATAGGGCAGTTTGTAGCCCTGGTGGTTGATGAAGCTGTTCTCAACGATTACGATCGCGCGGTAGCGTGGCTTTCGGGTGACGACTACACCGAAGCTGGCGCTCACGGAGGTATTCTGATCCGTGGCGGTGATCAGCGCATATCCTGCGCCGACGGCGCTCAGATTGCCGCTGCCGTCCACCGTGACGACCCTTGTGTTGTTGGAACGCCAGGTCAGATTGGCGAAGTCGATGGATTTCGAGGGTGTGTAGGTGACGGATAGCTTTGCCCTGTCGCCAACATACATCTCGCCATAGCTCTTGCCACCGAGCGACAGGGAGAGCGCCTGAACGGGATAGTATGCAGCGACCTTGACCTTGACGGTATCCTTTTTGCCATTGTGGGTCTTGACGGTGATGGTCACCGTGCCTTCCTTGATTCCCGTGACGACGCCATTTGCATCGACCGTCGCGACCTTCGTGCTGGAGGAGGTCCAGGTAAGGTTGCGGGTCGCGGTGGCGGGCTGAAGCGTCGCCTTCAGGGTCAGCCTGCTGCCCATGCGCAGAACAACGGTGCCCTCCCTGTCAAGGTACACGCCGGTGGGCTTGTAGGGGTCGACGACCTTGACCTTCACCGTGTCATACTTGCCATTGTGGGTCTTGACGGTGATGGTGACGGTGCCCTCCTTGATGGGGGTGACGACGC
>JAUNNK010000048.1:0-3074 GCA_030537335.1 Clostridia bacterium | reverse complement strand
ATCGACCGTTGCGATCTTGGTGCTGGAGGAGGTCCACGTGAGGCTGCGGGTTGCTCCGGCGGGCTGCAGCGTCGCATAGAGCGTCAGTCTGCTGCCCATGTTCAGGGTGACGGTGCCTTCCCTGTCGAGGAACACGCCGGTGGGCTTGTAGGGATCGACAACCCGCACCTTCACCTTGGCCTTTTTACCATTGGAGGTTTGTGCCGTGATGTACACGCCGTCACTGGTTTCCTTGTGCGCCGTGATGGTGGTGCTGCTCAAAGTGGGCGTGCTCACGCTCACATAGGACTTGTTGGTGGTCGTCCAGCTGATCGTCGGATCTGCGTCTGCGGGATAAACCTCAGCCCTCAGGTTTGCCAGACTGTTCAGATCCATGGTCACGACTTCCCTGTCTACCAGCCTTCTACCATTGTAGTAGATGGTTACGGACTGGGGCGTGGGAACGACGTTGATTACGATGGAGCCGTAAGTGCCATCCGCAGCCTCCGCCGTGATGGTCGTGCTGCCGAGCGCCTTCGCCTGCACCCTGCCCTTGTAGTCGACCGTTGCAATGCTGGGAGCGCTGCTCGTCCAGCTCAGCGACCTGTTGCTCAGCAGCGCACCGTAGGCGTTGTACACCTTCAATTCGCTGGTGACGCCCTTGGTCAGCGAGCTCTTGCCTTCGATTCTCAGCGTTCCGCCCGCCATGGTAGCGCCGCAGGCGCACTTGCCGTTGACGTAGCTGTGGTTTTCCAGGACGGATTTGTAGGAGCGCAGCTCGACGACATAGTAGTCGCCATCGACGTCCAGAATAATCTTTCCGTCCTCATAGTAGCCGCCGATTCCACATTCCGCACATATGACGTAGTTCCATTCCGGATTGCTGGACGTATCGAAGGAGGTATGGCGGTGCTGCTGTTCGTCGATGAACTCATATTTGTCATACTTCGTCACGAAGGACGTGTGCTGACAGCCGTTTTTTTCACTATAGCCGCAGGCCCAGCATTCTCCCTCATCGAAGTAATGCTCTTCCTTGATGGTAAGCGTCTTGTTCTGAGAGACCGTCTTCAGAACGGTGTCGCATTCCCAGCATACGTACTCCTGCTTGGAGACATATACGCTCCAGCCGTGGGAGTACTTATCCAGCGAGGTGCACGGAGCACCGAAGAAATCCCAAATTTCATTGCCCGAGCGGTCGTAATAGAGGATTCCCGTCAATCTGTGCGGACATGCTCCGTACTGAAGGACCTTGATCCGCACGGTCGAATATCCCGGCGCGGAAATATCGATGTAGCCCTCGCGGTCAGAGCTTCTGGGGTTCTTATCGATTTCAACATCGACCTCTAAGAGGGTGGATTCCGAATTGTAAAGGTCAATATCAATCCAGCTGCTGGCACTGATCGTGAGATTCAGACCGGGGGCATGATCGATGTAGAACCAATCATCGCATCCCTGGGGATCCGCTACAATGCCGTGCTCCAGCAGATAGGTATCCGCAACGGCAAAGCCCTTCGCAAAATCCTCGACCGTGATCTCCGCTCTTGCGGGGGGATTGCTCTGCTGGCCGAGCTTTGCCATGCCATAGACGTCCACATAGTAAACGCCCAGCGTTCCGAAAACCTTGCCGGGGATCGTGATCTGATTGGCGTCGGTGTCGGTCTTATAGAGCAGCTCGTCGCTGGAATAGACGTACACGCTGTATCTGACTGCGTTCGCCAGAGAATTCCATCTCAGCGTATAATCCCTGTTCCGGTAAGCGATGCCCTTATTGCCGCTGATGGAGGTAAACGCAGGCTTGCCAAGGTTCGGCTGATAATTGACCGTGATGGTCTGCGCGTCGCTGAGCAGGCTCCAGCTGCCATTGTAATAGCCCTGTACCTGCACGCTGCGCGTGCCGGAGACGTGGAAGGATTCGCTGAAGCTGGCCTTGCCGCCGCTCACGGCATGCTCCGCGCCAATGTATTTTCCATCCGTCAGAATGCGCACCTTGGTCGCGTAGGGCGTGCTCACATTGAAGGTGACGCTGTCGTTAAAGCCAGGATTGACGCTGGACTTGCTCTTGGTGAAGCTTATGGGTTTGGTTGTTTTGTCCAGGCACTGGATCTTGATCTCGCCGTTGCCTCTCTGATACCACCAGACTCCGCTGGAATAATACTCTCCATGAATGTTCAGGTAGTATGTCCTTCCGGGCGTGAGGGTTACGTCAAGGGTAGTGGTTCCCTGAATGCCTCTTGAACTGCTCTTGATCGAATTGAGATTGGCATCGCACACCGAAACCGTTCTGCGCAGCGAGCCTGTGCTGGTGATGCGATAGCTCTTTCCCTCGACAGCTGTGAAGCAGAAAAGCTGGAAATCATTGTCGTACTTCACTGTAAAGGGCGCAAAAACGTCGTATGCCAACGGGCTTGCCCGATCCGCATATGACCCGGCGATGTACAACTGGAAAAGGGCAGAGAAGTTGCAGTAGCCCGTCACATAACGGCCGTCGACGTGAACCTTGAACGTATAGGTATAACCCGCTTCCAGATCGACCGTCCATCCGGGGTTACCTGAAGCGAAGTGCCCGATGCCTCGAATAAATTCAGAGCCGCGATAGACATCAAAGACCATATATTTTGAAGCGGTCGTGGTCAGCAGATACCTGCCGCTTCGAGAGATGTAGATTTCGTAGTCCAGCGTGCTGCTCGTGCCCACATAGCCGCTGAATGCCTTTCCGAGGCTGATCTTTCCGGCGTATGTATTGGAATAGGCAGGCGTCGCAAGCTTCTCATGCCAGGCAGCGATCTCTTCCGGGGAGAGGGCGAGCAGGGCATCCACGTCCATTCCCAGCTTGTCTGCAAGCTCGGAGACGCTCATGTCCATGTATTCGGCAAGCGCTTCCACGGTGTACACCGGAATGAAGGGCACATCGAGCGTATCACCGTCGAAGCACGATGAATCGTCGTCAAGCGCCTCTTCCGGCACAAACACGGGATAATCCGTGGGCTCTGCGCTCGGTTCGGGCGTCGGTTCCTCAGAGGGAAGCGGATCCGCAGACGCGGTCTCCTCTGGCACGTCGGACGGCTCCTCCGTCGGCGCGCCGGTCGGCTCCTCAG
>JAUNNK010000210.1 GCA_030537335.1 Clostridia bacterium | reverse complement strand
ATGCACCAGCTGGAGGAGGAGGCCCGCGCGCTTTTGACCAAGCTGCCCGAGGAATATCCTCTGCCTCCGCCGAGCATCGAGATCACGGGGCTGACGCTGGAGAAGCTGGCGAAGGCCTTCAAAAAGGTGCTGGAGCGCGCCGAGGCCGCCGAGCACAGCGAAACCATGGCCCAGCGCGAAATTCGCCGCGACAGCTTCACCGTGGCGGGCTGCATGGTGCGCATCTCCCGGCGGCTGAAGAGCGGCGGCAGCTGCCGCTTCACCGAGCTCTTCGCGGAGGATTACAGCCGCGAGGAGGTCATCACCATGTTCCTGGCGATCCTGGAGCTGGCGCGGCTGAGCAAGCTGCACGTGGAGCAGGGCGGCGCCTACGACGAGATCTATCTGTCCGCCTGAGACGGCCATCGTCCGGCGAAGAAAACCGCGCGGGAACCAAATCCGGACTTTCTGCGTCAAAGGGGCACAAGATCAAACGAGACGGGAGTGACGAACATGAAGCGCTTTCTTGCAATTCTACTGACACTGGCGCTGTGTTTGGGCGCGGCGGGCGCTGCTCCGGCCCTTGCCGAGGCCGACAGCGTGAGCGCGCGCACGACGCTTGCGGGCTCGTCCTATGCGAAGCTGAACAACGTCAACCTCGCGGCCAGCAGCCTGAACGGCATCACCATTCCCTGCGGCGCGAGCTTTTCCTTCAATGAGATCGTCGGCCCCCGCACGGAGGCCTACGGCTACCAGCGCGCGGCCAACGGCCGGGGCGTGCGCGTCACCGGCGGCGGCGTGGCCCAGTGCGCCACCACGCTGTATCTGGCGCTGGAGCAGCTGGGCGCGGACGTGGAGTACACCAGCCTGCTGACCTACGGCAGCAAGTTCAGCGACAACTACGTGTCCGACGGGAGCGACGCCATCATGGTGGACTACTCCACCGGCTCGGACTTCTCCTTCATCAATCACTCGGACGACATGCTCATCGAGATGTGGGCCACCGACAGCTACCTCTACTGCTCCATCACCCTGGACGCGGTGGGCAGCGGCGGCGAGCTGAACTGGTTCGACGCGGCACCGCTTCAGCCCTCGATGCGCTCCATCGCCAGTTCCCGGATCGACCTGAGCGAGGCGGACGATGCGCTGCGCAACAACATCCTGCTGGCGGCAAGCAGCATCAACGACACCGTGCTCGACAGCGGCGACCTGTTCTCCTTCAACGATTCCGTGGGTCCCCGCAGCGAGCGCTGCGGCTATGTCGGGGCCGTCAACGGTCGCGGCGCGATCGTCACCGGCGGCGGCGTGGCCCAGGTGGCCAGCGCGCTGTGGCTGGCGGTGAAGAACCTGGATTGCGTGGCGGTGGTGGAAAAATCCACCTACGGCAGCCGCTACAACCAGAGCTACGTATTGAGCTCCAACGACGCCATCCTCACCGATTACTCCGCCGGAACCGACTTCTCCTTCCGCAACATCGGCTTCAAGCCGCTGACCATCGCTGTGTACGTCTCCGGCGACGAGCTGTGCTGCGAAATCTATCAGGATTGAGTCCGGCCGCGCTCCGGCGCGCCCGTGAATTACGCGAGGCCGTCCCCAAAATGGCAGAAGAAGCCGTTCGGGACAGCCTCGCTTCCTTTTGCCGCACGCGCACTTCCCTGCGGGAAAAATATGTTTATGGATTTCCGCTCCAGATATCTTGCAATTTGCAAGGGAAAACAATATAATGAAGCTATGTAAATATGCACGCGTGCACTGCGCAAACCAACAGAAAGGGAGGTGACAGCATGGACAACGCGCCCCAGTATGTAATCGAAATGCTTCACATCACCAAGGAGTTCCCCGGCATCAAGGCGAACGACGACATCACATTGCAGCTGCGCAAGGGCGAGATCCATGCCCTGCTCGGCGAGAACGGCGCCGGAAAATCGACGCTGATGAGCGTCCTCTTTGGCCTCTATCAGCCCGAGGCCGGCATCATCAAGAAGGACGGCAAAGAGGTTCAGATCAACAATCCCAACGACGCCACCGCGCTGCACATCGGCATGGTGCACCAGCACTTCAAGCTGATCGACGTGTTCACGGTGCTGGACAACATCATCCTCGGCGCGGAGGACACGAAGCTGGGCTTCCTTCAGAAGAAGGAGGCGCGGCGCAAGGTGCAGGAGCTTTCCGAGCGCTACGGCCTGAAGGTGGATCTCGATGCGAAGATCGAGGACATCACCGTGGGCATGCAGCAGCGCGTGGAGATATTGAAGATGCTCTACCGCGACAACGAGGTGCTGATCTTCGACGAGCCCACCGCCGTGCTCACCCCCCAGGAGATCGAGGAGCTGATGGAAATCATGCGCGGTCTCACCAGGGAGGGAAAGAGCATCCTGTTCATCTCCCACAAGCTCAACGAGATCATGGAGGTCTCCGACCGCGTGACCGTGTTGCGCAAGGGAAGGTACGTGGGCACCGTGGAGACCAGGGACACCAGCAAGGCCGAGCTGAGCCGCATGATGGTTGGCCGTCCGGTGCAGCTGGAGGTGGAGAAGGGCGAGGCCCATCCCACCGAGCCGGTGCTGGAGGTGAAGAACCTGCACGTCACCAGCAAGCTGTACAAAAAGGACGCTGTTAAGGACGTGAGCTTCACCGCGCGCAAGGGCGAGATCCTGTGCATCGCGGGCATCGACGGCAACGGCCAGACTGAGCTGATCCACGCGCTGACGGGCCTTGAAAAGGTTGCCTCGGGCAGCGTGACGCTCTGCGGCAGGGACATCACCCACGCCTCCATCCGCGCGCGCAGCGCGGCGGGCATGAGCCACATCCCGGAGGACCGCCACAAGCACGGCCTGATCCTGGATTACACCCTGGAGCAGAACATGGTGCTGCAAAAGTACTATGAGTCCCGCTTCCAGAGGGGCGGCTTCATCCGTTTCGACGAGGTTCGCAAATATGCCGAGAGCCTGATTGAGCAGTACGACGTGCGCTCCGGTCAGGGCCCGATCACCGTGGCCCGCAGCATGTCCGGCGGCAACCAGCAGAAGGCCATCATCGCCCGCGAGATCGAC
>JAUNNK010000047.1 GCA_030537335.1 Clostridia bacterium | reverse complement strand
AGCCACTTCGCCAGCCGCGACGCCATGGACATCGACACCTTCTCCGAAAAGACCGCCGCCCAGCTGGTGGACGCGGGACTTCTGCAGGAGGCGGACCAGCTCTATACACTTACGAAGGAGCAGCTCTGCACGCTGGAGCGCTTCGGAGAAAAGAAGGCGGAGAACCTGCTCAAGGCCCTCGAAAAGAGCAAGAAGTGCTCGCTGGCAGCCTTCATCTACGCCATCGGCATCCCCGGCATCGGCGCAAAGACCGCCCGCGACCTTGCGGAGCGCTACCGCAGCGTGGATGCGCTGCGCGCGGCAACGCGCGAGGAGCTTTTGCAGATGGACGATGTGGGCGGGATTCTGGCCGACTCCATCGCTGGTTTCTTTGAGGATGAGGCGAATCTTCGCCTCATCGAAGCGCTGCTCAATGCGGGCGTTTCTCCGGAGGCCCCCGCGCAGGCGGTCGCCGGCGGCCCCTTTGAGGGCATGACCGTGGTGGTCACGGGCACGCTCTCGCGCTTCTCCCGTGCCGAGGCCGAGGAGGCCGTACGCAACGCGGGCGGCAAGGCGGCAGGCTCGGTGTCCAAAAAGACCAGCCTGGTGGTGGCCGGGGAAAACGCCGGCAGCAAGCTGGACAAGGCCAACGCCCTGGGCGTGGAGGTCATCGGCGAGGAGGAATTCGTGGCGCGGCTGGGTCTGGCCTGAGCGGAAAATACGCGCTTGTAAATTTCTGTAAACCTGTGAAAATCCGCGCGCTTTGTGTTATAATGTACAATAAGATTCTAATGTGGAGGCCTGTCTATGTTGAGTATGACCGGTTACGGCCGCGCCATGCGTGAGGTGGACGGACGGCAGCTGACGATCGAACTCAAGAGTGTGAATCACCGCTTCCTGGATCTGTCCTTTCGCATGCCCCGCAACCTGATGTTTTTGGAGGACGACGCCCGCAAACTGATCGGCGCGCGGCTCTCCCGGGGACACGTGGACGTGTTCATGACCTACCGCAACGCCCGCAGCGACGCGCGCAGCGTGCAGGTGGATCGCGCGCTGTTCGACGCTTATGTAAGCGCGCTGAGCGGACTTACGGATTCCGGCGTGCAGGATGACCGCAGCCTGATGAGCATCGCCCGCCTGCCGGACGTGCTGGTGGTGACCGAGGCGGAGGAGGATCAGGACGCGCTGCGCGCGCTGCTGAAGGAGACGCTGGACGCGGCGGTTGATCAACTGGTGGAGATGCGCCGCCGGGAGGGCGCGGAGATGAAGAAGGATCTGTCCTTCCGCACCGACCGCATCGAGGAGATGACCAACGCGGTGGAGGCGCGCTACCCCGAGACGGTTGAGGAGTACACCCGCCGCCTGCGCGCGTCCATTGAGGAATTGATCGGCAAGAATGTGGACGAAACCCGCCTGCTGACGGAGGTGGCCGTGATGGCCGACCGCAGCGCCATCGCTGAGGAGACGGTGCGCCTGCACGCCCACATCGCCCAGCTGCGCGAGTGCCTGGAGAAGGCCGAGCCGGTGGGCCGCAGAATCGATTTCCTGGTGCAGGAGCTCAATCGAGAGGTGAATACGATTTCATCCAAGTCACAGGATGTGCCGATTACCCAGCTGGTGGTCAGCATGAAGGCCGAAATCGAAAAGCTGCGCGAACAGCTGCAGAACATCGAGTAAGTTACCAAGGACTTTTATGGAGGGAATGATTTCATATGGCAAAGCGTGGAATGCTGTTTGTCATTTCGGGCCCCGCGGGTGCGGGCAAGTCCGAAATCGTCAAGACCCTGCTCAAGAAGCACCCGGATGTGCGCCTGTCCGTGTCCTGCACGACCCGCGCACCCCGCGAGGGCGAAATCAACGGCGTGAGCTATCACTTTGTGACCGAGGAACGCTTCGATGAACTGATCAGGGAAGACGCATTCTACGAATGGGCGCACGTCCATCAGAATCGCTATGGCACGCTGAAGGACGTCGTCCGCCAGGAACTGGACGAGGGCAACGATCTGATCCTGGAGATTGACGTGCAGGGCTGCCAGCAGGTGCTCAAGCACGATCCCGACGCGGTGGGCATCTTCGTGAGTCCGCCCAGCCGCGAGAATCTGGAGGCGCGCCTGCGCAATCGCGGCACGGAAACCGAGGAATCCATCCGCGTGCGGCTGAACAACGTGGCCGGCGAGGTCGCTACCGCCTACTCCTACAACTATGTGATCATCCACCAGGACTGGAGCATCGTGCCCGACGCGCTGGACGTCGCCGTGGAGGAGGTCTACTCCATCATTCGCGCGAAGCGCTGCGAGGTCAAGAACCGCCGCGATTTCCTGGATCAGCTGAGCGCCGAGCTGCGCGCCGACTGACACCAACCATATCCGCCCGAAAGGGCTATAAAATCCAACAAGGAGGAATACCATCCATGATGACCGAACCGCCCATTGGCGAACTGCTGAGCAAAGTGGATTGCCGCTACACGCTGGCTGTGGAAGCGTCCAAGCGCGCGAGAGAGCTGATCGGTGGCAGCCTGCCGCTGATCGACACCAAGGACAACAACCCGCTGACCATCGCCATCGAGGAGATCAACCGCGGGCTGATCACCTATTCCCGCGATGAGGCCGCCGAGAACGACGAGGATTGATCCCGGCGCGCGGTCTGTGTCCAAACCTGCGACGCTCCGCAGCCGTTGTGCGGCGGAGCGCGAATTCCAAATCTGATTCTGACGCGAAAACCCGATGTTTCAAAAAAGAGGAGCACGGTTTTCGCTTGTTGTGTTGAGTCGAAAGGGGTAAAGAATGATGCTGACGGGCAAGAAAATCGTCGTGGGCGTGACCGGCGGAATCGCCGCCTACAAGGCCTGCGATCTGGTGAGCCGCTTGAAGAAGCGCGGCGCGCAGGTGCGCGTTGTGCTCACGGAGCACGCCTGTCAGTTTGTGCAGCCCCTGACCTTTGAAACCCTCAGCGGCAATCCGGCCTACACCGATTCCTTCGATCGCAAGTATGAGATCGAGCACGTGGCGCTGGCGAAGTGGGCGGATCTTTTGCTCATCGCCCCGGCCACGGCCAACTGCATGGCGAAGATGGCCTGCGGCGTAGCGGACGATCTGCTGAGCACCACCTGTCTTGCGGTGCGCTGCCCGGTGCTGCTTGCGCCTGCGATGAACAGCGCCATGTGGCGCAACCCTGCCACCCAGGCGAACCTTGTGCTGCTCAGGTCGCGGGGCGTGCGCTTCGTCGGGCCGGAGGCGGGTCATCTGGCCTGCGGCGACGACGATGTGGGCCGCATGTCCGAGCCGGAGCAGATCGCGGAGGCCGTCGAGGCGATCCTCAATCCCCAGCGGGATCTGGAAGGGCTGAACGTGCTGGTGACGGCTGGCCCCACGGTGGAGCGCATCGACCCGGTGCGCTACATTACGAACCGATCCACGGGCAAGATGGGCTATGCGCTGGCCGAGGCCGCGCGGGATCGGGGCGCAAATGTGACGCTGATCTCCGGACCGACGAAGCTGACGGCCCCGGAGGGCGTGGAGTTTGTGCGCATCGAGTCCAGCGCCCAGCTCTGCGCGGCGGTGCTGGAGCGTGGAGGCAAGGCGGACGTGGTCGTTCAGGCGGCGGCGCCTGCGGACTTCCGTCCGAAGCATGTCGCCGAGCGCAAGATAAAAAAGACCGGCGAAAACATGACCCTCGAATTGGAGGCGACCACGGACATCGCCGCGGAGCTGGGCCGTCGCAAAAAGCCGGGGCAGATTCTGGTGGCCTTCGCGGCGGAGACCAACGACGTGATGGACAACGCCCGGGGCAAGCTTGCGAAGAAGAACGCGGATCTGATCGTGGCCAACGACGTCTCCCGCAGCGACGCGGGCTTCGGCGTGGACACGAACGTGATCACGCTGATCACCGCTGAGGACGTGCGGGCGTTGGAGAAGATGTCCAAGCGCGCGGCGGCGGACGCGATTCTCAGCCGCGTGCAGGAACTGAGGGACAAATGACGCAGTACGCAAACGTGATCGTGGATCTCTCGGCGGGGGCGCTGGATCGGCTGTTCAGCTACCGCGTGCCCGAGGGCATGCAGCTCGTGCCGGGGCAGCAGGTGCGCATCCCCTTCGGTCCGAGGCGGATCGAGGGCTTCGTGGTGTCGCTGAGCGACCGCTGCGAGCTGGATGCGGATCGGGTGAAGGACATCCTCGAACCGGTGCAGGACTACCCGGTGGTGCTGCCGGAGCTGATGGAGCTGGCGGACTGGATGCACGCGCGCTACCTGTGCAATCTGGTGGACGCGCTGCGGCTGATGATCCCCTCGGAGATGCGCAGCGGGCGGGTGCAGATTCGCATGCGGCGTTTTGCACACCTCGTGTGGAGCGAAGAGCAGGTCGCGGCCTACGCCCAGGGAAATTCCCGCTCGAAGCGGCAGATTGAGCTGCTCATGCAGTTGCAGAATGGAGATGCTGATACCGCTTCGCTGAATGCGTCTGCCTTGAAGGCCCTGCGGGAGAAGGGCGCGGTGCAGATTCTGGCGTGCGAACAGCGGCGCACGCCCTCGGCGCTGCGGGGCTTTGCGGATACGCGCAAGTTTACGCTGACGGCGGGCCAGCGCAATGCCGTGGAGGCCATCACGGCGGCCATGGATCGCGGCGGCGGGCGCTTTCTGCTCAACGGCGTGACTGGCAGCGGCAAGACTGAGGTCTACATGCGCGCCATCCGGCACGCGCTGGACGCGGGCAAGACCGCCATCGTGCTGGTGCCGGAGATTGCGCTGACCCCGCAGATGGTATCCTGGTTCCATGGGCGCTTCGGCGACCTGGCTGCGGTGCTGCACTCAGGGCTCTCCGCCGGGGAGAAGTTCGACGAGTGGCGGCGCATTCGCTTCGGAGAAGCCCGGGTGGTCGTGGGCGCGCGCAGCGCGATCTTCGCGCCGCTGACCAACATCGGCGCGATCATCGTGGACGAGGAGCACGAGAACACCTACCAGTCCGAGAGTCGCCCGCGCTACGACGCACGGGAGGTCGCCTGGCGGCGCGCGGAGAAGAACCGTGCGGCGCTGGTGCTGGGCAGCGCCACGCCCTCCATCGCAAGCTTCATGCGGGCCATGCCCGGCGTTCGCCCGGAGAACCGGCTGGAGCTCTTGGAGCTGCGGGAGCGCGTCAACGGACGGCCCCTTCCCGAGGTGGAGCTGGTGGACATGCGCGGCGAGTTTGAGCGTGGCAACCACTCCATCTTTTCGGCAAAGCTCTTGAGTGCGCTGGAGGAGTGCCTGCGCGCCGGCGAACAGGCGATGCTGTTCATCAACCGCCGGGGCCACTCCACCTTCGTCTCCTGCCGCAAGTGCGGCTACGTGGTGAAGTGCCCCCAGTGCGACGTGTCCATGACCTACCATCAGGTGGAGAACCAGCTCCGCTGCCACTACTGCGGAAACACCATGCCGCCGCCAAAGACCTGTCCCCAGTGCGGAAGTTCCTACATCAAATACTTCGGTGCGGGCACGCAGAAGGTGGCCGAGGAGGCGCAGAAGCTGCTGCCGAACGCGCGCATCGTGCGCATGGACGTGGACACCACCCGGGAGAAGGACGCGCACGCGCGCATCCTGAACCGCTTTCGATCGGGCGAGGCCAATCTGCTGATCGGCACGCAGATGATCGCCAAGGGCCTGGACTTTCCCAACGTCACGCTGGTGGGCGTGGTCGCGGCGGACATGACGCTGAACCTGCCCGACTACCGCAGCACGGAGCGCACCTTCCAGCTGATCACCCAGGTGGCGGGGCGCGCGGGCCGTGCGGAGAAGCGCGGTCGGGTGATTGTGCAGACCTATGAGCCGGATCACTACGGCATCCAATTGGCGGCGGCGCAGGACTTCCGCGCCTTCTACCGCAAGGAGAGCGCCTTCCGCAGGAGCGCGCTGTACCCGCCGTTTACCCAGATCGTGCGCATCGTGTACTCCGGCAAGGATGAAGAGAAGGTGCGCGCGGCGGCGGAAAAGGACGAAGCGCGTTTCAACGAATGGCTGGATGCGCAGGGCCTGCGCGGCGACGTGGTGCAGATGCGCGCGCACGAGGCGCCGATCTCCCTGCTGCGCGGGGAGCACCGCTGGCAGCTGTTTCTGAAGATGTACTTCAAGGGCGACGTGAACGCAGCCTGCGCCCGGATGCAGGCCATGGCCGACGCGGCTCCGGAGGGCGTGCGCGCCGAGCTGGAGGTCAACCCGACGAACCTGTACTGATATGGATGAAATTCTATGTAAATGAGGTAGAGATATATGGCAATTCGCAAGATCGTAGTGCTGGGTGAGGACGAGGTGCTGCGCAAGCACGCGCGCAAGGTGGATACCTTTGACAAGCGGCTCTGGACGCTGCTGGACGACATGGCCGACACGATGTACGAGGCCGACGGCGCGGGTCTGGCCGCGCCGCAGGTAGGCATCCTGAAGCGCGTGGTGGTCGTGGACGTGGGCGAGGGCCTGATCGAGCTGGTCAACCCCGAGATCATCGCCGCCGAGGGCGTGCAGACCTGCGTGGAGGGCTGCCTGTCCGTGCCCGGCAAGCGCGGCACCGTGGAGCGCCCCGCGAAGGTGAGGGTGCACGCCCAGGATCGCAAGGGCCGCCACATCGAGGTGGAGGGCGAGGGCTTCCTGGCCCAGGCCTTCTGCCACGAGCTGGATCACCTGGACGGCATCGTGTACGTGGACAAGATGATCGAGGACGTGACCGATCGGTACGAGGAGGACTGACCCATGCGCATCGTATTCATGGGCACGCCGGAGTTTGCGGTGCCCTCGCTGCGCGCGCTGCTGGACAACGGCTATGAGGTGGTCGGCGCGATCACCCAGCCGGATCGTCCGGCGGGTCGCGGCCACAAATTGAC
Organism: Clostridia bacterium; assembly: GCA_030537335.1. Taxonomy (GTDB): domain Bacteria; phylum Bacillota; class Clostridia; order Christensenellales; family Aristaeellaceae; genus SFTH01. The sequence goes on along the minus strand of JAUNNK010000047.1, from coordinate 10,203 downwards.
GCCCTGCCCGGTGAAGCTCCTGGCCCAGGAGCGCGGCGTGCCGGTGTATCAGTTTGAAAAGATCAAGAATCCGGAGGGCGTGGAATGCCTGCGCGCGCTCAAGCCCGATCTGGTGGTCACCGCCGCCTTCGGCCAGCTGCTCAGCCGGGAGATTCTTGAAATCCCCCAGTACGGCACCGTGAACGTGCATGCGTCGCTGCTGCCGAAGTACCGGGGCTCCGCGCCCATCAATTGGTGCATTCTGAACGGTGAAAAGGTTGCGGGCGTGACCACCATGCTCACGGACGTGGGCATGGACACCGGCGACATGCTTTTGAAGGCTCAGACCGACATCGGCGAACTGGAGACAGCGGGCGAACTCACCCAGCGGCTGTCGGAGATCGGCGCGAAGCTGCTGATCGACACGCTGAAGTTCTACCCCAACGGCGGATTGAAGAGCGTGCCTCAGAATGCGGCAGAGGCCAGCTATCAGCCGATGCTGACCAAGGAGATGGGTCGGATCGACTGGACGAAGAGTGCGGAGGAGATCTCCCGTCAGGTGCGCGGCCTGAATCCCTGGCCCTGCGCCTACACCGAGAATGGCGACGGCAGGCTCAAGATCTACCTCGCGCGCCCCTGCGATGCCGCGGGTGCTGCGGAGCCGGGCTGCGTGGCGGTTTCCAGCGCGAAGGAGGGCCTGAAGATCGCCTGCGGCGAGGGCTGGCTGGAGGTGCTGGAGATGCAGGCCCCCAACGCCAAGCGCATGTCCGCCAAGGCCTATCTTCAGGGCAAGAGAATTGAAATCGGAACCAAATTTAACTGAAGCGGAGCGTCAGTCGAATGGATCAGGGCAACAACAAAAATCAGAATCAGGGCGGAAACAAGCGCGATTTCAAGCATCGCGACGGCAAGCCGTTTGAAAAAAAATATGATCGCAAGCCGGGCGATAAGCCGTTTGAGAAGAAGTTCGACCGGAAGCCCGGCGACAGGCCGTTCGAGAAGAAGTTTGAGCGGAAACCCGGCGAGAAGCCCTTCGAAAAGAAATATGATCGCAAGCCGGGTGACAGGCCCGCCGGCAAGAAGTTCGAGGGCCGCGACCGCAGACCGGCTCCGGCGAAGCCTGCGGGGCCGTCTGCGCGGGACGTGGCGCTGCGGGCGCTGCGCAGCGTGGCGCGCAACGACGCATACGCTGCGCAGGCGCTGGATCGGGAGCTGAGCGCGGCGCATCTCAGCGATGAGGATCGCCGCCTGGCCGCAAGCATCTTCTACTTCACGCTGGAGAACCGGCTGCGCATCGAGCATGTGCTGGCCGCGCGGCTCAAGACCCGTCCGGAGCCGGAGGTCATGGACATCCTCTGCATCGCTGCGGCGCAGCTTCTGTTCATGGACAAGATTCCGGATCACGCGGCGGTGGACGAGGCCGTGAAGCAGGCCCGCCGCGCGGGTCGGGATGGGCTCACGGCGCTGGTGAACGGCGTGCTGCGGAGCCTGATCCGAGATCGGGACGCGGGCGAACTGACCCTGCCCGAGCGCGATGCGGAGCCGGAAGCCTACCTCTCCGAGAAGTATTCCACCGCGCCGGAGCTGGTCGCACGGCTGTCGGCGGCCTACGGCGTTGACCAGACCGAGGAGATTCTCGCCTGGTCGCCGGACCGCCGCAGCGACACCATCCGTCCCAACCGCATGCGCATGAGCGATGCGGCGTTCGAGGCGTGGCTGACGCAGAATGGCCTTGCATGGGAGCATGCCACGGTGTCCGGGGCGTATCGCGTGACCGGCGCGGGCAAGCTCTCCGCCCACGAGGGCTACCGCAAGGGCCTGTTCTCCATTCAGGGGGAGAGCTCCATGCTGACGGCGGCCGCGGTGGGTGCGAAGCCGGGCATGCAGGTGCTGGATGCCTGCGCCGCGCCCGGGGGCAAGACCTGCCTGATCGCCGAGACGATGCAGGGCACGGGCCGCGTGTACGCCTGGGACCTGCACGAGCATCGTGTGGAGCTGATCCGCGCGGCGGCGCGACGGCTGGAGCTGGACAACATCCGCGCCCAGGTGCGCGACGCGGCAAAGCCCATGGAGAGCATGGAGCTGTCCATGGACGCGGTGCTGGTGGACGCGCCCTGCTCGGGTCTGGGCGTGATGGGCGACAAGCCGGACATCAAGTACCGCCTGACGGGCGCGACCATCGACGCGCTGGTTCCGGTGCAAAAATCCATCCTCAATGCCTGCGCAAGCTGCGTCAAGCCGGGGGGACTGCTGGTATACTCCACCTGCACGCTGCTGCCGGAGGAGAATGAGAAGCAGATCGAGGCCTTTCTGAACCTGCACCCGGAGTTTGCGCCCGATGGGGATGACAAGTGGCTCCCGGAGCAGCTGCGCGCGCATTATGTGAACGGTTACATCCAGATTCTGCCCGGTCGGGACGGAATCGAGGGTTTCTTCATCGCGCGCCTGCGCAGAAAGGCGGGAAGCTATGAGCGATAGAATCCAGCTGCTGTCGTTGAACGATGCGGAGCTTCTGGACTTCGTATTGAACGATTTGGGTGAAAGCAAGTTTCGCGCAGGACAAATCCGCCAGTGGCTGAACCGGGGTGTGGAGATCTCCGAGATGTCGAACCTCTCGAACGCGCTGCGGGAGAAAATGGCGGCAATCGCCGTGGCGAACCCGGTGCGCATCCGCGAGAGCTACAAATCGAAGCTCGATGAGACGGAGAAGTTCCTATACGAGCTTAACGACGGCAACCTGATCGAGGGCGTGGTGATGCGCTACAAGTACGGCGATACGCTGTGCGTGTCCACCCAGGTGGGCTGTCGCATGGGCTGCGCGTTCTGCGCGTCCACGCTGGAGGGACGGGTGCGCAACCTGACCCCCGGTGAGATTCTGGGTCAGGTGGTGGCCGCGAACCGCCACATCCAGGCCCAGGACGCGGAGCGCCGCATCCACAACATCGTGCTGATGGGCAGCGGCGAGCCCTTCGACAACTACGAAAACGTCGTCAAGTTCCTGCGGCTGGTGAACAATCCGACGGGGCTGAACATCTCCATCCGCAACATCTCGCTGTCCACCTGCGGCCTGGTGAACCGCATCTACGATTTCATTAAGGAGGGCCTGCCGGTGACGCTGTCGCTGTCGCTGCATGCCCCCAACGATTCCATCCGCCAGAAGATCATGCCCGTGGCCAATGCCTATCCCTATGAGGACGTGATCGCCGCGTGCAAAAAGTACAGCGAGGAGACGGGCCGGCGCGTGGTGTTTGAGTACGCGCTGATCAAGAATGTCAACTGCGAGGTGCGCCACGCCGAGGAGCTGGCGCGCAGACTGCGCGGCATGCGCTGCCATGTGAACCTGATTCCGCTGAACGCGGTCAAGGAGCGCAACCTGGAGGCACCCACGAAGCAGGACGTGGCCGCGTTCCTGAAGCGCCTGGAGCTGAAGAACATCTCCGCCACGGTGCGCCGGGAGATGGGCGCGGACATCGACGGCGCCTGCGGCCAGCTCAGGCGGAAGTACATTTCGGAGCAAAAGTAAAGCAAAACGCAAACCCCGGAGGAAAACAAATGAAAGTATTTGTGCAGACGGATACCGGCAGGGTACGGCCCATCAACGAGGATTCCTACTACCTTCCTCGGGAAGGTGAGCGTTTCTGCGCGATTGCGGACGGCATGGGCGGCCACAACGCGGGCGAAATTGCCAGCGCCATGGCCGTGCGGGTCTTTTCCGGGGAGATGCGCATGTGCAGGTGGATCGACGGCGCGGCCATGCGCCGCTCGGTGGAGCGCGCCAACGCGGCGGTGCATGCGCGGTCGCGCTGCGTGGAGCAGTACAGCGGCATGGGCACCACCTTCACTGCACTGGCGCTGAACAACGGCAGCGCCTACGTCGCCCACGTGGGCGACAGCCGCGCGTACCTGATCCGCAGGGGCAACATCCTGCGCATCACCGTGGATCACACGCTGGTGGAGGAGATGGTGCGCAAGGGACTGATCACGCCCCAGGAGGCCAAGCACCATCCCAAGCGCAACTACATCACCCGCGCACTGGGCACGGGTGATCAGGTGACGGTGGATCTAATGCAGATCGCGCTGGAGCCGGGGGACGTGTTCTTCCTCTGCACCGACGGCCTGTCCAACCACCTGGAGGATCGAGACATACTGGAGCTCACCCAGAGCGACTGCGGCTGGGAGGAGAAGCTGAAACAGGCGGTGCAGGCCGCGCTGGACGACGGCGGAAGCGACAACATCACTGCAATGTACGTGGTGACCGGGGAGGAAGACAGATGATCGGACGGCTCATATCGGGCCGGTATCGCATCGAAGCTGTCGTAGGTACGGGCGGCATGGCCGTCGTATACCGTGCCCTGGATTTACAGGAGAACCGAACCGTCGCCATCAAGGTGCTGCGGCCGGAGTACGAATCCGACATGGAGTTCGTGCGCCGCTTCAGCCGCGAGGCCGAGGCCGCCGCGAAGATGTCCCACGAGAACATCGTGAACCTGCTGGACGTGGGCATCGAGGGCGAGATGCGCTACATCGTGATGGAGTATGTGGACGGTCAGACCCTCAAGCAGATGATCCGCGACGAGGGCCGCATCCACCCGGACGTGGCGCTGCGGATGACCATCCGCATCCTGGCGGCGGTGGACCACGCCCATCGCAACGGCATCGTGCACCGTGATATCAAGCCCCAGAACATCCTGGTGGACAAGCAGGGCCGGGTGAAGGTTGCCGACTTCGGCATTGCCCGCTTGAAGGCGAGCCAGACTACACAACTGGATCCCAACGGCTCGGCCATGGGTAGCGTGCACTATCTCTCGCCGGAGCAGGCCCGTGGCGAGGTTGCTGACGAGCAGAGCGACCTCTATTCCGTGGGCGTGGTGCTCTACGAGATGCTCACCGGCCACGTGCCCTTCGACGGCGATACCACCGTATCGGTGGCGCTCAAGCACATCAACGAGCAGCCCGCGTCCATGCGCAGCCGGAATTCCCACATCTCCCGGGCGCTGGACGAGGTCGTGATGCGCGCACTGTGCAAGGACAAGCAGCTGCGCTACCAGAGCGCGGCGGAGATGGCGGCGGATCTGCGCATGACCATCTCCAAACCCAAGGGCGGCTTCGTGCGCTATCCCACAAAGCGGGAGGAGACGCAGCCGGAGCCAGCGCGTGAGGAGGTAAAGAAGCATCCCCAGCCGTCCAAGCCCCGGCGCAAAAAACTGTTCTGGTGGATGATCGCTCTGGGAACTGCGGCGATGGTGCTTGCATTGGCCGCGCTGGGCCTGGTGCTGAACGAGCGCTACGCCACCGTGAACATGCCCTATCTCATCGGCAATGTCGAGGAGGATGCGGTGCATGCGATGGAGGCGCTGGGCGTGTCGCCCACCGTAGTCAACGCCTACAGCGACGACTATCCCGATGGAACAGTGATGCTGCAATCCCGGGAGGCGGGCGAGGCAATTCGCAAGAGCGCAAAGATCACGCTGACGGTGAGCCTGGGCAGCCAGTGGTACTATCTGGAGGACATGACCGGCTGGAGCGAAACGGAGGCGCTGGAGGCGCTCAACGGCGCGGGCGTGCGCTCCGTTGAGGTCGCAAATGTGCAGAGCGACCGGGCGGTGGGCACGGTGGTTTCCGTAAACCTGACCCCCGGCTGGCAGTCCCGCGACAGCGAGGTCGTGCTCAAGGTGAGCGGACAGTGCGTGTCGGTTCCGTCGCTGTCGGGTCTGACGCTGGAGGGCGCGCAGGCGGTGATCGAAGCCGAGGGCCTGATGCTGGGAACGGTGAGCGAGGGTGATTCCGCCGACGCGAGGTCCGGCGCGGTGATCGCCCAGAGCATCGCGCCCTACACCCAGGTGCTCACGGGCACGGCGGTGGATCTCACCATCTGCCGCGCGCAGGAGAAGAAGTATGCGCCTGACGCGGAGCTTACGCTGGTGGTGCCGCTGAACAACCTGCGGGTGACGGTGAATCTGGTCGCGCCCTCGGGCGTGAGCCTGGAGGTCTACCGGGAGGTGCTGCCGAAGGGTACCCACTCCATCGGCCTGAGCAGCTCGGAGAGCGGCGTGCACCAAATCTATATCTATATGGACGACGTGCTCTATGAGAGCATGCAGCTGGAATTCGATTAGAACCGGAGGCGAGCGTTTGCAGGGAACGATTTTGCGGGGTATCGGCGGCTTTTACACCGTCCTGAGTGATACGGGCGAGGAATACACGCTGCGCGCGCAGCGCAAGCTTCGCCGCGAGCGCATGAAGCCCAAGGTGGGCGACCGCGTGGAGATGACGCCCGGCACGGGCGAGGAGGACGGCTGGCTGCACGCGATCCTGCCGCGAAGGAACGAGCTGGAGCGCCCACCGGTGGCGAACATCGACCGGATCGTGGTCGTGGCGGCTGCGGCTGCGCCGGAAGCCGACTTAAGTCTTGTGGATCGCATGATCCTCACGGCCCGACGGCGGGACATCGCGCCGATGCTGGTGGTCAGCAAGTGCGAGCTCGCACCAGAGCGCGCGCAGGAGATCGTGCATCAGTACCGGGGCGCACAGGTGGACGCGATGTATGTCTCGGCGCACACGGGCGAGAACGTGGACGCGCTGCGGGATGCGCTGCGAAACAGCGTGCACGCGCTGGCGGGACAGTCCGGCGCGGGCAAGTCCTCGCTGATCAACGCGCTGTACCGCCTGGAACTGGAGACCGGCGACCTGTCGGAGAAGATCGAGCGCGGCAAGAACACCACGCGGCGCTCGGAGCTGATCCCCCTGCCGGGGGGCGGCATGGTGCTGGACACCCCGGGCTTCAGCCTGCTGGATAATGAGCTGTTCGACCCGGTGGAGCTGCAGGACAGCTACCCCGAGTTTGAACCCTACCTGGGAAGTTGCTACTTCCAGCCCTGCTACCACGCCACCGAGCCCAGGTGCGGCGTGCGGCAGGCGGTGGAGGCGGGCGAGATCGACGAACTGCGGCACCGCAGATATGTGGAGCTGCTGGAGGATATGAAACAGAAGTGGAGGGAACGTTATGATTAAGCTGGCGCCGTCGCTGCTTGCGGCGGATTACCTGAAGATCGGCGAAGAGATCGAGCGCATGGCCGAGGCCGGCGCGGACTATCTGCACTACGACGTGATGGACGGCAACTTTGTGCCGAACATCTCCTTTGGTCAGGGCATCCTGAAGGCCGCGGCGAAGTGTTCGCTGCCGGTGGACGCCCATCTGATGATCGCCAACCCGGAGAAGTATGTGGAGGAGTTCGTCGCGGCGGGCGCGAAGATCGTCACCGTGCACGCCGAGGCCACCAACCACCTGCACCGCCTGCTTCAGCAGATTCGCGCTGCCGGTGCGCTGGCGGGCGTGGCGCTGAACCCCGCGACCAGCCCGGAGTGCCTGCGGTACGTGCTGGGCGACTTCGATCTGGCGCTGGTGATGAGCGTGAACCCCGGCTTCGGCGGACAGAAGATGATTCCGGCAACCATCCACAAGGTGGGCGAGATTCGCCGGATGTTGGACGAGGCTGGCTGCGACGCGCTGATCGAGGTGGACGGCGGCCTGAATCCCACCACCTGCGTGCCCTTCATAGAGCAGGGCATGACCGTGATGGTCGCGGGCAGCGCCCTCTACGGCGCGCCGGACGCGAAGGCCTTCATCGACGAGGTGCGCGCCACCGAGGCCAGAATCCGCGGCTGAGCGTAAATTCATACCAATCGATATTCTTTTTGGAACTTCACAGCGCTCCCTTGCGTCTATCTTGCAGAAATTGACGCAAAGGAGCGTGTTTTTATGAAGAAGACTCTTTCCATACTGCTGTGCCTGCTGCTGGGCTGTACTGCGCTGGCGGAAACCGCCCCGGCGGGCGAGAAGCTGGGCTTTGAACTGCTGAAGGAGCTGTATGCCGGAGACGGCAACGTGATGCTGTCCCCGGCGAGCCTGACCATGGCGCTGGGCATGGCCGCCGAGGGCGCGGCGGGGGAGACCCTCGCTGCGATCCTGCGCGCGCTGGGCGCGGAGGATGCGACCGAGCTGTCTGGCGTGGTTCCCGAGGAGATCAAGTCCGCCAACGCCGCCTTTGTTGCCCCGGGTCTGGAACTGATGGAGGATTACATCGACCGCCTGAACGAAGCCTACGGCGCGGAGTGGTTCGAGCTGGACGCGGAGGTGGTGGAGAAGGTCAACGCCTGGGTGGCGGAGCACACCGACGGCCTGATCGACAGGCTGCTCACGGAAGCGCCCGACCCGCAGACCGGTCTGATTCTCCTCAACGCCATCGCCATGGACGCGAAGTGGGAGAAGCCCTTCGCGGCGTACAACACCATCGAGGACAGCTTCCACGCGCCGGAGGGCGACGTGACCGTGGAGATGATGTACCAGCAGGGTTTCTTCGACTATGTGGAGCGGGACGGCCTGCAGATCATCCGCCTGCCCTATGAAGGCGGCGCGCTGGAGATGTGGATCGCGTTGCCCGGCGAGGGCGTGAGCATCGGCATGGACGGCCTGCTGGACGCGCTGGCGGAGCAGGGCCTGGACTACCTGAAGGACGGCGCGGAAGAGCGCGAAGTGGATCTGTTCCTGCCGAAGTTCGACCTGACGACGGAAAATTCCCTGACCGATGCGCTGAAGGCGCTGGGCGTGGAGGCTCCCTTCGGCGAAAACGCGGACTTCTCCGGCATTTCGGAGGTTCCCCTGAGAATCGACGAGATTCTGCAGAAGGTGCGCATGCAGCTGGACGAGGAGGGCACCAGGGCGGCTGCGGCCACGGCGGCCATGGTGGCCTGCATGGCGATGCTTCCCGAGGAGGAACCGGTGGAAGTGCGCGTGGACCGTCCCTTCGCCTTCGTCATCGCGGATGGAGAGACTGACAGCGTGTGCTTTGCGGGCGTGATTGAGAATCCGGTGGAATGACGCAAAAAATCGTCCCCGGATTAACACAAGAAAGTCGGAATTTAACGAAAACGTACTGGTTGAAAAGCGGCGAAAAAACTATAATATCCTGTCGAAAGGGTTCCTTTAACTCGATCCCGCGAGGTCGGCAAGGCGCTCGGACGACGCGATACGTATGCATGTCCCTGCCCATGGCCGGCAGGGATTTTTTGCGATTGCAGGCGATCCGGCGCACCTTGGGGTGGAAGCGCCGGGCGCATTGAAGCGAGGTGAGCCGCATGCAGAAGAAGAACCAGATCATGGACGCACGTCAGGTGCAGCGCACGATCACGCGCATGGCGCATGAGATCATCGAGCGCAACAAGGGCGTGGAGGACGTGGTGCTGGTGGGCATCCGCAGGCGCGGCGAGCCCATCGCAAGGATGCTCGCGGACGCGATTCTGCGGGTGGAGGGCGCGCAGGTTCCGGTGGGCTCGGTGGACATCACCTTCTATCGGGACGATCTGACGCACATCTCGGGGGAACCCACGCTCAACCGGACGGACATTCCTTTCGACGTAAGCGGCAAGACGGTGGTGCTGGTGGACGACGTGCTCTACACCGGCCGGACCGCCCGCGCGGCAATGGATGCGCTGATGGATCTGGGCCGCGCAAGGCGGATTCAGCTGGCGGTGCTCATCGACCGGGGCCATCGGGAGCTGCCGATACGCGCCGACTTCGCGGGGAAGAACATTCCCACCGCGCAGACGGAGTTCATCCGGGTGAATATACCGGGCATTGACGAGGACGAGAGCGTCTGGCTCTGTGACCGGTGACGGTTTGGGACCAAATTAGGGGAGGAAAATCATATGTCTGACAATGGTATCCGCGATGCAAGAACCCTCGGTACCCCGAAGATGCTGCTGCTGGGCTTCCAGCACATGTTCGCCATGTTCGGCGCAACCGTGCTGGTGCCGGTGCTCACCGGCCTGCCGGTCTCCGCGACCCTGCTGTTCGCCGGTCTGGGCACGCTGCTGTTCCACTTCCTGACCAAGGGCAAGGTTCCGGCCTTCCTGGGCTCCTCCTTCGCCTTCATCGGCGGTTATGCCGCGGTGTGCGCCCTGTTTGACAATGCAGAGGGCATGAACTGGATCCCCTATGCCGGCGTTGGCGTCATGTGCGCAGGCCTGCTGTACGTGGTTCTCTCCGCGCTGTTCAAGGCCTTCGGCACTTCCCGCGTCATGCGCTTCTTCCCGCCGATCGTCACCGGCCCGGTCATCATCTGCATCGGCATGTCCCTGGCCAACTCCGCCATCAACAACTGCCAGGCCAACTGGTGGATCGCCCTGCTGGCCATCGCCATCGTGGTGGTCTGCAACATCTGGGGC
>JAUNNK010000209.1 GCA_030537335.1 Clostridia bacterium | reverse complement strand
TAGGGGTGGCAGTGGCGGGGGAGATAACTCCCCCGTCCACCAGCTTGTCAAAAAGCCTTTTTGACAAGCTGTGAGCGCTGTCTGCACGAATGCAGGCAGCGCTCTTGTGGATTTGATTTAATGCCGTTCGGCCGCGCGGCTCTCCCATGCCTCCGACGGCAGGCGGCGCAGCAGCTTCAGCAGCGGCAGTCCCAGCACATAGCAGACCACGACTTCGCCCAGCGCCACGGTGCCCATGGAGGAGATGAGCAGCGCCCAATTGATGGCCTCGCCCGGGGCGCGCACGTAGGCCAGGTACACGATGGGGCCGACGATCAGGCCGTTGAAGATCGTGGGCATGGCGGCTGCGACCAGCGGGCGCGCACGCAGGCGGCGCACGGCAAGTGCGGCCAGCAGCGTGGCGATGGAGCCGAGAACCACGTCGTACCACACGCCGCCGCCCAGCAGGTTGCCCAGCAGGCAGCCGATGAACAGGCCCGGCACGGCGTCTGCGGTGAGCACCGGCAGCAGCATCAGCGCCTCGGCGATGCGGAACTGCACCGCGCCGAAGCTGATGGCCTGGAATACGAAGGTGAACAGCAGGTATAGGGCCGCGATGATGGCGGCGCGGGTCAGGGATCGGGTTGAAAGCTTCATGGTTGACCTTCCTTTCGGAGAGGCAGCAGCAGAAAAAAGAAGCATGGATCTCTCCATGCCCTCGCGCGCCCGACAGCATTGCTGTGGCGCAAACCTGGTTTTGTTTTTTCGGGAATCCGGGGATTCCGTCAGACAGGAGGGCTGCGAACTGTCTCTGTTGAGTTTTGCAGAAATCATTATAGCGCCGATCGCTTTTTCATGCAAGCGGTATTTGTAAAACAGTATGTGAAATGACGCGGCATGCGTGCAGATTTCACCTGAATCTGGTATAATGAACTCAATGGAACAAAAGAGGTCGGCTGAAATGAAGATATTTGACGTACACGTGCACATCTATCCGGACAGGATTGCGGAGAAGGCGTCTGCCAGCGTGGGCGCGTTCTACGATGGAATGCCAATGCACGGAAGCGGCACCCTGGAGGACTGCCTGCGCCAACAGGACGAGGCGGACTTCACCCGCTTTGCGGCCCATTCGGTGGCGCTGAAGCCGCACAACGTGGAGAGCATCAACCGCTTCATCCTCGGCGCACAGGCGCTGCATCCGGAGCGCATCGTGCCCTTTGCGGCGATTCACCCGGAGATGGAGGACATGGAAGCGACGGTGCGCGACATCGTAAATCAGGGCTTCAAGGGCGTCAAGATTCACCCGGACATGCAGAAGTTCCAGGTGGACGACCCCGCCGCAGCGCCGATGATGGAGGCCATCGAGGGGCGGCTTCCGCTGCTGATCCACTGCGGGGATTACCGCTACGACTACGACGGCCCGCAGCGCATCCTGAACCTGCGGCGGCAGCATCCGCATCTTCAGATCATCTGCGCCCACTTCGGCGGCTGGAGCGAGTGGAACCGGGCGGAGGAACTGCTGCCGGGAAACGGATTGATCATTGACACCTCCAGTTCACTGTACAAGTGGCCGGCGGAGCGCGCGGTGGAGACGATTCGCCGCTTCGGCGTGGAGAACGTGCTCTTCGGCACCGATTATCCCATGTGGAGCCCGAAGGAGGAGCTGGAGCGCTTCATGCAGATGCAGCTCACCGACGCCGAGCGGGAGGACATCCTCTGGAACAACGCCCAGCGCATCCTGCAACTGTGAACAAAGCTGTGCGGCGGCATGACATTTTTTCTACAATGCGCCGCGACATTTGACGCTTGCGGGGCGGATATGTATAATAGAGGGTAGAGAATCAGGCGAAGGAGCTTCGCCTGCCGAGGGGAAAGGAGCGCATGAACGATGGCACGCGCCGAAAACAAAAGCAAGTATAAAAAGGTTTCCGTGTGGAACTGGCTGGGCACGCTGATCCTGTGCAGCATTCCGGGCGTGCGGCTCATCGCCCTGATCCTGTTCATCATCTTCGCCAAGGCCCAGAGCAAGCGCAGCTTCGCCATCGCCATGCTGGTGCTGGATGTGCTGCTGGTTGCGCTGGCGATTGCAACCTTCCTGATCTTCCCCGATCAGCTGGCCCAATTCGCCGCCGATCTGCGGGGCGGAGACGCGCTGCTGGTCATGCCCCAGGGCTGATCTATGTCCCATTTGCAAGCGCCGCGAAGTACAGCCGTACTTCGCGGCGTTTGCTATGCAATGCATTGGAGGTATACCTATGAACGAAAGAATCGCGAAGCTTCGTGCGCACACGTCCCGCCTGCTCAAAGCGCAGCTGGGCTTCTTCCCCACGCCGTTCTACCACCTGAACCGGCTCTCGGAGGCGCTGGGCATCGAGCCTTACATCAAGCGGGACGATTTCACCGGCATGAACCTCTTCGGCGGCAACAGATAAGGAGGCGCGCTTTTTTCCATCGAACCGCCCGTCGTGCTGCATTTTGTTCGCGCAATTCCCGAAAAAAATTTGATTTTTGCAAAAAATATGTGAAATCTTGCAGTTTCAGGGCAGTTTTTGTGCCTTGGCCGATTGACAGCATGGTACTTCCATGCTATAATCCTAACCAATCGGATTTCCGAAATACAAACGACGGAGCTTTTGAAATGTTCGCTATTCTCGCAACCCTCGGCATTCTGGATCTACTGCTTGGCATTGTCCTTGTACGACTTACCTCGTGCGAAGATGGTGCTAAAAGTTATGCCCTGCAATGCCAAGCGTTCTGAGCCGGCGACCGAAAGTTCTTGGGTCGGAAGCCGGAAGTTCGGAAGTGAGAAGTTCGCAACGCCTGCGGTCTAACTTTTAGACGGCAGGCGTTTTTTACTGCATACCGCTGCAATTGTACAAGGAGGGACAAATCATGCAGATGACCGGCGCAAAAATTCTGATGGAGTGCTTACTCGAACAGGGCGTCGATACAATTTTCGGCTACCCGGGCGGCACCATCCTGAACGTTTACGACGAGCTGTACAGCTACGGGGAACAGATCCGGCACATCCTGACCGCCCACGAGCAGGGCGCGTGCCACGCCGCCGACGGCTACGCCCGTTCCACCGGCAAGGTGGGCGTGTGCTTCGCCACCTCCGGCCCCGG
>JAUNNK010000208.1 GCA_030537335.1 Clostridia bacterium | reverse complement strand
TCGCGCCGGCGGGCATGATGTGGTCGGTGGTGATGTTGTCGCCCACCTTCAGCGTAAGCTGCGCCCGCAGTTCGTCCTCCACGGGCCTGCACGCCGGGAAGGGCTTGATGTTCGGGCCGCGCACGACCTCCACCGCCGCCGCTTCCTCGGGGGATGCGGGAGCCAGCACGGCGCTGTCGTCCAGCGTGAAGCGCTCCGGCAGGGAGACGTTCAGCGCACCGCCCAGCGTGCGGGGGTCGGTGATCACGCCCATGAGCGCAGACGCCGCCGCGGTCTCCGGGGAGACCAGGTGCACCCGCGCGTCGGCGGTGCCGCTGCGGCCCTCGAAGTTGCGGTTGAAGGTGCGCAGGGACACGCCCGCCGAGTTCGGCGAGAAGCCCATGCCGATGCAGGGGCCGCAGGCGCACTCCAGCACCCGCGCGCCGCTCTGGAGGATGTCGCTGAGCGCGCCGCACTCCGAGAGCATGCGCAGCACCTGCTTGGAGCCGGGCGAGATGGACAGGCTGACCTCCGGGGAAATCTGTCTGCCCTTGAGGATGGCGGCCACCTTCAGCATGTCCAGCAGCGAGGAGTTGGTGCAGGAGCCGATGCACACCTGATCCACCTTCGTGCCCGCAATTTCGCGCACGGGCACCACGTTGTCCGGGCTGTGCGGGCAGGCGATGAGCGGTTCGAGGGCGGAGAGGTCGATGTCGATGATCTTATCGTACTGCGCGTCGGGGTCGCTGGAAAGCGGCACGTAGTCTGCGCCCCGACCCTGGGCCTCGAGAAACGCGCGGGTAACTTCATCCGAGGGGAAGATGGAGGTCGTCGCGCCCAACTCCGCGCCCATGTTGGTGATGGTGGCGCGCTCCGGCACGCTGAGGGTCGAAACGCCCGCGCCGCCCCACTCGATGATCGCGCCCACGCCGCCCTTGACGGACAGGATGCGCAGAATCTCCAGGCTCACGTCCTTGGCAGTCACGTAGGGCGAAAGCTGCCCGGTGAGGTTGACCTTGAACAGCTTCGGCATGGCGATGTGATACGCGCCGCCGCCCATGGCCACGGCAACGTCCATGCCGCCCGCGCCGAAAGCCAGCATACCCAGACCGCCGCCGGTGGGGGTGTGGCTGTCGGAGCCGATCAGCGTCTTTCCGGGAACGCCGAAGCGCTCCAGGTGCACCTGGTGACAGATGCCGTTGCCCGGGCGTGAGAACCACACGCCGTGCTTCTTCGCCACGGACTGAATGTAGCGGTGGTCGTCGGCATTCTCGAAGCCGCACTGCAGGGTGTTGTGATCGATGTAGGCCACGCTGCGCTCGGTGCGCACCCGGTCCACGCCCATGGTTTCAAATTCCAGATAGGCCATGGTGCCGGTCGCGTCCTGGGTGAGGGTCTGATCGATGCGAAGGGCGATTTCGCTGCCGGGGGTCATCTCCCCCTCCAGCAGATGTGCGCGAATGATCTTCTGTGCGATTGTCAGTCCCATAGCTCACAGCTCCTTTTCGATGATGGTTCGCATGGCGTTGCCGACGTGCTCGTTCATCAGCCGCTCGGCCAGGTCCGCGTCCTTCGCGGCGATGGCCTCGTAGATGGCGCGGTGCTCCTTGACGGAGGTCTCCGCGCGGCCGCTCTGCTCGATGGACAGCCTGCGGAACTTTTGCACCTTTTTGTGCAGCGGGGCCAACGTGTCGCAGAGGATGGCGCTGCCGCAGTTCTGGTAGATCAATTCGTGGAAGCGGGAATCCATGGCCTTGATGTGATCGGGGTCGCTCTTGTTAAGGTAGAACTCCTGGAACTCCACGGCCTCGCGCAGCTGACGCAGGCTGTCGTCGGTCAGGTTGTCGATGAAGCCCCGCACCGCAAGGCCCTCGATGCGCAGGCGGATGGCGCACATGTCCTCGAAGTCCTTGCGAACCACGCCCAGCACCACTGTGCCCCGGGGGCTGTCCTCGATCAGGTGCTCCTGCGAAAGCCGGCGCAAGGCCTCGCGCACGGGGGTTCGGCTCACGCCCAGCTCCGCGCAGAGCTGCAGCTCCGTGACCACCTCGCCGCGCTGGTACTTTCCGCTGAGAATCTCCGCCTCCAGGCGCTCAAACACCTGGTCGGCCAGGGAAACGGTCTTGTATTCTACGCGCATGTTTTCTTCCTCCTCACAGTCTGCGGTAGCGCCCGAAGGACAGCTCCTCGATCTTGGTCTCCAGCTCCATCGTGCTCAGGGAGGTCTGGCGGCCGTCGGCGTACTGCTCGTCGATCCACTTCTTGACCTCCGCCACCAGCGGATTGTGCTTGTCCAGCCGCTCGGATTCGGTCAGCTGGTAGTTTTCGTTGATCCAGTAGGCGATGCCCGCAAGGCCGCTGTTCTGGCCGATCATCACCGACTGCCTGCGGCCCAGCAGCTTCTCGGTGTCGAAGATGTTGTAGATCTCCGCGTCCTTTAAGAGGCCATCGGCGTGGATGCCGGCGCGGGTCACGTTGAAGTTGCGGCCCACGAAGGGGGTCATCACCGGAATGTCGTAGCCGATCTCCCTGTGGAAGTACTCGGCGATCTCCGTGATCACGGTGGTGTCCATGCCGTCCAGCGAACCGCGCAGCGAGGCGTACTCCATCACCATGGCCTCCAGCGGGATGTTGCCCGTGCGCTCGCCGATGCCCAGCAGCGAGCAGTTCACCGCGCAGGCGCCGTAGAGCCACGCGGTGGAGGCGTTGGCCACGGCCTTGTAGAAGTCGTTGTGGCCGTGCCACTCCAGCATCTCGCTGGGCACGTCGGCGTACTGTTGCAGGCCGTAGATAATGCCCGGCACGCTCCGGGGCAGCGCCACTTCGCTGTAGGGCACGCCGTAGCCCATGGTGTCGCAGGCCCTGATCTTGATGGGAATGCCCGCGTCTACGCTCATCTTTTGCAGCTCGTTTACGAAGGGCACCACGAAGCCATAGAAGTCCGCGCGCGTGATGTCCTCCAGGTGGCAGCGGGGCATCACGCCCGCCTCGAAGGCGTCCGCCACGGTGGCCAGGTAGTAATCCATGGTCTGCTTGCGGGTCATCTTCATCTTCTTGAAGATGTGATAGTCGCTGCACGACACCAGAATGCCCGTCTCCTTGATGCCCAGATCCCGCACCAGCTTGAA
>JAUNNK010000207.1 GCA_030537335.1 Clostridia bacterium | reverse complement strand
CAGCTGCTCAAGGGCGACGCGCCGGCGATCATCGAGAAGCGCTTCTCCGCCCAGACGCTGGACGACGTCTACGCCATGGTGGGCTTCGGCGGACTGTCCTGCGCGCAGGTGGTCAACCGCCTGGTGGACGAATACAAGAAGAACAACAAGGCGGAGGAGGCTGCCGCTGCGGTCGCCGCCGTCATGAAGGAGGAGCCTCAGCAGCCCCAGCGCAAGCAACACCAGTCCAGCTCCAACGGCGTGATTGTCAAGGGCGAGAGCGGCATGCTGGTGCGCTTTGCCCGCTGCTGCAACCCTCTGCCGGGCGATAAGATCGTGGGCTACATCACGAGGGGCCGCGGCGTTTCGGTGCACCGCGCCGACTGCGTGAGCCTGAAGGATCCCGACGTGGAGAAGGATCGCATGATCGAAGTGGAGTGGGAGAGCCAGGGTGCGGACGCTTCCTATGAAGCGGAGATTCGCCTCATCACCTACAACCGCACCGGCCTGCTGGCCGAGATTTCGGTGATGCTGGCGGCGCAGAACGTGCCGGTGAGCGCCATCAGCGGCCACGCCTACAAGGAATCCACCTACATCTTCCACGTCTCCATCATCATCAAGGACACCGCCCAGCTCAACAGGATCATTCGTGAGCTGAAGAAGTGGCCGGATGTGATCGAGGTGGACCGCGTGTCCTCCTGACGGACACAAATTTCAATTGATTGGGGAAAAGATATGCGCTGTGTTGTACAGAAGGTGACGCGCGCCAGCGTGACCGTCGCGGGTGAGCTGGTGGGCGAGATCGGCATGGGCTACATGGTTCTGGTGGGCGCCGAGGAGGGCGATACCGAGGCGGACGTGATCTACTGCGCCGACAAGATCGCCGGCCTGCGGGTGTTTGAGGATGCGGACGACAAGCTGAACCTCTCCGTGAAGGACGTGGGCGGCAGCGTGCTGCTGGTGTCCCAGTTCACGCTGCTGGGCGACGCGCGCAAGGGCCGCCGCCCCAGCTTCATCCGCGCCGCGCGCCCGGAGCAGGCCGAGCCGCTGTTTGAAAAGCTGGTGCAGCGGGTGTCCGATGCGGGCATCCCGGTGGCCACGGGTCGCTTCCGCACCCACATGGAGGTCTCGCTGGTCAACGATGGCCCCGTCACCATACTGCTGGACAGCAAGAAGGGATTTTAAGCTGCGATGAAATATGAAATCAAGCCCGTGCTCTGCGGTCTCTATCAGGAGAACGCCTATTTGCTGTGCCCTGAAGGGACGAGGGACGCGCTGCTGATCGACCCGGGCGACGACCTCAACGCCCTGAAGCGCGCGCTGGAGGCCAGTGGGCGCACGCTGAAGGCGATTCTGCTCACCCACGGCCACTTCGACCACATGCTTGCCGCCCAGCCACTCTCCCGCATCACCGGCGCAACTGTGTACGTGCATCCGGAGGATCAGGAGCTATTGTGCGACGAGGACAAGAACGCCTACGACCCCAACTGCGCAAGCCAGCCCTGCCCCGTGAACTTCGAGTCCGAGGAGCTGGAGGACGAGATTGAGGTCTGCGGCCTGCGCTTCCGCGTGCTGCACACTCCCGGCCACACCCGGGGCAGCGTGTGCTATTATGATGAGGAAAATGGAATTCTGTTCAGCGGGGACACCCTGTTCTGCGCGGGCTTCGGTCGCATGGACCTCTACGGAGGCAGCCCTGCGCAGATGCGTGCCTCGCTGCGCAGCCTGTTCGAGTTGCCGGAGGAGACCCAGGTCTACTGCGGTCACGGCCCGATGACCAGCATCCAATCCGAAAAGAGGAGGTACAGCCTGTGATCCGCGTGCGCACCCGCACCCCGGGGTTCATCTCCGACATTGGCGACATGCTGCGCCTGTTCCTGGGCGACGTGCAGATCGTCGAGGCCGCGTCCGGGGAGGAAGCGGATTACGAGCATGAGATTTTCGAGCGCGACGGCCGCATCGCCGACCGCTGGAGCCACGGCGACATGGCCCACGAAATCGAGCAGATGATTCCCACCGGCACGCCGGTGGAAATACGCCGCGCCCGCAAGCGCCAGGTGAAGCGGACGCTGTACGAGCTGCTGAAGAACATGACCGGCATGCAGCTGCCCTGGGGCGCGCTCACCGGCATTCGCCCCACGCGGCTGCTGTACGAGGCGCTGGACGCTGGGCTTGACATGGATGCGGCGCGCGCGCAGGTGATGCGGGAGTTCGACGTGTCCGCCGACCGGGCACAGCTGCTGTGCGAGATCGCCGAGATGCAGCGCGGCGTGCGCACGCCTCAGGAGGGCAGCTTCGACCTCTACATCGGCATCCCCTTCTGCAAGACCCGCTGCAGCTACTGCTCCTTCTCCTCGGGGGAGATCGGGCGCAACAAGAAGCTGGTGGAGCCCTACGTCGAGGCGCTGCTGCGGGAGATCGAGCTCTCGGCGCGGCTCATGCGCGAGGCGGGGCTTTGCGTGCGCGCGGCCTACATGGGCGGCGGCACGCCCACGGCGATTCCCTGCGCGGACCTGGAGCGCATCCTTGCCGCGGCCCGGGAGGCCTTCCCCGGCGCGGTGGAGTGGACGGTGGAGGCCGGACGGCCGGACACCATCGACCGGGAGAAGCTGACGATGCTCCGGCGCATGGAGATCGGCCGCATCTCCGTCAACCCACAGACCTTCTGCGACGAGACCCTCGCGCGCATCGGCCGCAGCCACAGCGGCGAGGACACGATCCGCGCCTACGAGCTGGCCCGGGAGCTGGGCTTCGACGACGTCAACATGGATCTGATCGCGGCGCTGCCCGGCGAGACCCCGGAAATCTTCGCATCGACCCTGGAGAAGGTGATCGCGCTCAAGCCGGAGAGCGTCACCGTGCATTCGCTGGCCATCAAGCGCTCCAGCAAGCTGCACGAGCAGCTGCACGTCTCTGGCGCAGGCCACACCCAGGTCAGCGCCGAGGGCGCTGCGGAGATGATCGCCCACGCCCGCAGTCGGCTCACCCAGGCGGGCTGGCGGCCCTACTACCTCTATCGCCAGAAGTACATGGCGGGCAACCTGGAGAACGTGGGCTACGCGAAGCCCGGCAAGGCCTGCCTGTACAACATCGGCAACATGGAGGAGACCGTCAGCGTGCTGGCGCTGGGCGC
>JAUNNK010000206.1 GCA_030537335.1 Clostridia bacterium | reverse complement strand
ATCGCGACCAGGATGCCGATTTTTAGGTTGTCCTTGACCGCGCTGGACACGAAGCCCACCACCGTCGGCCCCAGGGAGCAGCCCAGGTCGCCCGCCAGCGCCAGCATACAGAACAGCGCGGTTCCGCCCCGGCGCAGCGACGCGGAGGCCATGGAGAAGGTTCCCGGCCAGAAGATTCCCACCGAGAAGCCGCAGACGCCGCAGCCGACCAGGCCCAGCGCCGGCCAGGGGCTCAGCGAGGTGATCAGGTAGGACGCAGCGCACAGCAGGCAGCTCATCAGCATGAACTTCTCCAGCTTGATCCTGTCGCCGTACTTGCCGTAGATCGCCCGGGCCAGGCCCATCATCAGCGCAAAGAGCATCGGACCCATCAAATCGCCCAGGGTCTTGCTGACCCCCAGGCCCATCTCCGCGAATGCCGAGGCCCACTGGCTCACCGCCTGCTCGCTGGCCCCGGCGCACATCATGGCCACCATGAACAGCCAGAACAGCTTGTTTTTCACCAGCTCGCCCAGCTTCATGCCGCGCTCGCCGCCCTCGATCAGCGGCGCGATGGGCACGCGCAGGAAGGCCACGCCGTTGACGATGGGTACCAGCGCCCAGATGCACGCAAGTATCTTCCAGTTCTGTATGCCGAAGATCGCAAAGAACAGCGTGGACAGCAGCACCACGCCCATGTGACCCCAGCAGTAGAAGGAGTGCAGCAGGCTCATGGCCTTCTCCTTGTTGTCGGTGGGACAGGCCTCCACGATGGGGCTGATGAGCACCTCCAACAGGCCGCCGCCCAGCGCGTACACCGCCAGCGCGATCAGCAGGCCCACGAAGGGATCCATGATTTCCGGCAGCACCGTCAGTAGGATCAGACCCGCCGCCGCGCACACATGGGCAATCACCGCCATCGGCCGGTAGCCCACACGATCCACCACGGCCACCGACAGCGCGTCCACGCACAGCTGCAGGAAGAAGTTGACCGTCACCAGCAGCGTTATTTTGGAGAGCGGAATGCCGTAGCTGCTGTGAAAGGTGAGAAACAGCAGCGGTATGAAGTTGTTTACGATGGCCTGCACGATGTAGCCCACGAAGCAGGCGTACATCGTTCGGTTGTACTTGTTCTGCATGAAGGTTCTCCTTTGAACATGAAAATAAGCCCGCGCACGATGTGCACCGCATCGATTATAGCGCAGCTTTGTCATTTTGGGAAGGAAGCTACAGGAAGATTCCGGTAAAATCCTGCTGCACGCTTCACTCCCCCTGTTTCCGCAGGAGCGGCTTCTCCGGCGGGGTGATTTCAAACGCAAGGGTATGCTCCGTCAGCTCCGACAGCGCGCACAGCTTTGCATTCACCACGGGATGCAGGCAGTTGGGCACATGATCCATGTGGGCGCGGTGAATCGCCACGCATTCCCTGCACCTTCCATGCCACTTGCACGCCACCGCGCAGGGACAGTGATCCTTCTCCCGGTATGCCTCCCGGAACTCTGCGACAAATTCATCCTCCATCCGATGCCCTTCCTCCCCCTGTCCCAGACGCATCAGGCGCAGCGCTTCCTTTTCCAGGGAATTTCCATCAATTCTCATGGTAAAAAAACTTCCTTTCAAAATGTTCTGAAAGGAAGTATATTCCTGATTTCCATGCGTTTCAATGCAGAAACTGCCAGAATTTATGCACTATTTTCTCATGCTGCGAAAGCTGCCGGGTGCGCAGCCGTACATTTTCCGAAAGCAGCGCGAAAGGTAGCTCTCGGAGCTGAAGCCGCACATGCTGCTGATTTCCCGCAGCGGCAGATTTGTCTCCGCGAGCAGCTTCTGTGCGACGCAGAGCCGGTGCCGCAGCAGCGCCTCCATCGGGGAAACGCCGAGATAGCTGTTGTAGCAGCGGTTCGCCTCGCTGCGGCTGATGTTTGCGGACGCAGCGATGTCGCTCAGGCTGATCGGCTCCGCATAGTGGGCGGAAATGAAGGTCTGCATCTGCTGGATGCGAATCTGCATGGCCAGCTGAAAGCGCGTCATCGGATGCCGCGGCAATTTGCCGGAATTCAGAAACAGCAGCTCGAAGATGCGGTTCAGGTTGCGCTGAACCGCCATTTCATAACAGGGATCCTGCCTCTGCATACTTTCGAATGCGTTCAGGAGCAGACGATTTACCTCGGCTTGCCACGTATCTTCGGAATGAAAGATCACATAGGGGAGTTCGTCGCAGCGCAGTATGGGCAGAATGTATTTCTGATAGACGAGGCTGCACTCCGGCGCAAGCAAGGAAGGGGAGAACACGATGTTTGGCATTGCGTCGCAGTCCTTGCCCTCTCTCTGCTGGATTCCGTGCAGCGTGTTGCTGTTGATGAAGATGCTCTCACCCGCATGGAGCAAAAGATGCTCCATGCCGATCTGAAAGCGCAGCTCATTGGAAATGGCGCGCACGAATTCCAATTCCGGATGCCAATGCACGGGCACGAGCCGGTCGGGAAGCATTGGCAGTTCATTGTCAAAGTAACTGAGCGGGAACGATGTCTCGTCATGCTCCATCTGCTCCCGCATCTGATGATTCAGTACCAGCGGCATGGGCAAGCTCCTTCCTCAGATTGCGCGGCGCAGGTCAGCCCTCCTCCTCCACCGGCAGGTAGACGGAGAAGGTGGTGCCCTGCCCGGGGGCGCTGTCCACGGCGATCTTGCCGCCGCAGAGATCCACGATTCGCTTGGCCAGCGACAGGCCCAGGCCGTTGCCCTCGGTGGCGTGGGCGGAATCGCCCTGATAGAACTTTTCAAAGATGCGCGCCTGGGTGCCCGCGTCCATGCCCTCGCCGTGGTCGGTGACGCGCACGACGATGAAGGACTGCACCTGCATGCAACCCACCTCCAGCACGCCGCCCTGGGGGGAGAACTTGATGGCGTTGTTGATGAGGTTGACCCAGATATGGGACATCATCTCCTCGTCGCCGACGTAGCTCAGCTCGTCCAGGTCCAGCCGCAGATCCAGCTCCTTGTCCGACCACTGCTTCTCCATCAGCAGGATGCAGTTGCGCAGCTGCTCGTCCAGGCTGTAGCGGCGCTTGTTGGTGACGATCTGCTGGTTCTCCAGCTTCGTCAGCAGCAGCACGTTGGCGGACATGTTCGCCAGACGCTCGGA
>JAUNNK010000205.1 GCA_030537335.1 Clostridia bacterium | reverse complement strand
CGACCGCACCCTCACCTTCAAGTCCGAGGGCATGGAGAAGATTGAGCCTTCCGAGCCCACCGCCACGCCGGTTCCCACGCCGACCCCCACGCCCGAACCCACCGCGACCCCCGAGGCCGATCTCAGCGGCTCCACCAGCAAGGTGGACAGCTCCACCACCCTGGCCGACGGCACCTACACCCCGGACAAGTTCTCCTTCTCCGGCGGCACCGGCAAGGTGAAGATCACCTGCCCCAAGGTGACGGTCTCCGGCGGCAAGGCCAAGGCCACGCTGGTCTTTGACAGCCCGAACTACAGCTACGTCAAGGCCAACGGCAGCAAGTACTACGGCTCCCACGGCGGCAGCAGCTCCAGCTTCGAGATCCCGGTGAAGCTCAACGCCAACAACCGCATCATCGGCATGACCACCGCCATGAGCGTGGATCACGAGGTTTCCTACACCATCTACGTCTACATCAAGGCTGCGGATGAAGCCGCCCAGGCCGCTGCCGAGGCGGGCGCACCGGAGATCGCGGGCCTGAGCTTCGAATCTGCCGACGAAATCGAAAGCGCCGCGCTGTTCGCCATCTACCGCTACGAGGGCGGCTTCACCCTGATCGACGTGGTCGACGGCGGCCGCTACCTGCTGATTCCCGAGGGCGCGGAGCTTCCCGCAGGCACCGAGGAGGAGGCGACGCTGATCCAGCTGCCGGTGCAGAGCGCCTACGTGGCCTCCGAGAGCGCCATGACGCTGATCGACGGCATCGAGATCCCCGCCGAGACCGACTCGGTGAAGCTCAGCGGCTGCGAAAACCTCAGTCTGAACCGCATGACTGCGGAGCAGCTCAGCTTCGCCGGTGCATGGACCGCCCCCGACTACACGACGCTTTTGATGTCCGGCTGCGACCTGGCCATCCTGCCCGAGGCCTTCTCCGAGACGGAGAGCATCTCCGAAACGGATCGCGCCATCGCCGCAGAGGTGACTGAGCGCCTGAGCCTGTTGGGCATCCCCGGCTTCGTGGATCGCTCCGCCCTCGAGGAGACCGAGCAGGGCCGCCTGGAGTGGGTCAAGGTCTACGGCGCGATCCTCGGCTGCGAGGACGAAGCGAACGCCGCCTATGCAGCCGCCGTCGCCGCGCTGAACGCCTGAAATCAAATCGCATAATGGTTCCATCGCTACGGCAGGTATGCAGATATCTGCCGCAGCTTTCAACAAAAAACGCCGCGCTGCGTCTTGCCCCCTTCGGAAAGGAGGAGTATAATACGATGATGAAAAAGCGCATCCTGTGCATCGCGCTCTGCCTTCTGCTGGCGCTGGGCGCTCTGCCCTCCATTGCGGAGGAAAAACCTGATTTCGCAGGCCTGAAATACGAATCCAGCATGAACCTGGTCTACGCCACGGGCTACTCCGTAGACTACTACGAGGGCGGCTACGCGCTGATCGACGTAAAGGACAGCGCCCAATACCTGGTCGTGCCCGAGGGCATGCCGGTGCCGGAGGGTCTGGACGCGGGCATCCGCGTGCTCCAGCAGCCCCTCGACTGCATCTATCTGGCGGCAACCTCCGCCATGGCGCTGTTCGACCGCCTGGACGCGCTCTCTTCCATCCGCCTGGTGGGCACCGCCGCGTCGGGCTGGTACATCGACAACGCCGTGGCCGCCATCGAGCGCGGCGACATGCTCTTCTCCGGCAAGTACAGTGAGCCGGACTACGAGCTGATGATCAACGAGGGCTGCGACCTGGCAATCGAATCCACGATGATCCTGCACAGCCCCAAGGTGCAGGAGATGATCGAGCTGCTGGGCATCCCGGTGTTCATCGACCGCTCCAGCTATGAGAACCATCCCCTGGGCCGCACCGAGTGGATCAAGCTGTACAGCGTGCTGACGGACAAGGAGGAACAGGCTGAGGCCTTCTTCGACACCCAGACCGCCATCATCGAGGAGCTGAAGGACTTCGAGAACACAGAAAAGACCGTGGCCTTCTTCTACATCAGCTCCGACGGCAGCGTGAACGTGCGCGCGTCCTGGGACTACATCGCCAGCATGATCGAGATCGCCGGCGGGCGCTACATCTTCCCCGAGCTTTCCGACCCGGAGAGCAACCGCTCCACCGTGAGCATGACGCTTGAGCAGTTCTACGCCGCCGCCGTAAATGCGGACTACCTGATCTACAACGCCGCCATCGACAATCCCCTGCCAAACGTGGACGCGCTGCTGGCCAAGAGCAGCCTCTTCGCCGACTTTAAGGCGGTTCAGGAGGGCAACGTCTGGTGCACCGGCAAGTACCTCTATCAGGCCACCGACATCGTGGGCAGCCTGATCACCGACATCCATCACATGCTGACCGGCGAGGAGGAAGGCATGAACTTCATCTACAAGCTTTACTGACGGGAGACGCGCAATGCAGACACAGAACAAGCTCAACCTTCGGCGACACACGCGCTACACCTGCGTATTTCTGGTGCTGGCGGTGGCCTTCTGCGCGATCACCGTGCTCAACATCAACATCGGCAGCGTGCCAATCCCCATCGGAGAGATCGCGCGCATCCTGTTCAAACGCACCGGCGATCCCACGCAGCTGAGCATCATCTGGAAGATTCGCCTGCCGCGCATCCTGATGGCCGCGCTGCTGGGCGGCGCGCTGAGCCTGTCGGGCTTTCTGCTCCAGACCTTCTTTTCCAATCCCATCGCCGGCCCCTTCGTGCTGGGCATCTCCTCGGGCGCAAAGATGGTGGTGGCGCTGACGATGATCTACTTCCTCGACCACTTCAACCGCGTGTCCTCCTGGACGCTGATCATCGCCGCCTTCATCGGGTCTCTATTGTCGGTGGGCTTTATCCTGCTTCTGTCCCGGCGACTCAAGCACATGGCGGTGCTGCTGGTGGCGGGCATCATGATCGGCTACATCTGCTCCGCCGTCACCGACTTCATCATCACCTTTGCAGAGGACAGCGACATCGTCAACCTCCACGGCTGGTCGCTGGGCAGCTTCTCCGGCATGAGCTGGGACGGCGTGTTCACCGCCGTGATCATCGTGGGGATCACCTCCGCGCTGGTGTTCTTGCTGTCCAAGCCCATCGGGGCCTATCAGCTGGGCGAAGCCTACGCCCAGAGCATGGGCGTGAACATCAAGCTCTTCCGCGTGACGCTGATCG
>JAUNNK010000204.1 GCA_030537335.1 Clostridia bacterium | reverse complement strand
CCGTATTCTTCTTGCATAATCCCTGCGGATTTGCATTTAGAAACACACTCTAGGGGGCAGACGATCAGAAAGCACAGGAGCACAGCCAGCAGAATCAAGGGCAGCTGTTTCTTGCGTCTGATCTTCATGATGTCCTCCGCTTACTTGCAGATTGCGTTCAGCTGCGCAGCGGATTCGGTGGAGATGGCCAGCATCGCATCCCAGTCGCAGGGAACCTGCGGGATGTCCTCCAGATTGCTGCGGTTCTCGCACTTGATATCGCTGCGTCCGGGCAGCAGATAGGCCTCGGCCACCAGCTGCTGGGCCTCGTCGGAGAACAGGTAGTCGATGAAGGCCTTCGCATTCTCCGCATTGGGCGCGGTGCTCAGGATCATCGCGGGACGAGGATTGACCACGGTGCCGCCTGCGGGATAGTAGATGCTCAGCGGCTCGCCCTTCGCCATGGAGGAGTATGCGTTGTAGTCCACGCCAGCCACCAGAATGCCCACCTCGCCGGTGGTCACGGCTTCCAGCGCCGCCTTGTTTGCACCGGGAACGACCATGCCGTTGTCGGCCATCGCCTGGAGGTCATCCCAGCCATAGGCGTTGACGTAGCCCGCCACGAAGTCCTTGCAGGAACCGGACTTCTCGGGATCCGGGATCGCCAGCTGACCGGCGTACTGCGCGTCCGCCAGCTCAGACCAGTCCGCGGAAAGCTCCGGCACCACGATGGTGTTGTAAATCACGCCCACGGCGGAGGCGCTGTAGCCGAAGAGCATGGAGTCCGCGTCGATCCAGCCCTCAACCACCTTGTCGGCGTTGGCGGGGATGTAGGAAAGCAGCTTGCCACTCTGCTTCATGGACAGGCCGTCCGACCAGGAGGCCAGGATGACCACGTCGGCCACCGGGTTGGCTTCCTCCGCCTCGAGGCGTGCCAGGATCTCTCCGGTGGTTCCCTGGAACTGCTCCACCTCGACGCCGGTCGCGGCGGTGAAGCCCGCAGCCAGCTTGTCAGCCAGGCCCGAGGGCGACGGCATGTAGACGGTCACCTTGCCGGACAGCGCCGTCTCCGCAGATGCGGCCAGACCGAGGCACAGGATGCCGGCCAGCAGGATTGCAACAAGTTTCTTCATGTGTAAAACCTCTTTCCCTTTACAGTGTAATGATGTCCCGTTTCTCTATGTAAATCGGAAGCTGCGTTCCGATCGACACCTTTTTTGCGGAGGGCAGCACCCAGTTCTGCGCCTGATACTTCAGATGGAGCTGGTAGGAGCTGCCGAGGAACTGCGCGGACAGAACCTGCGTGTCAAAGCGCCGAAGCTCCTCCGCTGCCTGCAGCGAGGCCTTCTCCGGGCGGAACATGTGGTGCTCGTCGATCCAGTCGGAGGCCCCCACGAAATGGGCCACGAACTTCGTTTTGGGCGCGGAATAGATGGTCTCCGGGCTGTCGTACTGCTCCACGCTGCCTCCGTACAGCACGGCGATCCTGTCGCTCATGCTCATGGCCTCCGTCTGGTCGTGGGTGACAAAGACGGAGGTGATGCCCAGTCGGTTGGTCAGCTCCCGCAACTCCGTGCGCATCTCGTCCCGGAGCAGGGCGTCCAGTGCGGAGAGCGGCTCGTCGAAGAGGATGCACTTCGGCTCGATCACGATGGCCCTTGCAAAGGCCACACGCTGCTGCTGTCCGCCGGAGAGCTGGTGCGGATAGCGCTGGCCAAATTCGTCCAGCTGCACCGCATGGAGCGCGTCCTTCACCCGGCGATCCAGATCCCGGGTGTCCCCCGAGGCCCGAAGCCCAAAGGCGACGTTTTCAAATACGCTCATGTGGGGCCAGAGGGCGAAGTCCTGAAACACGAAGCCCAGTCCCCGCTTCTCCGGCGGCACGTTGATTCTCTTTTCCTTCGAATAGACGCACCAGTCGTCGAAGAAGATTTCGCCCGCGTCCGGCGTCTCCAGTCCGGCGATCATGCGCAGCAGGGTCGTCTTGCCGCAGCCGGACGGCCCCAGAAGGGTGGTAAAGCTGCCGCTCTCGATCCGAAGCGTGGTGGGCCGGATGACGGTCTTCCCGCCAAAGCCCTTGGTGATGCCCTCAAGGCGAATCTCCATCCTGCAAAACCTCTCTTTCTACATTATTCTACCATGTGGATGTGCCGGAGGCCATCAGAGGGGCATCAAGCATTTGTCAAATGTAGATCAAGTCACATCTCGACTGAGCTTGGTTCACAGCCGCGCGCAGATAGAAAAAATGGTACACCAGCTCCGAAATTGCTTGACTTTTTCGCCCGACCGGCATATAATAACGCATAGAAATTATTCTATGTGTCGGAGGCAAGAAAATGGAGCAAGTCTACCAGGATGCGGCGAGAATCCTGAAGGCGATTTCCGATCCGAAGCGCCTGCGCATCGTCGATATGCTCTCCTGCGGGGAGTTGTGCGCCTGCAAAATCCTCGAAGCCTTCCACATCACCCAGCCGACGCTGTCCCACGACATGCGGGTGCTGATCCAGGCGGGCGTTGTGAACGACCGGCGCGACGGAAAGAACATCTTCTACTCCCTGAACACCACGCGCCTTCGCGAATTTGAAAGCATTCTGCACACGATCCTCTCCGCCAAGGCCGACTGCATCTGCCATGCACAAGACTGCTGCGAATAGTGCGTGATACCGATGTCCTGTATCGGCATGGGCGTCGGTTTTCATTAGACCATCGCATAGAAAGATTTCAATAATTCTATTTTTAGGAGGAAGCTGCAATGAAAACCATGAAGATCTTTGAACCCGCAATGTGCTGCCCCACCGGACTCTGCGGCGTGAGCGTCGACCCTGAGCTGCTCCGCGTGTCTACGGTTCTGAACACGCTGAAGCAGAATGGAATCGAGGTGCAGCGCTTCAACCTGACCAGCGCGCCGATGGAATTTGTCAATCATCCCGCCGTAAGCGAATACCTGAAGAAGTTCGGCCCGGACAAACTGCCCGTCGTGCTGGTGGAGGATTGCATCGTGATCGCGGGACGCTATCCCACCAACGCAGAATTTGCGTCCTGGCTGGATGTGGCTCCAGAATTGCTGGGCGTGCCGTCCGCGTGCTGTACCGGGTCGGACTGCTGCTGCAGCGCCGAGGAAGTGAAAACAGACGGTTGCTGCTGCGGCGAAGAAGCGAAAGTAGAGAGCGGTTG
>JAUNNK010000046.1 GCA_030537335.1 Clostridia bacterium | reverse complement strand
GGGGCTTACTTTGTCTTCCCTTTTGGGCTCACCCCAACTTTTATTATAGAGCCGATTCGATTGAACAAGCTATCCTGCGCGTCGTTTTTTCGTCATTCCGAATACAAAACGTGCGGGCTGTCGTAAACCGACAACCCGCACGTTTTTATAAAGATGGATTACAGAGCGCGCTCGACCTTGTTGCTGCGCAGGCAACGCGTGCACACGGTCATGCTCTTGGGAGCGCCATTCACGAGAACTTTGACCTTCTGCGTGTTCGGAGCCCAAGTGCGGCGCGTCTTGCGGTTGGAGTGGCTCACGTTGTTGCCGTAAACGACGCCCTTGCCGCAAACCTCACAAAACTTTCTCATACTCTATCACACCTCCTTCAAGGGTATGTCACATCAAAACACATGAATTATAGCACCCTTTCCCGCAAAACGCAAGTGGGCTGCATGTAAAACTTCTGCAATTCAGAGAATTTTTTTCAAAATCAGAGAAATTCGGCCCGCAAAGCCCACTGTTTTTTTCCGATGTGCTTGCATAATCGCAAAAAAGCAGTTATACTGATAGTAAGTGGAATTATCATCCGCTTCTGAACGTCGCCCGTCGCAGTCGGCGCGGGCAATACCTGAACGGAGGTTTTGACATGGATTGCAAGTTTACAACCGATCTTGGCCTCGTAACAGTCAACGACGATGTGCTTGTGCGCGTGGCCGGGTACGCTGCGCTGGACTGCTACGGCATCGTCGGCATGGCCTCCAAGCGCTCAACGGACGGCATTGTCCAGCTGATGGGCAAGGAAAATCTTGGACGAGGCGTTAAAATCCGCACATCCGGCGACAAGGTGGACATCGACCTGTTCATCATTGTAGAATACGGCATTTCGATCAGTGCGGTCGCGGCTTCAATCATCGAGACCGTGAAATACAAGGTGGAGCATCTTACGGGGATTCAGGTTGGGCGCGTCAACGTATGCGTCGAGGACATCCGCGTCTGACGGCCGCCCCCATAGTTGGAGGAAGAAATGGCGATTAAGAAGATAGATGGCATGATGCTCAAGGAGATGTTCTCCTCGGGAGCTGCGCTGCTTACGCAGAACCGCGAGAGCGTCGATGCCCTGAATGTATTCCCGGTTCCCGACGGCGATACGGGCTCCAATATGTCCCAGACCATCACCGCCGCCATCAAGGAAATGAACGCCAAGCGCTACACCTCCGCCGCAGATGTGGCGGACGCCGTCGCACGCGGCGCGCTGAAGGGTGCGCGCGGCAACTCCGGCGTCATTCTCAGCCAGATTCTGCGCGGCATTGCCCGCGGCCTGGCCGGACACGAGGACGTGGACTGCGCGCTGATGATTCAGGCGATCCGCCAGGGCGCGAACACCGCCTACAAGGCCGTGATGAAGCCCAAGGAGGGCACGATCCTCACCGTGATCCGCGTGATCGCCGAGGATCTGGAGCGCAATGGCGGCAAGTGCGAGACCCTGGAGGAGCTGTTCAAACTGCTGCTCGCTTCCGGCGACGCGATTCTGAAGAAGACGCCGGAGATGCTGCCGGTGCTCAAGCAGGCCGGCGTGGTGGACAGCGGCGGCATGGGCCTGATGGTCATCTTCCGCGGAATGTACGCCGCCCTCACCGGCGAGACGGTGGAGATCGAGGAGAGCAGCGGCGCGGCACAGTCCATGCCCGGGGAATATGTGGACGATCACGGCGATCTGCGCGTGGAGGACATTACATTCGGCTACTGCACGGAGTTCATCGTCTCCCATCCGCGTCCGGACATGAAGGAGAGCGAGGTCGTGCGCCTGCGCAAGCGCCTGGAGAAGATCGGCGACTGCGTGCTGGTCATCTCCGACCTGTCCGTGGTGAAGGTGCACGTGCACACCAATGACCCCGGCAAGGCCATGCAGTATGCGTTGGAGCTGGGCGAACTGGACGCCATCAAGGTGGACAACATGTTCGAGGAGGCCCGCGAGCGCGAAGCCAAGCGTCAGGCTGCCGCCGAGGCGGAGGCCGCCAAGCAGAAGGACTACGGCATCGTGGCCGTTGCGCTGGGCGAGGGCATCGACCGCATCTTCCAGGATCTGATGGTGGATCAAATCGTGGACGGCGGACAGACCATGAATCCCAGCATTCAGGATCTGGCCCGGGCGGTGGAGGCCACCCATGCCAGGAACGTGTTCATCCTGCCGAACAACACCAACATCATCCTCGCGGCCCAGCAGGCCTCGGAGTTGACGGAGAAGAACGTGATCGTTCTGCCCACCAAGTCCGTGCCTATGGGAATCTCCGCGATGTTGGCCTTCTCTGCCGACATGAGCGTGGAGGAGAACACTGCGGCCATGACCGAGGCCGCCGAGAACGTGCACACCGCGTCCATCACCTACGCCGTGCGCGACACGACCTACGAGGGCCGGGAGATCCATCAGGGCGACATCATGGGCATGATCGACAACAAGCTCAGCGTGCTGGGCAGTCAGGTGCACCAGGTTTGCCTGGACATCGCCGAGAAGATGGTAAATGAGGACACCGACCTGATTACGATCTACTACGGCAGCGACGTTTCCGAGGAGGACGCGCAGAAGCTCTGTGATGCGCTGGCTGAGGAATACGACGACTGCGATGTGGAGCTTCAGTACGGCGGACAACCTCTGTATTATTATCTCATCGCGGTAGAGTAATTCAGTCGAACGAACATTGACGAATCCGGCGGGCATGCCCGCCGGATTCTTTGAAATCTGTGCATGAAGGGAGGGTAAAAATGGAGGACGTGTCCCTTTCGACGATACGGGGCATCGGGCCGGCGCGCCTGAAGGCCTTTGAAGCGGCGGGCATCCGCAGTGTGCGGGATCTGGTGATGTTTTTGCCCCGGGACTACCGCGACCTTTCCGCCTTCACGCCGCTGAGCGAGGTGCGCCCCGGCGAGACGGTCTCCGTGCGGGTGCGGGTGGCCGGGGAAGCCAGCCAGCGCCGTGCGCGCAAGCTGGTGATCACGAAGGTATACGTCACCGACGGCACCGAGACCATGGCGGTGGTGTGGTACAACCAGCCCTGGCTGAAGGATCAGCTGACCCGGGATCGGGAGCTGATGCTCTACGGGCGCTGCGAGGCCCGGGGCGGCTCGATTCAGCTCAGCAGTCCCACCATCGAGCAGGAATCGGGCCTGATCCCGGTGTACCGCAGCATCAGCGGCGTTCCGCCGAAGGCCGTTCGACAGAGCGTGGAGGCGGCGCTGAAGGTGTGCGAGGGCCAGTGGCCCGACGAGCTGCCGGAGTCCATCCGCAGGCGCTATGGCCTGTGCGAGCGCAACTTCGCCATGCGCAACGCCCACTTCCCGGACAGCCGCGAGGCGCTGGAGACGGCGCGGCGGCGCATCGCCTTCGAGGAGCTGCTGCTCTATCAGGTGGCTATCTCGCTGTGCCGCCACAGCGGCGAACCCGGCGTGCAGATTGCGTCCAGCGATGCCGATCTTGCGGAATACTGGAGCAAGATGCCCTTTCCTCCCACCGGTGCGCAGCGGCGCGTGCTTCAGGAGATTGCGAGCGACATGCGTACACCCAACGCCATGGCCCGCATGGTGCAGGGCGATGTGGGCAGCGGCAAGACTGCCGTGGCCTTCGGCGCGATCTATCTTGCCGTGCGCGGCGGCTATCAGGCGGCGCTGATGGCCCCCACCGAGGTGCTGGCCCGCCAGCACTACGAGGGCGCAAAGGCGATGCTGGAGCCGTTGGGCATGAAGGCGGGGCTGCTGGTGGGGAGCCTGACGCAGAAGCAGCATCGCATCGCCCACGAGGCCATCGCCAGCGGCGAATGGGACGTAATCATCGGAACCCACGCGCTGATCACCGAGGGCGTGGAATACAAGAATCTGGGCCTCACCGTCACCGACGAGCAGCACCGCTTCGGCGTGCGCCAGCGCACCGAGCTGAGCCGCAAGGGTGAAGCGCCCAACGTGCTGGTGATGTCGGCCACGCCGATTCCGCGCACGCTGTCGCTGATCCTCTACGGCGATCTGGACATCTCGATCATCGACGAGCTGCCGCCGGGGCGCAAGGGAGTCAAGACCCGCATCGTGCCGGAGGACAGGCGGCAGGGCATGTACGGCTTTCTGCGCAGCGAGGTGCATAAAGGGCGGCAGGTGTACGTGGTCTGTCCACTGGTGGAGGAATCCGAGGCGGTGGACGCGCTGCCGGCGGAGCTGGTGTACGAGAACTTGCGCACCCGGGATCTTCCCGATCTGCGCATCGAGCTGGTGCACGGCCGCATGAAGGCGGCGGACAAGGACGCGGTGCTGGAGAAGTTCCGCCGAGGCGAGGCGGACGTATTGGTGTCCACCACGGTGATCGAGG
The DNA here is from genome assembly GCA_030537335.1 of Clostridia bacterium. GTDB lineage: Bacteria > Bacillota > Clostridia > Christensenellales > Aristaeellaceae > SFTH01. Next base: position 13,405 of record JAUNNK010000046.1, on the reverse strand, counting down.
TGGGCGTGAACGTGCCCAACGCCAGCGTCATGGTGGTGGAAAACGCCGAGCGCTTTGGCCTTGCGCAGTTGCACCAGCTGCGCGGGCGCGTGGGGCGCGGCTCGGACGAGGCATGGTGCTTCCTGATGGCAGAGCCCAACGAGCGATTGAAATTCCTCGCCTCCACGACGGACGGCTTCAAGATCGCCCAGAAGGACATGGAGCTGCGCGGCCCGGGCGACCTGTTCGGCACGCGCCAGAGCGGCTCCATCGTCTGCGGTGTGGGCACGCTGGCGGGCGATACACAGCTATTGAAGCTGGTGCACGACGAGGCGAGGGCGCTGCTGCGGAACCGCGACAGCGCGGACGCACAGAGCGTGATCCGTCTGGCCCAAGAGGCTTACGTGCAAAAGTTTCGCGACGCGGCCATCAATTGAATACGAAGATCTTGCGCCTTCGGGGGAAATGACCTCCGGAGGCGCTTTGTCGTGCGCCATTCTTACCCAGTGCACAATTTCCAGTGTAAAAGCTCCGGCGCGGGTCAAACTACAGTCAGTCTCAAGCGAGGAGGTGAAAAGCATGAAGAACGGCGAAAGCAAGGCCGCAATGGAAAACATGAAGTATGAAATTGCGCGCGAGTACGGCGTGAACCTGACCAAGGGCTACAACGGCAACCTGTCCTCCAAGGACGCGGGCACCGTCGGCGGTCAGATGGTTCGCAAGATGGTCGAGGACTATCAGCGCCAGCACGCGAACCAGTAAGTTCGCACATGCAGCAGTCTTTCCCGGAGCGCGGCGCCCCATGCATCGGATGAGATGTCTGCGGCGGCGCGGCTCCAAAGCAAATCGCCCAAGCGGCGTGAGAAGGAGATCATTATGCGCAACAACAACAATCAGATCAACGTTCCCGAAGCCCGTCAGGCCATGGCCAATATGAAGCAGGAAGTGGCCAACGAGCTGGGCATCAACCTGAAGCAGGGCTACAACGGCGACCTGTCCTCCAAGGACGCGGGCCACATCGGCGGCAACATGGTCAAGAAGATGATCGAGGCCCAGGAGCGCGCCATGAGCGGCAACCGCTGAGTGAAGCAAGCGAGGGTATAGAGCGTCCGGACGCGCCGCGTGCGTAAACGGACAAAAGGGACGGCCTGCGATGGCGCGGGCCGTCCCGGTGTCTGTTTTGGAAGGGCATGAATTCACGCGGCGGGTTCCAAGCCCTGCCAGATGTGCTGGATATCCACGGCGGGGGAGTCGGAGCGTGCGTTGTTCTGGGCGATTTCAGGATTTGCAGCGGGATTGGAGTTTGGCTCCAGCCCTTGCCAGATATGCTGCATATCCACGGCGGGGGAGTCAGATTCGTAGTCACCGGAGAAGGCGTCCCTCAGGAAACCGAGGAGGGACGAGCCCAGACCAACCTCCTGCTTCTGCGCCATGCGCACGATCAGCCGGGCATAGTCGCTCTCGTCGGCGAGGGGCTGGTACCAGTCGTAAAGTTCGTCGGGCCAGTCCTGTTCGGCACAGGGAAGGAACAGCGAAAGTCCGCAGGTCACGCCCTCCAGCGCGCCGGAGTCCGCGTGGAAGCGCACGGCCTGGTTCACGGCGCTGCGCAGCCGTGTACATTCCTCAGGGGCGAAAGCTTCCAGCGCGTCGCAGAGCTGCAATGCGTCCATCAGGCCCGAGGGCGGGGAACCGTCCAACTCGCCGAAGGAGGGGAGCTGTGATACCGCCGCGCAGATCTCGTCGGCGCTGTCGTCGAAGCGCAGGTTCAGCGCCCCATAGAGCGCTTCCACCGCCTCCCGCAGCGCGCCGGACGCGCCGCAGTCCAGCACGCTGGCGGTGGTTGCCTGGGAGAACAGGCCGTGGCTGCCGGTGGAAACGTAGTCTCCGGCGAAGCGGGTGCAGATTTCCAGTGCGTCCATCTCCGGGCTCTGGGCCAGCGCGGACAGCCACAGGTCGTAGCGCCCGCCGCTGCCCAGCGTGCTCTCCTGGCTGGCGACGATGTAGTCCACACATCCGCCCAGGGAGAAGAGCAAATCGGCGCAGTTCATGCTGCACGCATCGAAGATCAGGGCCTCGATGTTCTGCCCAGTCTGCGACGCATCCTCCAGCGCGGCAGCGATTTCGTCCAGCATCAGGGAATCGTCGTCAAACAGCTCGTCAAAGCACACGCCGCCGGTGGAACCGTCGCCGTGGCCCCAGAGGACCAGAATGTAGCGGTCAGCGGGATAATTCTTGCGGCCATACTCCAGAAAGGCGGACAGACTGTCCGGCGCGCCCATGCTGCGTTTGCCCAGGGTTTCCAGCATCTGACAGTCCTCGCCGGAGATCCGATACAGGCAGTTCTTATCGTCGGGATGGCCGTCCAGCTGCCACTTCTTTGCGCCACCGGTTTCCACCAGCACACTCAGGGGGCCGTCTGCCGGGACGTTTGCGCGCAGCATCTCCTGGATGTCGGCGGTGGCGCTGCCGTCCTCGCTCTCCAGATCGGAGCCGCTCATGTAGATCAGCACCGTGGTGCGCATTGCGCCCTCCGCAGCCATCGCCGGGACCGCGCAAAATACACAAGCCAGCGCCAGCAGAAACGCAAGCCGTCTCCTCATTGCCGCCACCTCAATTCACGATGGGCACGATGCTGTCCACGATGCCCAGAAAGACCTCCAGATCGTCCTCGGTAAGCGCGCGGGACGCGTCGTAGTGGGAATCAACATAGGCGTAGGCGGAGATGCAGAGATCCCAGCCGTTGGTGAGGGTCTCGGCGATGTAGCACGGGCCGTAGGAGTCCTCGATCTCCAGGATTGCGAAGGGAATCGCGTGGTCGCCCACCCGGCGAATCTCCAGGAAGGAGGCGTTCTCATAGTCCTCCATCAGCATGCCGGCGTAGTCCTGCGCGGCCTGATCGTCCAGCTCGAAGAGGCGCAGGTCGGCGAATTCCGGGAAGTAGTAGAGATCGATGCTGACGTTGAGATCGCTGTCGCCGGGGCCGCAGATGAAGCCCAGGTTGTAGTACTCGTCCTTCACGTCGTCCCGGTCGTCCGCGCCGTAGTCCTCCCAGTTGTCGGGGTAAGTCAGCGTCAGCACGTCGGGCACCGTCAGCGTGGCGGCGAGCGCCGTACCGGACAGCAGGAGCAGCGCAAGCAATAGGATGCAGATTCTGCGGGTCATGTCTCTCCCTCCTTCGCGATGCGGACGCGCAGCAGATCGCCCTCGGAGACCGGCACGTCGCAGGTCATGGTGTAGATCTCGCTGGGGCGCGCCGCAGCACGCACCGCAGCGCCCTGGTTATCCAGAATGTCCCGGGCGACGAAGCTTTCGTTCAGGCTGTCGGGCGAGAGGATTTCGATCCGGTTGCCCTCAAAGATGCGGTTGCGTACTTCCACGGCGATGCGGCCTTCCTCAACCCCGCGCACCACGCCCACGAAGTTGCAGTCCTGAAGGTAGCTGCCGTCATCAGGTGCGTGGCGCTTCATTTCGCCAAAGTAGAAGCCGCTGGCGTAGGGCCGGTGGCTGGCAGCGTTCAGCTCCCGCTGCAACAGCGCCACCTGCGCTGCGTCCGTGCTGCCGTCCAGGATGCCGTCGATGCGCTTGCGGTAGGCGTTGGTCACGGTGGCCACGTAGTAGGGCGACTTCATGCGGCCCTCCAGCTTGAAGGAGGTCACGCCCGCGTCCATGATCTGATCCAGGAAGTCCAGACAGTTCATGTCGAAGGAGGAGAGGATGGTCATGCCTTGATCGTCCTCCTCCACGGGGAAGTATTCGCCGGGGCGCTTCTCCTCCATCAGGTGGTACGTCCAGCGGCAGGATTGAGCGCAGGCTCCCTTGTTGGCGCTGCGGGAGGCGAGGTAGGCGCTGATCATGCAGCGCCCGGAGTAGGACATGCACATCGCGCCGTGCACGAAGGCCTCCAGCTCCAGCTCCGCCGGGGTGCGCCTGCGCAGCTCCCGGATCTCCGCAAGGGACATCTCCCGGCCCAGTACCACGCGGGTCGCGCCCATGTCGTAGTAGGCGCAGGCGGCGGCGTAGTTCAGGCAGTTCGCCTGGGTGCTTACGTGAATTTCCAGCTCCGGCGCAGCCAGACGCAGGGTGCGGATCAGGCCCAGGTCGGACACGATCGCCGCGTCCACGCCGAGTCTGTGCAGCGCGCGGCCGTAATCGGCGGCGGCGTCCACGTCGGCGTTGCCTGCAAAGGCGTTCACCGTGACGTAGATGCGCTTCCCGGCGGCGTGCACCGTGCGCACGGCGTCCGCCAGGGATTGCATGTCGAAGCCTACGCTTCCGGCGCGCAGCTGGAGCATCGGCCCGCCGACGTACACCGCGTCCGCACCGAAGCGCAGCGCGGTGGCAAGGCGCTCGGCATCGCCCGCCGGGGCAAGCAGCTCAAAGGGATGGTTGGATGGAATCATTTGTTGTCTCCGTTCTCATCGCGCAGGCCGATGTTCACGCCCGCGCCCTCGATCTTCGCATTCAGGTACTTCTCGCAGCAGGCGTTGCTGTAACTGGCGAGAATCAGCCGGTTGAAGCTGAGATAGAACACTGCGTACAGCACCAGCGCCGCCGGAACCGCCCAGCGCAGCGCCGCCGGGGCCAGTTGCATCAGCAGCAGGAGCACCGCCGGAATTGCCAGCGTGGCAAGCTTCACGCCGATGGCCTTCGGCAAAACAGCCAGCGTCATCAGCACTGCGTTGCGCACTACGCCGGTGAAGCGCAGTCGATAGCTCACGATCAGCGCCGGCATCAGCTGGGCGCTCAGGTTCCACAGCAGCGCGACGACCAGCGTCACCGCCAACGGCAGGTAGAACAGCGGCGAGGCCGCAAGCATGCCGGCGTAGAAATTCACGCAGATGAACAGCAGCAGCGGCAGCACGCCGCAGGCGAGGCTGTACAGCAGCCCCTGCTTCCAGTTCTCCTTCACGCCCGCGAGGAAGTCGCCGAAGGTGTCGGCGTGCTCGTCCCGGGCCCAGTTGCGCATCACCCGGCTGACGCCCATGGTGAACGGGCCGGTGATTGCGATCAGCGGAAACAGCACCAGCAGATAGGAGAACAGCAGGTTGCCCAGCGTTGCGTCGCTGAGGCCCTCTGCGATGGCGGTCAGCTGCACCAGGTTCAGAAAGCTCCACAGCGCGGCGGGAATCCAGCACAGCAGATAGAGGAAGTTCAGCCCCACCATGCTGCCCCGGCGCACCTTCAGCACCTCGCGGAACAGCTGCAGGCGGTTGGTGGGAAGGTCCTGCTCGGTGAAGTCCCGCTGTCCGGGCTTTCCATAGAAATAATTCTTGAAGAAGCGCATTCAAAGACCTCCTGATTTCGTCTCCTTTAGTATACACATCCGCGCACGCTTTGGCAAGAAGCGAAGGCGGGGCTTTTCTTCGTCAGCGCGCCGCACAGACCCGCTTCCGGTTGCAATTTGTGCCAAACGCGGATATAATAGAAGGATCATGGGGATATGTGCCCCTGGGAGGGGCAATACCAAAGGAAAGCTGGATTGAACAATGCGAACGAGCGTTATGAAGATTTCGGATGCGGCGCTTCTGAACAACGCCGCGGCGATCCGCGCACAGGTTCCCGCGAAGGTGAAGCTGATGTGCGTGGTGAAGGCCAACGCCTACGGACACGGCAGCGTCGCTGCGGCAAGGCTGATGTTGCATGCGGGCGCGGACGCCTTCGCGGTGGCCATCGTGGAGGAGGCGGCGGAGCTGCGCAACGCGGGCATCGCCGCGCCCATCCTGATTCTGGGCGGCGCGGGGGTGGAATCCCTGCGGGAGGCCGTGGCGCTGGACGTCTCCCAGGCAGTGTACAGCGTCGAGGCGCTGAACGTACTCCAGGCCGAGGCTGCGCGCCTGGGCAGGCGCGCCAAGGCCCACCTGAAGATCGACACCGGCATGTCCCGCATCGGCGTGCTGGGGGAAAAGGAGCTTGTGCAGCTCCTGAACCACTGGAAGCGCTGCTGCCCGGACGTGGAGATGGAGGGCATCTTCACCCACTTCTGCGTGGCGGAGTGCGACCCGGAGTTCACGCAGCGGCAGAACGCGCGCTTTGCGCAGGCGCTGGCCATCGTGCGCTCCATGGGCTTTAACCCCATCGCCCACGCGGCGGCGACCTCTGCCATGCTCAGGTCTGAGTACCAGTACGACATGGTGCGCGCGGGCATCGGCCTGTACGGCACGCTGGTGCCGGAATTGGATGGAAAGCTCCAGTACGCCCAGACCCTGTGCGCGAAGCCCATCCGCATGGAAATTATACATCAGGGAGATACTGTTGGATACGGGCGAACCTTCACCGCCCGGCGCGACAGCCGCATCATCACCGTGCCCATCGGCTACGGCGACGGCTATCCGCGCATCCTGAGCAACAGGGCCGACGTGCTGGTGTGCGGGAAGCGCGCGCCCATCGTGGGCAATGTGTGCATGGACATGCTGATGGCCGACGTGACCGACATCCCGGAGGCCGATATCGACAGCGAGGTGGTGCTCATGGGCGCGCAGGGGGATGAGCGCATCACCCCCGACGAGCTGGCGCAGCTGGCCGGAACCATCCCCTACGAGATCATGCTGGGCTTCTCGCCCAGGGTGCGCACGGTGCGCGAGGGCATCTCCGGGCGCGATTGAGGCGGAATCCGGTCGAGATGCACGGTCGAAGCGGGCGTTGCGGGCAGAAAATTTCGTAAATTATTGTGAAAAACGGTCTGGAACGCCCGAAATTTGAATGAATTTTGAAAATACCGTTTGCAAATATAGATCAATTGTGATATAATTACGACAAATACCATAGGTGAAGATATGCGCATTATATCGGGCGAAGCGCGGGGACGGACGCTGTTTGCACCCTCCGGGGATCAGACGCGGCCGACCTCGGACAAGATCAGGGGTTCCCTGTTCAACATACTGAACGGACGGGTGGAGGACGCCGAGGTGCTGGATCTCTTCGGCGGTACCGGAGCCCTGGCGCTGGAGGCGCTCAGCCGCGGCGCTGCGCGCGCGGTGATCGTGGATTCCTCCCGCGCGGCGATCGAGGTGATCCGCCGCAACGCCGGAAATGTGCTCAAGGATGCGCTGGCCGAGCGCGCACTGATCCTCAAGACCGACTATCGCAGCGCGATTTCCAGTTTGAATGGAAGGCGCTTTGATCTGGTCTTTCTGGATCCGCCGTACCGCATGCTGGATGCCTACCCGGATGCGATGGAGCGGATCTGGAAGGCGGGTGCGCTCAGCGAGGGCGCTGTTATCGTTGCCGAGCGCCGTCAGGACGCGGTGATCCGCATCCCGGAGGGCTTTGAGATTTACGATACGCGCCACTATGGGGAAACTTCCATCGATTTTGTGCGTCGAAGCAGTGTCCGGGAGGTAGAGGAATGATTGCGGTCTACGCAGGCAGCTTCTCGCCGCCGACCTTGGGTCATCTGGACATCATCCGCCGCGCGTCCGCGATGTTCGACGAGCTCGTGGTCGCCGTGCTGTCCCAGCGCGCCAAGCAGTATGCGTTTTCGCCGGAGGTGCGGCTGGGGATGCTTGAAGAGATCACGCGGGAGTTTCGCAACGTCCGCGTCGTCGCGGACACCGGCCTGCTGGTGGATCTGGCGCACAGAGAGGGCGCGGACGTGATCGTTCGCGGGCTGCGCAATTCCTCGGATCTGCTGTTTGAAATGCAGATGGCCGAGGCCAACCGGCAGATTGGAAGCATTGAAACGGTATTTATCAGCTGTCTCCCGGAATACAGCATGATTTCCTCGACCATTGTGCGGGACTGCGCCTCCCACGGCGCGCCCATCGATTCCATGGTTCCGGAGGAGATTATCGGGAAAATCTACGCTGCATACGGCGTTGCACCGTGTGCGGAAAGGAAGGGCTAGAATGGATCACGATCAGGAGAAATTCTACGAAGATGAGGATCAGGAAGTTCGTGCGGAACCGCAGGAGCAGCAGAATGTCGATGAAATCGACGATATGAAATACTTCCTCGAATTGCTCAAGCACATTCGCGCTGCCATTCGCTCGGGGGCCAATGTTCCGCTGACCAACAAGAAAATCATCGATGCGGATAAGTGCCTGATGATCATTGACGATATGGAGCGCAACCTGCCCGACGCGGTGCAGTACGGCATGCAGATGTTCTCCGAGCGCGAGCGCATTCTCGGCAACGCGGAGACCGCCGCGATGAACCGGGTCAGCTCCGCAGAGATGCGCGCAAATGCCGCGCTGGAGAAGGCCAAGAACGACGCAGAGCAGATCATGGCCGACGCGGAGAACGAGGCCCACGCCATCCTGGCCGACGCGCAGGAGCGCGCCAACCACATGGTGGACGAGAGCGAGATCGTGCGTCAGGCCCGCGAGGAGGCGCGCATCATCAAGAACGACGCCCGCGTGGAGGCCAGCGAGCTGCGCCTCAAGGCCAACCACGACGCCTATCAGCTGCTTGCGTCCGTGGAGGATGAGCTGACCGAGGCCTGCAAGTCCATCCGCCGCCGCCGCGCCGAGCTGGGCGACGAGGCCGAGTAAGGCCGTGCAGGTTCACGCCTGAAGCAAAAATACATGGATTCATAAGCCGCATCCGGGAGCTGTTCTTTGGATGCGGTTTTTGCGCTGGAAACGCGAAATAATGCCCGGGCGGATTTTGCATCCGTCCGGGCATTGCGCTGTAGGGGAAGAATGGAGCGCCGCCGCATTCACAGCTATACCATGAGATTGGCCCGGAGGCAGCCCATTACATCGAAGAGCTGCCAGAGGCGCTCGCCATCGGCGCTGGTCAGCGTGTACACGCTCTGGTTTTCCGCGATCAATGTGGCGCAGCCGTCGATGGGGTAAGCGAAGCGCAGCGTGTCGCCATTCAACAGCTCCAGCTCCAGCTGTGCGGCCATGGGGCACTTGGTCAGTATCGTGGGCGTGGCGCGGCGGATCATGCCCTCCAGCTCCTTCAGCAGCGCCGGGTCGGTGACGGTCTGTTGCGTGAGAACGCCGTCATCGCCGTTCATCCGCAGCGTTGCGGAGACAAGCGCGCAGCTGTCCGTCTCGGGCGGCAGGAAGCACAGGTAGCGGGACAGCGCATAGCCGCGCTGCATGCCCTCCGATCCCGGATAGCCCACGTTCTCCATGGGCTGCGGGCCATCGACAGTGCGCAAGTAGCACTCGACCTGCGCGCCCAGGGGCATGCGCTGCATGCAGTCGGAGAACGTGGACGCGTCCTCGCGCAGGGAGATGAATTCGTTGCAGTTGGCTACGTACATGGGGATGTGCCATTCGCCGCCGGTTTCCGGGTTGACCTCGGAGAGATACTTGGACTGCACGAAGCCGAAGCATCCGCCGTAGTACACCCGGGCAAAGCCGTTATCCTTGTACTCGTAGCAGGTCACCAGCGCGCCCAGCGGGATCTGTACAATGGCCTTTGCGCTGGTGGAGGGCTCCTCGCGCAGGGTGATGAATTCCTCGCAGCCCACCACGTGCAGCTGATCGAGGGAGATGGCATAGGCCGCGCAGGAGAGGAGCATCATCAGTGCCAGGATACAGGTGATCAATCGTTTCATTTGTTTCATCCCTTTCATGTTTGCTTTCTGCATGGTTAGACCTCTGTGCGTTCACATTTGTTCCCTAAAATTGACATATTTCTGAAATAATCTGGAAATCTGCGCCCGTACCGTCCCTCCGCTGCGGTTGAACAAGGGCTTCCAGAAAACTTAATTGGAATGTGCGTTGACAGGGACAAGTCGGCTATGATAAAATACACAAAACGTTCTTTAAGACGGTTCCGTGAAGCCGGCAAGACGCGCATAGATGGACATGGACGCACTGCGTTCCATTGTCGCATGCAGTTTGCTCTTGCCGCCGGCAGGAGCGTTTTTTATGGCAGGATACGCAAGGGGGGATGGAGCTTGAAGTGCATCGTCAAGAATGCCCGCGTGTTTGAGAACGGCCGCATGGTCGTTCGGGATTTCAGCTTCGCAGACGCACAGGGCTCCCGAAATGGAGAAGTGTTTCTCGATTCAAAGTATGTGTTTCCCGGTTTCGCGGACGTGCATGTGCACTTCCGGGAGCCGGGTTTTTCGTACAAGGAGACGATTGCGACCGGTAGCCGGGCGGCGGCCCGGGGCGGCTGCACCGCGGTGTGCACCATGCCGAACCTGAATCCGGTGCCGGATTCTCCGGCGAACCTTCAGCCGCAGCTGGACGCGATTCATCGGGACGCGGTGATCCGCGTGCTGCCCTACGGCGCGATCAGCGTGGGCGAGAAGGGCGAGGCGCTTGCCGACCTGGAGGGCCTCGCGCCGCTGGTGTGCGCCTTCAGCGACGATGGTCGCGGCGTGCAGGATCCGGGCATGATGCGCGAGGCCATGCTGCGCGCCAAGGAGCTGGGGAAGCTGATCGCGGCCCACTGCGAGGACAACAGCCTGCTGCGCGGCGGCTACATCCACGACGGCGCGTATGCGCGCGCCCACGGACACCGGGGCATCTGCTCCGAATCCGAGTGGAAGCCCATCGAGCGCGACCTGAAGCTGGCGGCGGAGACCGGCTGCGGCTACCACGTCTGCCACATCTCCACAAAGGAGAGCGTGCAGCTGATCCGGGACGCGAAGGCCTCGGGCGTGGACGTGAGCTGCGAGACCGGGCCGCACTACCTGCTGCTGGACGATTCCTGCATGCAGGAGGATGGGCGCTTCAAGATGAACCCGCCGCTGCGCGACCGCACGGATCGCGAGGCGCTGATCGAGGGACTGCGGGACGGCACCATCGACATGATCGCCACCGACCACGCGCCCCACTCCGCCGAGGAGAAGGGCCGGGGTCTGGAGAAGAGCGCGATGGGCGTGGTGGGAATCGAGACGGCCTTTGCGCTGCTGTATGCAGGGCTTGTGCAGAAGGGCATCCTTACGCTGGAAGCGCTCATCGAGCGCATGAGCGTCTCGCCCCGGAAGCGCTTCCAGCTCGGCGGCGGAGAGCTTGAGCGCGATTTCACCCTGTTCGATCTGGACGCGCGCTACGCCGTCGATCCGGCGGAGTTCCTCTCCATGGGCAGGAGCACGCCCTTTGCGGGCGCACAGGCCCAGGGACGCTGCCTCATGACCGTGGCGGACGGCCGCGTGGCATGGATGCAGAACGACTAAACTTTCACCTGTTATTCGGGAAAATATTTTTGCAAGAGATTTTCAACGGAGGGAATCAACATGGCAAAGAGAACGGATTTGAAGAAGATCATGATCATCGGTTCCGGCCCCATCGTCATCGGCCAGGCTGCGGAGTTCGACTACGCCGGCACGCAGGCCTGCCTTGCGCTGAAGGAGGAGGGCTACGAGGTGGTGCTGGTGAACTCCAACCCCGCCACGATCATGACCGACACCGTCATTGCGGACAAGGTGTACATGGAGCCGCTGACCCTGGAGTACGTGGCGCGCATCCTGCGCTACGAGCGCCCGGACGCCATCATCCCCGGCATCGGCGGTCAGACGGGTCTGAATCTGGCCATGCAGCTGGAGAAGAAGGGCGTTTTAAAGGAGTGCCAGGTGGAGCTTCTGGGCACCAGCAGCAAGAGCATCGAGCGTGCCGAGGATCGCGAGCTGTTCAAGGAGCTGTGTCAGGAGATCGGCGAGCCGGTCATTCCCTCGAAGATCACCTACTCCGTGGAAGAGGCCGTGGAGGCCGCGAAGGAGATCGGCTATCCGGTGGTGCTGCGCCCCGCGTTCACCCTGGGCGGCACCGGCGGCGGCTTCGCCTACAATGAAGCGGAGCTGGTGGAGACCGCCATCAATGCTTTCCGACTCTCCCCGGTGCATCAGGTGCTGATCGAGAAGAGCGTCAAAGGCTACAAGGAGATCGAGTTTGAGGTCATGCGCGACGGCGCGGATCATGCCATCACCATCTGCGGCATGGAGAACGTCGACCCCGTGGGCGTGCACACCGGCGACTCCATCGTGGTGGCCCCCATCATGACCCTGAACGACCACGACCTGAAGATGCTCAACGACAGCGCCATCAAGATCATCCGCGCGCTGAAGATCGAGGGCGGCTGCAACGTGCAGTTCGCGCTGAACCCCAATTCCTCCGAGTACTACCTCATCGAGGTCAATCCCCGCGTGTCCCGATCCTCCGCCCTCGCCAGCAAGGCCAGCGGCTATCCCATCGCCCGCGTGACCGCGAAGATCGCCGTGGGCATGCGCCTGGAGGACATCCAGATCGCCAACACCAACGCCGCCTTCGAGCCCAGCCTGGACTACGTCGTGGCCAAGCTCCCGCGCTTCCCCTTCGACAAGTTCACCTCCGCCAACAACAAGCTGGGCACCCAGATGAAGGCCACCGGCGAGGTCATGGCCATCGGCTCAAGCCTTGAGGAGTGCCTGCTGAAGGCGGTGCGCTCGCTGGAGATCGGCGTGTGCCACCTGCACATGGCGAAGTTCGACTCCATGACCACCGAGGCGCTGGAGGAGTACGTCTCCGTGTTCCGGGACGACAGCTTCTACGCCGTCGCGGAGCTGCTGCGCCGGGGCGTGGGCGTGGACAGGATCTACGAAATCACCGAGATCACGCCCTACTTCCTCGAAGCCGTGAAGCGCATCACCGACTACGAGCCGGTGCTGAAGGCCAACGTCGGCGACCTCGACGTTCTGCGCGGGGCCAAGAAGCTGGGCTTCTCCGACAAGTTCATCGCCCGTCTGTGGAACGTGGACGAGACGGAGATCTGGAAGCAGCGCCGCGCGAACGGCGTGATGCCCTTCTATCGCATGGTGGACACCTGCCACACGGGCGCGTACATCCCGTACTTCTACTCCAGCTACGAGGGTGCAAACCAGTCCGTCGTCACCGAGCGCAAAAAGACCGTGGTGCTGGGCGCGGGCCCGATCCGCATCGGTCAGGGCGTGGAGTTCGACTACTCCACCGTGCACGCCGTGATGACCATCCGCAAGGCGGGTTACGAGGCCATCATCATCAACAACAACCCCGAGACCGTGTCCACAGACTACACCACCGCCGACAAGCTCTACTTCGAGCCGCTGACCACCGAGGACGTGATGAACATCCTGGTGTACGAGGGCGCGGACGACGTGATCGCCTCGCTGGGCGGACAGACCGCCATCAACCTGGCCGAACCGCTGCACCGCCGTGGCGTGAACATCATCGGCACCGACGTGGACGCCATCGACCGCGCCGAGAACCGCGACGCCTTCGAGAAGATCCTCCAGCAGCTCAACATCCCCCAGTCCGCGGGCCGCGCCGTGACCAACATCGAGGACGGCGTCGCCACCGCTGCGGAGATCGGCTATCCGGTGCTGGTGCGCCCGAGCTTCGTGCTGGGCGGCCGCGCCATGCAGATCGTCACCAACGAGGAGCAGCTGCGCCACTACCTCAAGACCGCCGTGGAGATCGACGCGGACAAGCCGGTGCTGGTGGACCACTACATCCTCGGCAAGGAGGTCGAGGTGGACGCGATCTGCGACGGCCGCGACGTGTTC
>JAUNNK010000045.1 GCA_030537335.1 Clostridia bacterium | reverse complement strand
TCGCGCCCTCGGACTGGGCGATCTCGTTCTCGTGGTGGGGGAAGATCAGGTCCACACCGCCGCAGTGAATGTCGAAGGTCTCGCCCAGATACTTCATGCTCATGGCCGAGCACTCGATGTGCCAGCCGGGGCGGCCCATGCCCCAGGGGCTCTTCCAGGCGGGCTCGCCGGGCTTCTGTCCCTTCCACAGGGCGAAATCCATGGGATGGCGCTTGATGTCGCCGACTTCGATGCGCGCGCCGGACTCCAGATCGTCCAGATCCTGGCCGATCAGCTTGCCGTAGTTGCTGCGATAGGCCTGGGTGTCGAAGTACACGTCGCCGTTGTCCACGGCGTAGGCCAGCCCCTTGGCCTCCAGCTTCTTGATCAGGCCGATGATCTCGCCGATGTGCTTGGTAGCCCGGGGATGCACGTCCGCAGGCTTCACGCCCAGCGCGGCGGCGTCCTTGAAGTACTCCTCGATGTACTTCTCCGCGATGGCCTCAACGGTGGTGCCCTCCTCGTTGGCGCGGCGGATCATCTTGTCGTCGATGTCGGTGAAGTTCTGCACAAATTTCACGTCGTAGCCCAGGTGCACCAGGAAGCGACGCAGGGTGTCGAAGATGACGAAGGGGCGGGCGTTGCCGATGTGGAAGAAGTTGTAAACCGTCGGGCCGCAGGCGTAGATGCCCACCTTGCCCTCGTGCACCGGCACCAGGGGCTCCTTCTTGCGGCTCAGCGTGTTGAATACGTACATGGTCTTCATACTTTTTTCCCTCCTGAAATCAAAAGCGGCCATGCCCCAAACAGAGGCGTGGCCGCGGTTCCACTCTGCAAAATACTCTTTCCGGCGCTATCGGGCCGATCCCGTCCTCCATTGCAGAGGAATGCTCCTGGGCGCACATTCGGCCTTCCAGACTGCCGCATCCGCTCTCAGCCGGCGACGGACGCTCTCTTGGACGCTTAAAAGCCTACTATTCCCAATCTCAGCACTTTGATTTTATCACACCAGGTTTTGCTTGTCAAGCAGGGAAGTGTCCCCGGCAAGCAGCATCGTGCGCAGATGGTCGTGGATTTTTCCGTTGGTCGCGATGATGTTGCCGCACACCAGCGGATCCTCGCCCTCGCGCCAGCCGGAGAGCGCACCGCCGGCCTCGCGCAGGATCACTACGCCCGCGCCGATGTCGTAGATGTGCAGGTTCAGCTCGAAGAAGCCCTCGCAGCGGCCCATGGCGACGCAGCAAAGGTCGTAGGCGGCGGAACCGCTGCGGCGCAGGTCGCTGTAGCTGCGGGTGACGTCCTTCAGACGATCCATCACATATTCGTTTGCCCAGGGATCGCGATGGCAGAAGGACATGTGCAAAAAGGAGTTGCGCGGCACGGCCTCGTCGGAGACGTGAATGGGGTTCCCGTTGTAGGTCGCGCCCTCGCCCTTCACGCCGATCCAGATTTCGTCGGTGGGCGGGCAGTACACGCAGCCCACCACAAGTTCGCCGTGCAGCTCGTAGGCGATGGAGATGGTGTAGAGCAGCTCGCCCTTGAAGAAGTTGGAGGTGCCGTCGATGGGATCAACGATCCAGCGGCCGTCGGCGGTCACATTGCCGCCCTCCTCCTCGCCGAAGAAGCCGTCCTCCGGGCACGCGCCCAGCAGGATGGAGCGGATCAGCTCCTCGCTCTTGACGTCCATCTCGGTCACGAAGTCGTTCTCCGCCTTGTGGTGCGCGGGGGTGTGGGGGTGGTTTCGCAGCATTTCACCGGAGGTGCGGGCCGCCTTCTCAGCAAGCAGCGCTTTTTCACGCAGGGTCATACGGTTCATCTCCAAATCTTGTTGTTGGCAGGAAAGATTTCCTATGATATAATGGATATGTGAGAATTTGTTGGAAAACCGGCATGTTTCGACCGGTTCCACGCATGGACATAATTATAACATACTCTGTATGGAAAGGATGTTTATTTTTGATGAAACTGGTATCCTGGAACGTAAACGGCCTGCGCGCGGTGATCGGCAAGGACTTCTATGAGAGCGTGAAGGCGCTGAACCCGGACGTGCTGTGCCTGCAGGAGATCAAGATGCAAAAGGGGCAGTGCGCGGTGGATCTGCCCGGCTACGAGCAGTACTTCAACTGCGCCGACAAAAAGGGCTACTCTGGCACGGCGGTGTTCAGCCGCGTGCCTGTGCAGGGCGTGACCTACGGCATCGGCATCGACGAGCACGACCACGAGGGGCGGGTCATCACCTGCGACATGGGCGCGTTCTATCTGGTGTGCTGCTACACGCCCAACTCCCAGGATGGCCTGAAGCGGCTGGACTACCGCATGCAGTGGGAGGATGACTTCCGGGCGTATCTGAAGAAGCTGGATGAGGTCAAGCCCGTGCTGCTGTGCGGCGATCTGAACGTCGCCCACGAGGAGATCGACCTCAAGAATCCCAAGACCAACCGCATGAACCCGGGCTTTACCGATCAGGAGCGCGGCAAGATGACCGAGCTGCTGGGCGCGGGCTTTGCGGACTCCTTCCGCACGCTGCACCCGGAGGAAGTGAAGTACAGCTGGTGGAGCTACCGCATGAAGGCCCGCGAGCGGAACGCGGGGTGGCGCATCGACTACTTTATCGTGTCCCAGAGCGCCATGCAGTACGTGCGGGGCGCGGAGATTCACAATGAGATCTTCGGCAGCGACCACTGCCCGGTGTCGCTGGAATTGGAACTGGACGGCGGGGAAAACTGACATTTTGGACAGCAAAGTGGGGAATCGGGCGGAAGAATCTTGAAAACGCTCCGCAAACCGCGTAAAATAGGGACAAGGTGATGAAAATGAAGAAGAAAATCATCAAATCGGCAATTCCGATCTACGGCGCGGCGGCGGTGTGGCTGCTGCTGGGACTGATCTGTCCCCGGATGCTGCTCAAGCTCTGGTTCCTGCTGCTGACAGCGGCTCTGTCTGCGGGGGCGTACTTCGGCCTCTCCCGCGTGTTCAGGGGCCGCGAGGTGGAGGTGCGCGAGGCCGCGCGCTCCGGCGACAAGGAGATCGACGCGCTGATCGAGGCGGGCCGGCGGCAGCTGGACAGCCTCAGGGCGGCCAACGACGCGATTCCCGATCCGGGCATCAGCCGCAATCTGGATCGCATGGTGCGCGCGGGCGAGGAGATCTTCAACGTTCTGGAGCGCGAAACCAACCAGGCCCAGGCGGTGCGCCGCTTCATGAACTACTACCTGCCCACGGCGGACAAGCTGATGAGCTCCTACCGACTGATGATGGAGACCGACAGCCCGGGCGAGAACATCGCCCACGCCATGAAGTCGGTGGAGAACAGCCTGGAGATGATCGCCACGGCCTTCGAGCGGCAGCTGGACAACCTCTACAAGGACAAATCCCTGGACATCGAGACGGATATCCAGGTTCTGGAGACCATGATGGCTGGCGACGGACTGACCGGCGGCAGCTTTACCCAGCAGGCCGGCGGACAGGGCGCTGTGCGGCCCGGCAACTGAAAAAAACATTCGCAGGAGGAAATTTGACATGTCTGATGAAATCAAGCTCACCCTGAATCCCACCGTTGCCGCGCCCGAGGCGGCGACCGCCGTTGCCGCAGCCGAGGAGGCCATCTCCGAGGCGGAGACCATCGTCCAGCAGGTGCAGGCAGACACCGCAAACGTGCAGCAGTTCTCCGAGGAGGAGCAGAAGATGATCGATGCGTTCTCCAAGCAGATCGACATCACCGACTCGAACCTTGTGTTCTCCTACGGCGCAGCCGCCCAGCAGAACATCTCTCAGTTCTCCGACGCGGCGCTCAAGAATGTCAAGACCAAGGATCTGGGCGAGGTAGGCGACGCCATTGCCGACCTGGTGACCGAGCTGCGCGGTTTTGACGCCGACGAGGAGGAGTCCAAGGGCTTCTTTGGCTTCTTCAAGAAGCAGCGCGACAACGTGAGCACCATGAAGGCCAAGTTTGACGAGACGGAGGTCAACGTCAACAAGATCGTCGAGGCGCTGGAGAGCCATCAGATTCAGCTGCTCAAGGACATCGCCATGCTGGATCGCCTCTACGACCAGAACCTGACCTACTTCAAGGAACTGTCCATGTACATCGTCGCGGGCAAGAAGCGCCTGGAGGAGTTCCGGGCGAACGAGATGAAGGCGGCCTACGACAAGGCCGAGGCCAGTGGACTCCCGGAGGACGCTCAGGCGGCCAAGGATCTCTCTGACAAGGCCGACCGCTTCGAGAAGAAGCTCTACGACCTGGAACTGACCCGCAACATCTCCATTCAGATGGCGCCGCAGATCCGCATGATCCAGTCCAGCAACCAGCTGATGGCGGAGAAGATTCAGACCTCCATCGTCAACACCATCCCGCTCTGGAAGAACCAGATGGTGATGGCGCTGGGCATCGCCCACACCCAGAAGGCCATGGAGGCCCAGAGGTCTGTGACCGACCTCACCAACGAGCTGCTCAAGAAGAACGCCGAGAAGTTGCACATGGCCTCGGTGGAGAGCGCCAAGGAGGCCGAGCGCGGCATCATCGACATTGAGACTCTGAAGCACACCAACAAGATGCTCATCGACACCATGGACGAGGTGCTCAACATCCAGCAGAGCGGCCGCGAGAAGCGCCGCGCCGCCGAGCAGGAGCTGGCGACCATCGAAAACGAGCTGCGCCAGAAGATGCTGGAGACCCGCAAGTGAGTTTAGCTCCGTCTGAAGGAGGATGAACGACATGCGTTTCAATGAAAACCGGCCCCTGGCGTGGGCGGTGCTTGTGGCCTGTGCGCTGGGTAGCGTGTTCGGACTGGGTGGTAGCAGCCTGGCCCGGGAGCGCGACCGGGTGGAGGACTACTTCTACGACGGCGCGGAGACGGCTTCCACGGCGCGCAGCAGCATGGATGCCTATCTGGATCGCGCCGCGGAGTGCGCGCAGGTGATGGCCAGCGAGGTGCAGCTGCATCTGGGTGCGGACAACGCAAACGCCCAGAAGATGCTGGACGCGCTGGCGGACTTCGGCGATGACGACGGCCTGGATGCGCGCTATCAGGCGTATCAGACGCTGCAGAGCCTGTCCGACCAGCTCTACAACGAGATGTACGCCGCAAACCTGAGCGATTCCGACCGCGTGAACTTCAAGCACGCCTACGACGATTTCTGGGGCTGCGACAAGTACGTGCGCATCGATCCCTATCGGAGCATGGCCTCGGAGTTTAACGACAGCCTCGACGGTTTCCCGGCCTCCCTTGCGGCGGGACTGTGGGGCGTGGACGAGCTCAACAGCTTCGGCGCGTGAGCGGATTCGTCCCGAACTTTGCGGCATCCACCCCTAACTATTGGAGGAGAAAGATGAAAAAGATTCTGGCCTGCGCGGCGGCGCTAGCGCTGCTCGTGCTGACCCTGTGCCCGGCGCTGGCTGCGACGAAGGTCGTGGAGCCGGGCGAGGACTTCTACTACCTGGACACGGCGAACGTGCTGAGCGCCGAGACCGAGGGCGAAATCTACTTCTGCAACCAGCTGCTCTACGAGCAGTGCGGCGCGCAGATCGTGGTCGCGGCCCTGGACAGCATCGGCAGGGCGGACATCTACGAGTACGCCGTGGAGATGGGCAACAGCTGGGGCATCGGCTCGGCGGAGAAGAACAACGGCTTTCTGCTGCTGATGGCCATCGAGGAGGACGACTACTACGCCATCGCCGGAAGCGGTTTGCAGAAGATCTTCCCGGCGAGCGTGCTCAAGGATCTCTACGACGACTATCTGGAGGCGGACTTCGCCGCGAAGGACTACGACGCGGGCGCGCGCAGCTTCTTCGAGGCCGTGTTTGCCAAGGTGGCGGACTATTACAACCTGAATCTGACGGTTAAGGACGGCGTTGCGGCCTATGAGGCCTACGTTGCGGGCAATTCCGTGGCGACCAGCTACGGAGGCGCGCAGGGCGGCAGAGCGGCTGCTGTGTACACGGAAGACGACAACTACTACCATGAGGAGGAGCGCGGCATGTTTGCATGGATCGGCGATCTGTTCAGCACGCTAATCACCATCATCGTGATCGTAGCGCTGTTCTCGATCATCTTCGGCGGTCGCAGAAGGGGAGGTTTCTTCTTCTTCCCGTTCTTTGGCCCCTATCATCATCACCATCACCACCACGGCCCCGGTCCCCATCCCGGTCCCCGTCCGGGCCCTGGCCCGAACCGTAGGCCGCCCCGCAGCGGCGGTGGCTTTGGCGGCGGCTTCGGTGGCGGCGGCGGCTTCGGCGGTTTCGGCGGTGGTCGCGGCGGTGGCGGCGGCGGCTTCGGCGGCGGCGCCGGTCGCGGACGTCACTGACAGCTTCATATGAAATGAGGGAGATCGCCTTCGCGGTCTCCTTTTGTTACGCTCTCGAATTTTGTTGTAATATTTGGGGAAAATTATAGGAATTCTGAACATTGTGTGGTATAATAGTAAAAGGAAGAAAGCTGTGAACCAGCAAGAGTATAAACTAGGAGGAATACGGATATGTTGAACAAAGCAGTGCGCATGCACGCCGCAAACGACCTTCGCCTGGATACCTTTGAGATGCCCGCAATCAAGGACGACGAGATTCTGGTGAAGATCATCTCCGACTCCATCTGCATGTCCAGCTACAAGGCCACCATCCAGGGCCCCGCACACAAGCGCGTGCCCGATGACATCGCCGAGCATCCGGCCATCATCGGCCACGAGTTCTGCGGCGTGATCGAAGAGGTTGGCGCGAAGTGGGCCGACAAGTACAAGAAGGGCGAGAAGTTCAGCATTCAGCCCGCCATCGACTATCGCGGCACCATGATGACCCCCGGCTACGCCTTCGAGTTCTGCGGCGGCGACTCCCAGTACGCCATCCTGATGAATGAGGTCATGGAGCACAACTGCCTGCTGGAGTACAAGGCGGACGCTTACTTCTATGGCTCTCTGTCCGAGCCGCTGAGCTGCATCGTCGGCACCTATCATGCGATGTACCACACCAAGCCCGGCTCCTATGTCCATGAGATGGGCATTAAGGAGGGCGGCAACCTGGCCATCCTGGCCGGCGCTGGCCCGATGGGCATGGGTGCAATCGACTACGCCATCCACTGCGACCGCAAGCCCGGCCTGCTGGTCGTGACCGATATCGACCAGGCACGTCTGGATCGCGCTGCCTCCATCTACACCGTCGAGGACGCTGCGGCCAACGGCGTGAAGCTGGTCTATGCCAACACCCGTGAGAACGCGGTCGAGACCCTGATGGCTCTGACCGACGGCAAGGGCTACGACGACGTCATGGTGTTCGCGCCCGTTCCCGCTGTCATCGAGCAGGGCGACGCCATCCTGG
This sequence comes from Clostridia bacterium, assembly GCA_030537335.1. GTDB lineage: Bacteria > Bacillota > Clostridia > Christensenellales > Aristaeellaceae > SFTH01. Next base: position 10,538 of record JAUNNK010000045.1, on the reverse strand, counting down.
CCTTCGACGGTTGCCTGAACTTCTTCGCTGGCCCGACCAATCCGAAGCTCTCCGCGAACTTCAACTTCTATGAGGTGCACTACGGCGCCCATCACATCGTCGGCACCTCCGGCGGCAACACCTCCGACATGATCGAGTCCCTCGAGATGATCGCGGCCGGCAAGCTGCATCCCGAAGGAATGATCACCCACGTCGGCGGCCTGGATGCAGTCATCGATACCACGATGAACCTGCCCAAGATCCCCGGCGGCAAGAAGCTGATTTACCCCAACATCTCCATGGAGCTGACTGCCATCGACGATTTCGCCAAGAAGGGCGAGACCGATCCGATGTTCAAGGAGCTGGCCGAGATCTGCGCCCGCCACAACATGCTGTGGAGCGAGGAAGCCGAGAAGTATCTGCTGGCCAACGCCAAGGCAATCTAATCGATCCCATCATAAAGCGTGCCGCTGCACATTCCGTGCGGCGGCATTTCTGATAGAAAAAGAGCTTCCGCAAATGCGGAAGCTCTTTTTACATGCCGGGAAGCAGTCCTACTACTGATCCATCTCCACAACGGCGGAAGTGGAGGCGTTGTACTCGGAATTCCAGCTGACGTAGCTGGAGGATTCGTACTCGGAGCAGACCTGACTCCAGATGGAGCAGCCATAGCCGGTGACGCTCTGGCCGTCCTCGGAGATCAGCACCAGCGTCTCTACGCTGCCGGAGCTGGGCTCGGACACGGGCACGGCGATCTTCCAGCTGCTGCCGGTCCAGTAGGCGACGGCATACTTCGTCTGGGGGGTGGAGCCCGTCAGGTCGGTGAAGCCGCCCTGGGCGAAGCCGGCCCACTCATCTGCGCTGGGGGACACGCCGGAGAAGGGCACCGAGGTGACGATCTTGTCGTATGCGCCCGACGCAAGGCAGCTGAGCGTTCCCTTGGCATACTTGAACATGTTCTCCGAGAGCGACGGAACTTCCGCGAGGGCAGCAGCCGTCAGCAGTAGGATTGCAACCAATGTGCAGCAAATTATCCTTTTCATAAGCAAAACCTCCGGATAGACTGAAGCTTAGACGCAGCGTAAGCTCATTTGGTTGCATTTTTTGCCTGAGAAATTTTTATTAAAAGTGCGTTCAGCGCGGCGCGATCCTGCACGCTGCCGGATTTGATGGCGTATTCCGTGTCCACGCAGGCCAGGTAGAGCGCCTGGAGCACCTCCGCCTTCACCGGAGCGATTTGCTTTTTGATGTGCCAGGCGCGCCCTGCGTTGATTCCCAGCGCCTTCTGCACCTCCGGAAGGTTGCCGCCAGTCTCCATGGCATACTTCATGTGCGCGTCCAGCCGAAGCTGACTGCCGATCAGGTAGATGATGCGCATGGGGCTCGGCTCGGTCAGCAGCACCGAGTTGACCACCTGCGTGGCCTCCACCAGCCGTCCCGCCAGCAGGTGATCCAGGATCATGAACACGCTGTACTCCGGCGACGGCGCAACTACGGCGCGCACGTCCGCAACGCCGATCTCCGGCGCGTCGCCCACGTAGGCGGCAAGCTTGGCAAGTTCGCCCGACAGCCGTGTGAGGTCGGAGCCGGCCATCAGCGTCATCTCATCAATTGCATCCTGACGAATCTTCTTGTTCAGAGGCTTGAGCTGCTGCGCGCACCACTTGGACAGCGTGGGGCCGCTGAGATACTCGAACTCCACATAGCCGTCCAGCTTCTTCAGCGCGGAGGCCAGCTTCTTCTTTCCATTCAGCTCCAGCACCATGTAGAACACCAGACAGCAGGTATCCGGCGGATCCTGAAGCCACTTCAGCATGCGCTCCGCTTCGGCCTCCTCGTTTCGGGACTTGCCCGAGGTCAGCGGCGCCCAGTCGCGCACCACGACGATGCGACGCTCGCACATCACCGGCAGGGTCTCCGCACTGTCAATGATGGTCTGCACGTCCGCACCGTCCAGCACCGCCTCGTTGAGCTGCTCCAGACCTTCGGGCAGCAGCGCCCGCCGCAGCGCCTCCAGCGCCTCGCGCTTGTTGTGCTCCTCGGGGCCGGTGAACAGGTAGACGCTCTGATATTGTCCGGCTTTCACCGATTTGTAGAAGTCATTCCAATTCATTCGCATCCTCCGAAGATAGGTAAGTGTAGAGCTTCACGCTGCCATCCGCGTTCAGGCGGCAGGTGATGGCTCCGCATTCGTCCGTGCGGCAGATTCTGCTGTCAGCAAGCTCCAGCAGCTCCAGGGTCTCCGCAGCCGGGTGGCCGTAGCTGTTCTCGCCCACGGGAATCATGGCCACCGAAGGCGTAAGTTCCGCCAGAAGAGACGCGTTCACCGACTTCGTCGAGCCGTGATGGCCGACCTTGAGCACGTCGCAGTCGCCGATCAGCCCCGTGACGGCCGCTGCGGGCGCATCGCCGGTGAAGGCGCATGCGCAATCACCGTAGCGGAGACGCAGGATCAATGAATCATCATTCGCCGAAGCTGCCGGAATTCCTGCCGTCGGCGACAAAACCTGCAACAAAGTTTTGCCGGAGAGGGCGATTTCATCCCCAGCGCTGAGGCAAACCAGCTCCGCGCCCTGCTCTACGGCGGTGTTCACCAGCTCCAGCGCGCCCTCGTCCATGTCCGGGCCCTCCCAATTGGAGGAGATGTAGATGCGCTTCGGCGTGCAGACCTCCAGCACCCCGGCGAGTCCGCCGATGTGATCCGTGTGGGGATGGGAGAGGAACACCGCCTCGAGGTCGTAGTTCATGGCGCTCAGGTAGTCCGCCGCCGGGGAGTAGCTGTCGCCCGCATCCACAAGATAGACCTTGCCCTCGCTGCGGATAACGGCGCAGTCTGCCTGGCCTGCGTCCAGAAAGACCACGCTGCAGCCGCGCGTGGATAGCAGCGACAGGCCGTTGGAGACGAGCGCCGCGAGAATGATCGTGAGCGGCAGGAACCTTCGCACGCGCATAGGCAGCCGGGAGAGATTCGAGGAGAGCAGGCAGGCTGCGGCGCAAAGAAGGCTCAGCCACAGCGGAAAGCGCGCGATGCGCAGCGTGGACAGCGGCAGGTCTCCGAAGAAGCGCACACAGGAGGTGAGCAGACCGAAGATGCAATCCGCAAGCTGCGCAACGGGCGCAAAGCCCAGAAGCACGCCGAGGATGGCGACGATGTAGCCCAGCATGGCCAGCGGCACGGCCACGAGGTTGACCGCGATGGAGAACAGCGGCTGCGCGCCGAAGGCGTGGATCACGGCGGGCAGGATGGCGAGTTGTGCCGCGAGACTGGTGACCACCATGCCCGCGATCCAGCGCAGCGGGCGGTGCAGCAGCTGATTCCGCAGTCCCTGTTCCGGGCGGCGGTGCAGGAGTGCGTCCAGGTGCAGCAGATTGCGCAGCGCGGGGGTCAGCAGCAGGATGCCTGCCGACGCGCCGTAGGAGAGGACGAAGCCCACGTCCAGTATGGCGATGGGCCGTGCCAGCAGGTACGCCAGCAGCGCAGCGGCCAGACGCGTGGGCGCGTCAGAGTAGCGGCCCAGAAGCGGCGCTGCGCCGAACACGGCGAACATCAGAATCGCGCGGGTCAGGGATGCGCTGAAGCCGATCAGCGCTCCATAGCCGAGCAGCAGGATCAAAACCAGCGTAAAGCTGCGCCGGCGGCCGAGGATGCACCGCAGAAGCAGCGTCAGCGCCCCTGCCAGGATGCTGATGTGCATGCCGGAGATGGCCAGCAGATGAGCCGCGCCGGAATCGCTGAAGCTGCTGCGCTCCTCCTCGCTCAGCGCGCTCCGGTCGCCGAGCAGGAACGCCCGGGCGAGGGCGGAATGCTCTGGAAACAGGCGGTCGATGCGCCCGCCGATGCGCTCGATCAACAGCTTGCGCTGGTCGGACAGACTGTACTGCGGCGCGTCGAGCATCGCGTCCTCGATCTTCGCCGTGGCGTAGCCGGACAGACCCTGCAGGCGCAGATACGCGTCAAAATCGAACTGTCCGGGATTGGTCGGGGAATCGCCCCGCCAGATGCTTGCCGTGCAGGCGATGCTCTGGCCCAGGACGGGCGCTTGCAGTAGCTCCGGGTTCTCCTCGTCGCTGCGCAGGTACAGCCGGAGCCTGCCGGATACCTCCGCGCCGTCGATTCGGATATCCTCGATGACGCAGATGCAGCGCTGCTTATCCTCCCGCCAATCCGGCATCTCGCAGATGCGCCCGCTCAGGGCAACGCCCTTCTGCTCCGGCAGGGGATCAAAGCTGTGCCACTGCTGGCTGAAGCGCAGCGCGCCGAAGGGCAGCATGGCGAGGATCAGCAGCACCGGAAGCAAACGGCTGCGGCGAAGCGGAATGCATAGGATCAGTAGAAACGCAAGCAACGAAGCGAGCGCCAGAGCTGGCAGATCGCACATGCGCTCCAGCACGCAACCCAGCAGAAAGAAGGCCGCTGCGACAAACAGTGGCCTTGCGCGCACCAGGCGGGTGAGCAGGTCGCGCTGGGCGAGGGGCGGTTCAGATTGCGTACTCCGCGCCGATTGCCGTGAACTCTGCATGTTCAAATTCCACGCGGGCCTCGCCTTCGAGGGACGCGGGCGCGTATTTCGGATTCAGGTGGGTCAGCAGCAGGCGCTTGACGTTCGCGCTGCGGGCCAGACGGCCGCAGCCTGCGGCGCTCAGGTGGGGCGCGACCATCTTCCAGTCCGCGCTGCTCAGGCCTGCGTCGGCCAGCAACAGATCAGCGCCCTCCGCAAAGCGGTCCAGGCCCTCGATCTCGTTGGTATCGCCGGTGTAGACGAAGGCCACGCCGTCGCACTCAATGCGCATGGCGAAGCTCTGCACCGGATGCCGTCCCGGGAAGAAGCGCACAGAAAACTCGCCGATCTGCGCATCCTCCATGGGGTGCAGCGCGTAGGCGGGAACCTCCAGCAGCGAGCGCACCGGCGCGGGAGTCAGCGGCGCATAGACCGGCAGCGCCTCTGCGCGGGGATGGAACTGCAGCGCGTACTGCATGGGCAGCATGTCGCTCATGTGGTCAAAGTGCAGATGGCTCAGGATCACCGCGTCCAGCGCGTCCCAGGGGAGAACCTTGGAGAGGTTAGCAAGCACACCTGTGCCGCAGTCGATGAGCAGGTTCGTCTTGCTGCTGTCGCTGGAAAGCAGGTAGCCCGAGCATGCGCCACCCGCGTAGGGATAGGGGCCGTTGTTGCCGAGTATGGTCAGCTTCATCAGGTGTTACCTCCGGTTTTGTATGGGCATTGAATACCACAATTATAACATAGCCCGCCGCCGGGATTCAAGTGGGAATGCATGTTGGGGGCGGCATGCACATAGTATGAATGGGGAGAGTGATAGGATGAATTATTTTGGTGCATATCACGCGGACATACGCTCGCGCGCCCTGGATAGCTGCGATGCGCCACGGATCAGCAAGGGTCAGATGACCGTCGCGGGCTACGAGACGGCCTCCGACGCGGACGGCATGGCGATGGTCTTCGGACGCATGCGCAACCGCCGCGCGCTTGCACGGGAGCTGGGCTGCACGCCCTATGCCTCGCAGGCCACGCTGGCGCTGCGCGCCTATCAGCTCTGGGGCGAGGACTATGCCCGGCACATCGAGGGGCCATGCGTGAGCTGCGTGGCGGATATCCGCCGCGACAGGCTGCTTCTGAGCCGGGACCGGATGGGGGAGTGCTGCCTCTTTTTTGCGCGGCGCGGAGGCGGGCTGATGTTTGCCGACCACCCGGACACCATCCTGAAGGCGGCGTTTGTGGAGCCGGTGGTGGATCGGGAGGCGCTGTGTGAACTGATGGGCCTTGGCCCGGCGCGCACGCCCGGAAGGACGCCGCTGCGGGGCGTGGAAACGCTGGAGCCGGGCTGCATGCTGATCTGCGACGTGCAGGGCGTGCGGCGCAGGCGCTACTTTGAACTGGAGGCGCGGGAGCACGCGGACGATGCACGAACCACTGTCGCGCGGGTGCGGGAGCTGCTGGAGCAGGCCATAAACGAGGTTGTGCCGCTGCACCCCGCGTGCATGCTCTCCGGCGGCGTGGATTCCACTGCGCTGACGGCGCTCCTGTGCACTCGCATAGGACGGGTGGAGAGCTTTTCGGTGGATTACGCGGAGAATGCGGCAGACTTTGTGCCCAACGCCTTCCGCCCGGAGATGGACGCACCCTACATCAGCCTGGCGGTGCGCACCTTCGGCACGCGGCATCACAGCGTCGTGCTGGATCAGGAGTCGCTGGCAGAGGGGCTGGATCGGGCGGTGCGGCTGCGGGGCTTCCCAGGCATGGCGGACGTGGATACCTCGCTGATGCTGTTTGCGAAGGAGATTCTGCGTTTCTCGGGCACGGTGGTCTCCGGCGAGTGCGGCGACGAGGTGTTCGGCGGCTACCCCTGGTTCCGGGGCGAGGTGCTGCTGCCCGAGGACAGCTTCCCCTGGTCGGGCTCGCTGGAGCTGCGGGAGCGCATCCTACGCCCGGAAATCCGCGAAAAGCTGCGCCTGCGGGACTGCGTGCGCGATGCGCTGCACGCCGCGCTGGACAGCTACGACGTGTCAAACGTGCCCGAGGGCCAGGAGCGGACGCTGTTCCTGCTCCAGCGGCTGTGCTTTGACTTCTTCATGCCGAATTTGCAGGAGCGCGCCGTGAAGATGTGCGAGGGACAGGGACTTACGGTGCTCACGCCGCTGTGCGACGACCGCCTGGTGCAGTACGTGTATAGCGTGCCCTGGAGCATCAAGCGCCTGGGTGGCGTGGAGAAGGGCCTCTACCGGGAGGCGGTCAAGGATCTGCTGCCGGAGAAGCTGCGCATGCGCAAGAAGAGTCCCTATCCCAAGACCTGCAGTGCGGCCTATGCCGACGAGATTCGCAGGCGCGTGCGGGCCCTATGCGCCGATTCGGACGCGCCCATCTGGAGCTTCGCCGATCCCAGTGCCGTCGCTGCGCTGGCTGCGTCCCCGCTGAACCCGGCGGATACGCCCTGGTACGGCCAGCTGATGGCCGGGCCGCAGATGCTGGCGTACCTCTTGCAGGTCGATAACTGGATGCGCCGCCGCAACGCGGCAGTTGCGCTGGATTGACGGCTGTCGCTTGCAGATGAAGACAACGCCCGGTTTGCCGAAGCGGCATCCCGGGCGTTGTCATGTCAGTTTTCAGAGAGCGTATTGTCCCCGTCGTGCACGATACCGGGATCAGGGAGCAGCGGCGTTCGCAGGTAGATGCTCTGCACCATCGTGTCGATGCTCCTGCCCTCCACGATGAAGCGCACTGCACCGACGTCAACAAGCTCTGTCAGGGAGTTGATCATGGCGTAAATCAGTCTGCGCTCGCCCGAAGCGTCCAGCAGCTGGCAGCGGCTGTAAAAGCTGCCGGAGAGGTTGACCACCGCGATGTTGCCGCTGATTTCCACGCCCAGAATGTCCTCAGGCAGGATGCCGTCCGGAAACACGCTCGTAAGTCCGCTTCCGGGATCTTCGGCGAGGATCATCTCGGCGAGGATGCGCTTGGGCGAGACGGCGGCGGAGCGGGACATGGCGCACTCCACGCGGCGCAGGCCACCGTCGGAATCGGCGAAGTAGAGCATTGCGGAGCTTCCGATGCGCGCGGAGAAGTCGCTCCGGCGCATCAGGCCGCCTTCAAATTGTAGCTGCGCTTCGCCAAGCGCGCACGTTTCCACCGGAGCGCCGTCCACGCAGATGCGCACAGCGTCCAGCTCAGGCAGGAAGGAGCACAGCGAGAGCGCCACCGAGCCGTAGAGCTGCCAGGCGTCCACCCCGGCGAAGGCCAGATAGTTGGGCAGCATCTGCGAGAAGTTCACGTCGATCACGCGCTCACCAGCGTCGCTGATCCACAGCCGGGGCGCGTCTGAGAGCAGCTCCTGATTGCCGGGCATGGCGGAAAAGCAGCAGTCGCGCTCCATGGGGCCGGCCTTCAGGGCGTCGAGGATCACCGAGGCATAGTCGTCGCTGTCAAACGTCAGTTCGCGCAGCTCCGGCAGCAGATAACCGCCGTCAGATGAGGGGAAGTAGAGGATCACATTCCGGCTGATGGACGCGGTCTGCTCCGTCAGGAAGCGGCTCTCCTCGGATTGCAGCTGGGCATAGAGCGCGGAGATGTTGTCGCTGGGTTCATTGATGGCGCCCAGTGGCAGCGCGCACACCGCCTCGCTGCGGCCTCCGGCGAGGATGTTCACCGCCTCAACGCCCTCCAGGCCAAGCAGGGTGTCCGCGATGGCCGCGCACAGCAGCAGACCGTCCTGGTCGCTCTGGCGCGCGCCCGCCTCCAGCGTGAGGTTGACACAGACGGTGCCGCAGCTGTACTCCAGGTCGATCAACTGCTCCGAGGACGACACCGTTCGCAGGGCGCCGGTGCCCGAGAGCGTCTTGAGCAGCTCCAAAAGCGTCTGAGAGATCAGCGTTTCATTCGGATTTACCTCGACGGCGCGGGTGATGCCCGTCAGATCCAGGCTGTTCTCCACCGCGTAGTAGAGGGTCACGTCGCGGGTGTAGGGGTCGCGCACGTCGCCCAGGATCTGCGCGTCCTCGATCGTGGGCGGATCCGGCAGCGCGCGCTGCATCTCATCGCCTGCGACCTGCGCCCCGCTGGCGCAGCCGCTCAGACTCAGCAGGCAGATCAGCATCAGCGCGGCCACGCGCTGCAAGCGAGTGTTCATCGCTCTCATCTCCCTCCGTGGGAACTTTTATTGGATAGGGGATTTCCCCGTCATAGGCTACTGCGCCTGCTGCACCGGCAGCTCGATCTCGAAGGTCGTGCCCTTGCCCTCGGCGCTGCTTGCGCGGATGTCGCCGCCGTGCATCTGCACGATCTGCTTGACGATGGACAGGCCCAGTCCGGTTCCGCCCGTGGCGCGGGAGCGGGCCTTGTCCACGCGGTAGAAGCGGTCGAAGATGTGGGGGAGATCCTCCGCGGGAATGCCGATGCCGGTGTCCGCGATGCGGATGACGGCTTTCCTGCCGCTGCGCGCGAGCGTGGTCTCCACCTCGCCGCCCCGGGGCGTATACTTGATGGCGTTGTCGATGACGTTGTAGATCACCTGCTGCAGCTTCAGGCTGTCGCCGCTGACGCGCACCTCCTCCTTCATGGTGAGGTTGATCTCAATGCCATTTTCCCGGGCGAGGGGCAGCAGGCGCTTTACCTGCTCCTCCAGAAGGTCATTCAGGCTCATATCGGTCAGGTTCAGCTGCATGCCGCCGCTGTCCATGTTCACCAAGGTCAGCAGGTCGGATACGATGCGGTTCAGACGGTCAATCTCGGCGTTTACGTCCCCGAGGAAGTCCTTGGTCATCGCGGGGTCCATGGGATCCTGATACAGCAGCGTCTCGATCAGGATCTTCATGGTGCTCAGCGGGGTCTTGAGTTCATGGGAGGCGTTGGAGACGAACTGGCTGCGGGTCTTGTCCAGGGCCTCGATCTTCTCCGACATGGAGTTGAAGGCCCGGGCCAGCTCGGAGAACTCATTTTTGCCGCGCACGTTTACCCGCGCGGAGAGGTCGCCGCCGGTCATCTTCCGGATGCCTTCGCTCAATTCGCCGATCGGCCGCGTGAAGATGCGCATCACGAACATGCTCAGGATCAGCACCAGCAGCGCAACCACCACCAGCCAGCTGAGAATCTTCCACTGGATGCTGTGCAGGTTTTCGTAGATCTCCTGCACGGTGGAGATGTACACCGCAGCGCCCACCTGCCGGTCGGCGGAAAAGATGGCGTGGGCATAGAGGCCGTTCATGGAGCTGACGTTCTCATAGAAGGAAAGGGCGGAACGCAGCCAGAAGTTGCCGCTGGCGCCGGAATCGTAGAAGCCGTAGTCGCGCTGCGCGCCGGAGAGCACGTTTGCGACCTCCTGATTGTAGAAGCGGGTGCCGGTCAGCAGCGACTGGGTGTCCAGCTGCACCACGCCGTATGCGTCCACAACAAGCACGCGCCCGGCATTTTCATCCGCTGTGCCGCGCGCGAGGGTGTAGAGCGTGTCCATATCAAGTGAAACCAGAGATTCGCCGGTCTGCTCTGCGAGCGTTTCTGCGATTCTCTGGTCGTCACGGATGCGTTGATTGAAGAAGTACTCGCCCACCAGCTGAATCAGCGAGATCGCCACGGCGGAGAAGGCCACGACGATGATCAACAGGTAGGAGAGCACGATCTTCCAGCGAATGGAATAAAAGTTCTTTTTAATCCTTGTCAGTAAAATAGTAGCCAACTCCCCACTTGGTGAAGATGTACTCCGGCTGGCTGGGCACGCGCTCGATCTTCTCGCGCAGGCGGCGGATGTGCACGTCCACGGTGCGCAAATCGCCCAGGTAGTCGTACTTCCAGATGGTCTCAAGCAGGTTTTCGCGGCTGAACACCTTGCCGCGGTTCGTCGCGAACAGCTGCAGCAGGTCGAACTCCTTCGCGGTGAGGTTGACCTCCTTGCCGGCCACGGTCACGCTGCGGTTGTTCAGATTCAGCTGCATGTCCCGCACGGTGATGATGCGCTGGCCGGAATCCCGCTGGGTCATGGCGGTGCGGCGGAAGATGGTCTTGATGCGCGCCTTGACCTCCAGAATGTTGAAGGGCTTGGTCATGTAGTCGTCC
>JAUNNK010000044.1 GCA_030537335.1 Clostridia bacterium | reverse complement strand
CCACCGCCCTCAATCAGGTGGGCAACATCTCCTCTCCGGAGCCGCGCATGCTGGTGATCGCTCCCTGGGAGCCGAGCATGATCTCTCCCATCGAGAAGGCCATCCAGAAGTCCGACATCGGCATCAATCCCTCCAACGACGGCAAGGTCATCCGCCTGATGGTGCCGGAGCTGACCGCCGAGCGCCGCAAGGATCTGTGCAAGCAGGTGAAGAAGCGCATCGAGGAGGGCAAGGTTGCCATCCGCGCCATCCGCCGCGATGCGATGGAGGCCATCAAGAAGATGAAGAAGGACTCCCAGATCACCGAGGACGACCAGAAGGCCGCTGAGAAGGAGCTGCAGAAGCTCACCGATTCCAAGATCGAAACCATCGACAAGGTGGGCGCCGCGAAAGAAAAGGAGATCATGGAGGTCTGATATACAGGCGCATCGCCGGCCCCCGTTTTCCCACTCCGGTGCTTTCCGGAACCCAATAGAATTCCGTGTGGGCAGCTGCAATGGGCTGCCCACGTCCTTTATCCCGCAAATCGATGCCAAAGGAGTGCGCCATGTTCACAAACAAGCTATCCAAACTGCTGACCAAACTCCTTCGCACCCAGCCGAAATACATCACTGCCAGCGTCTCCCCCACCGACGCTGCTCCGGATCTGATGCTGCCGCCGGATCGCTTGCCCGCCCACGTGGCCATCATCATGGATGGCAACGGCCGCTGGGCCCAGCAGCGCGGTCTGCCCCGCTCCGCCGGTCACGCCGCCGGCACCGAGGCCCTGCGCGACATCATCCGCGCCAGCGACGACTGGGGCATTCAGGCGCTGAGCCTGTACGCCTTCTCCACGGAGAACTGGGCGCGCTCGAAGGACGAGGTCAATGCGCTGATGAGCCTGCTGCTGAAGTATTTTGGTTCCGAGATCGACGAGCTGGACGAAAAGAACGTGTGCATCCGCATCCTGGGCGATGTGGACGGCCTGCCCGAGCCCCAGCGCGACGCAGTCAGGCGCGCCATGGAGCGCACCAAGGACAACACCGGCCTCAAGCTGAACATCGCGCTGAACTACGGCGGCCACGCAGAGCTGATTCGTGCCGCGCAGGCGCTGGCTGCAAAGGTTGCCGCAGGAGAGCTGAAGCCGGAGGAGATCACGAACGAGCGCTTCGAGGCGGAGCTGTACACCGCAGGGCTGATGCCAGTGGATCTGCTGATTCGCACCAGCGGCGAGGTGCGTACCTCCAACTTCCTGCCCTGGCAGACCGCCTATGCGGAGATGATCTTCGATCCGGTGCTCTGGCCGGACTATGACCGCGCGCACTACCTCAAGAACCTGCGGGAGTACGCCGCCCGCGACCGCCGCTTCGGCGGTGTAAAGCCCGCATCGGCTGAGGCGAGTACGGAGGGATCCAATTGACCAAGAGAGTGCTCACCGGCGCGGCCTTCGCCCTGCTGGTGCTCGTTGGCGTACTGCTACAGGGCTGGGTGATGTTCGCCCTAATCTCCCTGGCGATGGTCGTCAGCGTATTTGAAATGTATCGGGCCATCCGCGCCACCGGCATCGAGCCGGTGCGCTGGGCGGGCTACTTTTTCTGCGTCGTCTCCATACTGGCCCAGGGCGCGGCCTTCTATCTCACGGAGGATCTGCACCTGTCCATGTACGCGCTGCTCATCAGCGTGATGGCCGCCATGATCCGGTTGGTGATGCGGGGCAAGGTCGCCGTGGACAGCCTGATGGCCACGGTCTTTCCCATGCTCTATCCCGGCATCTTCTATCTGGCGCTGATGGATCTGCTGCGCCTGAAGAACCCCGCAGTCATCACCGTCGCGCTGGTGCTGGCCTTCTTCTGCGCCTCCATCAACGACGTGTTCGCGCTGTTCTCCGGCATGCTGTTCGGCAAGCACAAGCTCTCGCCCATCCTCAGTCCGAAAAAGACGGTGGAGGGCTCCATCGGCGGGCTGGTCGCCAGCGTGCTCTTTGCCATGGCGGTACCATCGCTGGTGCGGCTGATCTTCTGCTGGAAGCCTGAATTCGTGGCGGGACTCGATGTGCTGCCCCCGCTGTGGGCCTTCGCCATCCTCGGCCTGGTTGCCGGAGCGTTCTCACAGATCGGCGATCTGGCGGCTTCGATGGTCAAGCGCCACTGCGGCGTGAAGGACTTCGGCCACGTCCTGCCCGGACACGGCGGCATCATGGATCGCATGGACGGCATACTCTTCTGTGGCGTGGCCTGCATCCTCTTCTTCAGAATTACAGGATTGGGATAAAACGAGATGAATCAGAAAACAATTGCAATACTGGGCGCGACGGGTTCGATCGGGACGCAGGCGCTGGATTTGGTGCGCCGCTATCCGGATCGCTTTTCCGCCGCCTGTCTCACCGCGAACAGCTCCAGTGAGAAGTTGTTTGCGCTGGTGCGCGAATTCCGCCCGCAGGCTGCGGGCATGGTGCGTGAACCCGAAGCCATCCCCGAGGATCTGCGTTTCTGCCAGTGGTTCTTCGGCCCCGACTGCTCCAGCCGGGTACTGGAGGCCGTAAAGCCCGACGCCGCGCTCTGCGCCATCACCGGCATCGCCGGTCTGGACGCGGTGTGGACGGCGCTGGACGCGTGTTCGCAGGTGCTGCTTGCCAACAAGGAGGCGCTGGTCACCGGCGGCGACCTGGTCATGGAGAAGGCCCGACTGCTGAACAAGCCCCTGCTGCCCGTGGATAGCGAGCACAGCGCCATCTTCCAATGCCTGCAGGCCGCGCAGGGAAATCCAGTGCGCAGCCTGCTGCTCACCGCTTCCGGCGGCGCGCTGCGGGACTGGCCCAAGGAGAGGATCGACTCCGCGCGGGTGGAGGACGTGCTGCGCCATCCCACCTGGAGCATGGGCCGCAAGATCACCGTGGACTGCGCGTCCATGGTCAACAAGGGGCTGGAGATCATCGAGGCCCACCACCTGTTCCATATGCCCGCGGGGCAGATTCAGGTGGTGGTGCACCCCCAGAGCATCATCCACTCCATGGTGGAGTTTGAGGACGGCGCGGTGCTTGCGCAGCTGGGCAACCCGGACATGCGCGGCCCCATCGGCTACGCCATGGCCTATCCTCAGCGCCTGCCCTACGATGCCAAGCGCCTGAGCTTTTCAGAGATCGCGAACCTCTCCTTCGCCGCGCCGGATCTGAACCGCTTTCCCGCCCTGGGCTACGCCATCGAGGCGCTGAAGGCGGGCGGCGGCATGCCCATCGTGCTCAACGGCGCGAACGAGGAGGCCGTGGCCGCCTTCCTGGACGGCAGGATCCCCTTCGGCCGCATCCCGGAGATCCTGCGGGACGCGCTCGACCGCGTGCCCCAGCGCAGCGTAAGCAGCATCGCCGACGTCTATCAGACCGACGCCGATGCGCGCGCCTGCGCAATTGAATCCATTCGGAGGAATTCATGACCAAAATCCTGTACGTCATCATCGCCATCTTCATGCTGGGCTTCATCGTCACCATCCATGAATTTGGCCACTACCTCGTCGGGCGCATCTGCGGCATCGGCATCGTGGAGTTTTCCATCGGCATGGGGCCGAAGCTGTTCGGCTTTCAACGCAAGGGCATCCAGTACTCCATCCGGGCCATCCCCATCGGCGGCTACTGCGCCTTTGTGGGCGAGGATGAGAACAACGATGACCCCCGTGCCATGAACAACCAGCCAGTTTGGAAGCGCTTTCTCACCGTGGCGGCCGGCCCAGCGATGAACTTCGTGCTGGGCTACCTGTTCTGCGCCATCCTGCTGAGCAACTTCATTCTCGCGGAATACCTGCCCCGCATCTCCTACATCTACGAGGACACCGCCGCCGCGACCTGTGGCATCGAGCTGGGCGACGTGATCACCGAGATCAACGGAACGCCCATCAGCTTTGACGAGAGCGGTGTAGAGCTTGCCAAAAGCACGCTCGACGCCATCGATCCCGAGGACGAGATTTACCTCACACTGAATCGCGGCGGCGAGACCGTCGAGCTCAGCGTTAAGCGCACGCTGGTGACGGACGAAACCAGCGGCACAGCCACCTACATGCTGGGCATCGCCTTCGGCGGGCGAACCTACAGCTGCCTGGAGGCGCTGCAAAGCTCCTGCAGGTACATGGTGGACTTCACCGCCACGATGCTCAAGTCCCTGAAGGATCTGATCTTCCGGGGCACCGGCGCGGGCGATGTGATGGGCCCGGTGGGCATCATCTCCTTCGTCAGCGACCAGGTGTACGACCAGAAGCTCTACGCGCTGGTCTACTGGATCTTCATCCTCTCGCTGAACATCGGCATCATGAACCTGCTGCCGCTGCCGGCGCTGGACGGCGGGCGGCTGGTGTTCCTCATCGTCGAGGCCATCCGCCGCAAGCCTGTGCCTCCGGAGAAGGAGGGCATGGTGCACGCCATCGGCCTGGGGCTTCTGTTTCTGCTGATTATCGCCATCACATTCAAGGACGTTGCCCGCCTGTTCACCGGCGGCTGAGGAGTACAACATGCAAACGCGACAGGTATTCGCAGGAAACGTCGCCATCGGCGGCGGCGCGCTCGTTTCCGTTCAGACCATGACCAACACCGACACCCGCGATGTTGCCGACACCCTTGCCCAGATCCGCCGCATGGCGGACGCCGGTGCGGACATCGTGCGCGTGTCCGTCTACGACGAGGCCTGCGCCGAGGCCGTGCGCGCACTGGTGGACGGATCCCCCGTACCATTGGTGGCCGACATCCACTTCGACCACAGGCTCGCCATCCGCGCCATCGAAAACGGTATCGCCAAGGTGCGCATCAACCCCGGCAACATCGGCGGGGAAGCCAACGTGCGCGCGCTGGCGGACTGCCTGAAGCAGCACCGCATCCCGGTGCGCATCGGCGTGAACTCCGGCTCCATTGAGAAGGAGATTCTGGCCAAGTACGGCGGCGTGACCCCCCAGGGCATGGTGGAGAGCGGCCTGAATCACGCGCGCATGCTGGAGCGCGCAGGCTACGACGACATCGTGCTCTCCTTCAAGGCCACCAACGTGCGCACCATGATCGAGGCCTGCCGCCTGGCACACCAGCAGACCGACTATCCCCAGCACATCGGCGTGACCGAGTCCGGCACGGCGGACGTGGGCGTGGTGAAATCCGCCGTGGGCATCGGCACGCTGCTGATGGAGGGCATCGGCGACACCATCCGCGTGTCCATCTCCGGCGATCCGGTGCAGGAGGTTCCGGCGGGGCTCAACATCCTGCGCGCCTGCGGTCTGCGCAGCGACTTCGTGGAGATCATCTCCTGCCCCACCTGCGGCCGCACCTGCATCGATGTGGAGGGCATCGCAAATGCCGTGCGCAGCGCCACGCTGGATATCAAAAAACACATCCGCGTGGCCGTGATGGGCTGCATCGTCAACGGCCCCGGCGAGGCAAAGGAGGCCGATCTGGGCATCGCGGGCGGCAGGGACGGCGGCGCGCTGATCGTCAAGGGCCAACCGCCCAGAGCCGTGCGCGGCGACCTTGCGGAAATCCTGATTCAGGAGGTGCGCCGCTACGCCGCGGAGCATTAAAAATCAAGCACAAAAGCGCGGAGGAAATCCATGTCAGAACTCTGGAGAGAGCTGATTGAGAGGGACAGCCCCGATCTCGCGGGCGGTCTCTCTTTGTCGCGCGTATCCATATCCAAAAAGACCGGTCAGATGACGGTGCAGCTCTGCTCGGAGCGCATCCTCACCCGATCGGAGTTCAAGCGGCTGCAAAACTCCCTCGCGGCCGCCTTCCCCAGCGTGCGCCTGACGCTGGATCTGCGCTATCCGGCGCTCAGGGAGGCCGTGCGCGCGGACGTGGGCCGTGCGACCCGGCTACTCAGGGATCTGCTGTCCCACGACTGTCCCGGCGCAGTGCACTTTCTGGACAGCCGCACCGCCTGGCAGCTGGAGGGCGACGTGCTCACTGTGAACGTCGCCAGCAGCGAGGGCGCGGAGTATTTGCGCATGCAGGGTGTTGATCGCATGCTCCAGGAGCTGTTTAAGCGACTCTTCGATCTTCCGGTGAAGGTACGGCTCAAGCGCACCGGCGACGACGAGCGCCGCATCCAAGAGATCAACGCCGCCCGGGCGAAGGAAGCGGAGATGCTGGCCATGGACACTGCGAAGAACCTGGAGGGCGACCGAAAGAAATCCGCACCGCCGCCCTCGGACGCGCTCTACGGCAAGGTGATCCACGATCCCGTGATCGAGATGCGGGAGATCACCGAGGACGTGGGGCGTCTGGTGGTGCGCGGCGAGGTCTCGGCCTTCGAGATGCGCGAGACGAAGAATGGTCAGACGAGGATCATCACCTTCTCCCTCTCAGACAGCACCTCCTCGGTCAACTGCAAGCTGTTTCTGGGCAGCAAGCGCGGCGGCGACGACAGCGCCAAGTCCATTCAGGCCCAGGCTGACGCCCTGTGTGCGGGTCTGAAGGACGGCAACTGGGTCACGGTGCGCGGCAGCTACCGCTACGACGAGTTCAAGCACGAGATGGTGCTCATGGCCTCCGACATCCAGCCCGCGGAGAAGCCTGTGCGCAAGGACACCGCGACGGAGAAGCGCGTGGAGCTGCACCTGCACACCTCCTTCTCCACCATGGACGCCTGTGCTTCGCCCAGCGACCTCATCAAGCAGGCCGCGAAGTGGGGCCACAAGGCCATCGCCATCACCGACCACGGCGTGGTACAGGCCTTCCCGGAGGCCTTCGGCGCGGCCAAGAAGAACGGCGTCAAGCTGATTCCCGGCTGCGAGGGCTACCTGATCGAGGACGCCGCCGGCATCGTGGAGGGCGATGGAAGTCGCCCCCTGGACGGCGCGACCTATGTGGTGCTGGACGTGGAGACCACGGGTCTCAACACCCACGCCGACCAGATCATCGAGATCGGCGCGGTGCGCATCGAGAACGGCGTGGAGGTGGCGGAATTCTCCGAGCTGATCGACCCCGGCTGCCCGGTGCCCGAGCGCGTCACCGAAATCACCGGTATCTCCACGGCCATGCTGCGGGGCAAGCCGCGGCTGATGGACGTGATGCCCGCCTTTGCGAAGTTCTGCGAGGGCGCGGTGCTGGTCGCCCACAACGCCTCCTTCGACATCGCCTTCTTCCGCAGGGCCTTCCGGGAGGCAAAGCTGCCCTTCGACCATCCTGTGCTGGACACCCTGGCGCTGGTGCGCAACCAGTATCCCCAGTTCAAGAACCACAAGCTGGGAAACGTCTGCAAGCAGCTGGGCGTGTCCCTGGCGAACGCCCACCGCGCGGTGCACGACGCCCGGGCCACCAGCTTGGTGCTTCTGAAGGTGCTGCATGAGGTGCGCGCCCAGAAGGGCGTGAGCACCCTCGGAGAGCTGAACTCCTGCTACCAGACCGACGCGGGCAAGCAGGCCTACCACATCATCCTGCTGGCCTACACCCAGAAGGGCATGGAGAACCTCTACCGCCTGGTGAGCGAGGGGCATCTCAACTACTTCCACCGCACGCCGCGCATCCCCCGCAGCCTGATTTCAAAGTACCGCGAGGGCCTGATCGTGGGCAGCGCCTGCGAGGCGGGCGAGCTGTTCCGCGCGGTCTTGGACGGCCGCGACGAGCGCACGCTGAAGAAGATCGCCTCCTTCTACGACTATCTGGAGATTCAGCCCATCGGCAACAACGGGTTTCTCAAGCGCGAGGGCACCGTCTCCACGGACGAGGAGCTGCGGGAGCTGAACCGGAAGATCGTGCGTTTGGGCGATGCGCTCGGCAAACCGGTATGCGCCACCGGTGACGTACACTTCATGAACCCCACCGACGGCATCTTCCGCGCGATCCTGATGGCTTCCAAGGGCTTCGAGGACGCGGACAACCAGCCGCCGCTGTACTTCCGCACCACCGACGACATGCTGGAGGAGTTCGCCTACCTTGGCCCGGAGAAGGCCCGCGAGGTGGTCATCACCAACCCCAACGCCATCGCCGACCGGGTGGAGGAGCTGCACGTATTCCTGCCCCACCCCGAGGGCAAGGAGACCTTCCAGCCCTACTGGCCGGAGGCGGAGCACGAGCTGCGGCAGATCACCGTGGACAAGGCCATCTCCATCTACGGCGACCCGCTGCCGGAGATCGTGCAGAAGCGCATCGACAAGGAGCTGGGCGCCATCATCGGCTACGGCTTCTCGACGCTGTACATGATCGCCGTGAAGCTGGTGGCCAAGTCGCTGTCGGACGGCTACATCGTCGGCAGCCGCGGCTCCGTCGGCTCGTCCTTCGTGGCCTTCCTCTCCGGCATCACGGAGGTCAACTCCCTCTCGGCCCACTACATCTGCCCGAAGTGCAAGCACTACGAGTTCGACGTGCCCGCCGGTTACGCCTGCGGCATCGACCTGCCGCCCAAGGCCTGTCCGGTGTGCGGCACGGAGATGGGCCGCGACGGCTTCAACATCCCCTTTGAGGTCTTTCTGGGCTTCAAGGGCAACAAGGTTCCCGACATCGACCTGAACTTCTCCGGCGAATACCAGCCGGTGGCCCACAACTACATCAAGGAGCTCTTCGGTGCGGAGTTCTGCTTCCGCGCGGGCACCATCGGCACCATCGCCGAAAAGACCGCCTACGGCTATGTGCTCAAGTATGCCGAGGAGCGGGGTCTGAGCCTGAGCAACGCCGAGAAGCTGCGCCTGGCCAGCGGCATCACCGGCGTGAAGCGCACAACCGGCCAGCACCCCGCCGGCATGGTGGTGCTGCCCAAGGAGTACTCCATCTTCCAGTTCACGCCGATCCAGCACCCCGCCGACGACATGACGTCGGACACCATCACCACCCACTTCGACTTCAGCTCCATGCACGACGTGCTGGTCAAGCTGGACGTTCTGGGCCACGATGACCCGACCATGCTGCGCAAGCTGCAGGATCTCACCGGCATTGCCCCGCAGAAGGTGCCGCTGCACGACCCGGAGGTGTTCGGCAAGATCATCTCGCTGTTCTCCGGCACCGAGGCCTTGGGCATCACCGCCGAGGAACTGGGCGTGTCCAAGACCGGCACGCTGGGCGTGCCCGAGTTCGGCACGAAGTTCGTGCGCGGCATGCTGGAGGACACCAAGCCCACCTCCATGGAGGAGCTGATCCGCATCTCCGGCCTGTCCCACGGCACCGACGTGTGGCTGGGCAACGCCGCCGACCTGGTGAAGGCGGGCGTTCCGCTGAAGGAGTGCATCTGCACCCGTGACGACATCATGAACGCGCTGATCGCCCTGGGCGTGGACAGCGAGATCGCCTTCAAGACCATGGAGAACGTGCGCAAGGGCAAGGGCCTGCGCCCCGAGATGGAGGAGGCCATCCAGGCCGTGGATGCGCCGCCGTGGTACATCGACAGCTGCAAGAAGATCAAGTACATGTTCCCCCGTGCCCACGCGGTGGCCTACGTCACCATGGCGCTGCGCATCGCCTACTTCAAGATCTACTACCCCGCGGCCTACTACTGCTGCTACCTGCACCGCAACGCGGAGAGCTTCAACGCCTCCTACATGTGCACCCAGAGTGTGGACGAGCTGCGCGAGGCCTACGAGGGCATCAAGGCGCTGGACAAGGCCGAGCTCACCGCCACCAAGGAAGACGAGGCCACGCTGTTGGAGATCCTGATCGAGATGAACCTGCGCGGCGTGCACATCCGCCCGCTGGACATCTACAAGTCCGACGCGAAGGACTTCTTCATCGACGAGGAGGGCTTCATTGTGCCGCCCATCAATTCCCTGCCGGGCGTGGGCACCAGCGCGGCGGAGGCCTTCGTCGAGGCCCGCAAGGCTGGCCCCTTCATATCCCAGGACGACATGGTGCGCCGCAAGGTGTCCAAGAGCGTGGTGGAGACACTGAAGCAGGCCGGCTGCCTGAACGATTTGCCCGAGACCAGCCAGGTCTCCCTGTTTGAATTTGGAGGTTGATTGCATGAAGAAACGCCTGCTCTCCCTGCTGCTGCTCCTCTGCCTTGCCGTCGGCGGTGCGATCGCCGAGGTCTGGGTGGAGGGCGACGTCGCCATCACCGACGAGCTCCTGGTGGAATATGGTCAGTGGTACAGCGCGCCCGACGAGGTTGCCCTCTACCTCCACGCCTTCGAGGAGCTGCCCGAGAACTATCTCACCAAGTCCGAGGCCCGGTCTCTGGGCTGGGACAGCGCTTCCGGAAACCTGTGGGTGGTTGCCCCGGGCATGAGCATCGGCGGCGACCGCTTCGGCAACCGCGAGGGCCTGCTGCCCGACGCGCGCAGCCGTCAATGGTACGAGTGCGACGTGAATTACGAGGGCGGCTATCGTGGCGCGGAGCGCCTGCTGTTCTCCAACGACGGCCTGATCTACTACTCCGGCGACCACTACCAGAACTTCGAGCTGCTCTACGACGGCTGGTACTGGGCGGATGGCTGGTATCTCTGGGATTGAGGAGGCAAACATGAACGCATATATCATCGACGGCATGAACATGACCGACCGCGCCGCCGCCCACGCGGAGCTGGCCCGCGCACTGAACCTTCTGCCCCACTACGGCGCGAACCTGGACGCGCTCTGGGACGAAGTCAGCTGCATGCGCGCGGATGTGACCCTCGTCCATCCCGCCGCCATGCTCAACGCCCTTGGAATCTACGGCTGCAAGCTGCTCCAGACCCTCTATGAGGCCGCTGCGGAGAATCCCGATTTCCACTTCCATACGCAGGATTGAGCTAAAATATACACAGACCATAGTCTGCATTTGCAGACTATGGTCTGTGTATTGTCATAGTTTTGTCGGTTTTTCTTCAAGCCGTGGTCGGTGTTACAGTACCGCCGCCATCACCGCGAACAGGGCGATGCTCAGCAGCGTCAGCACAGACAGCGCGGAGGATACATTCGCGCGCTCATCCCCTGCGTCGGCAAACACCGGCAGCACGTAGGGCGGCGGTAGGATGAACATCAGCACCAGAGCGCCGGTGTGCATCGCTCTGCCCAGCAGCAGGCGGTTTACCAGCAGCGCCGCGCCCAGCATCAGTGCCATGATGACCACGCGCAGGCCCACGATGGCCGCTGTGCTGCGCCAGCGGATCTCGCCGGGAACCAGATCGAAGCCGATGGAGAGCAGGATCAGCGCGCTGGTGGGCGCGGCGATGAAACCTGCGATGGAGTCCAGAATGCCGCTCACGCCCGATGGCTTCAGCGCGTCATACAGCCCGGTCGCGCCGAAGATCAAGCCGATGATGATCGCCCACAGCACCGGGGAAACCAGCGCATCCCGCAGCGCGCTCTTCAGACCGCCCCTGCCGCATAGCAGGATCTTGTACAGCGTGAACACGAACAGCACCTGGCCCAGATCGATGATGGCGAAGCTGGAATTGGACTCACCCTTGAACAGCAGCGCAAACAGGCCGTAGCCCAGCATGCCCGCCTCGAAACCGGTCATCAGAAAGGGCGTGCGCTCACCGGGGATCTTCAGCAGCTTTGCCGCGACGAAGCCCAGCACCAGCGCCAGGCAGCACAGCAGGAAGATCGTCACCGGTATGGCGACGCTGTCCTTCGAGTATTCCGCCGTGGCGAAGGCGGAAAAGAGCACCGCAGGCAGGGCGATGTTGACCGCGACGGACTTCATCTGCGCCACGCCCTCGCGGGTCAGAATGTGTTTCGTGCGGCAGAGCATGCCGATGCCCAGGGTAATGAACACCGGCAGCGCGGTTTCCAGCACGCGAATGAGTGTCTCCATGAATAAACCTCCAATTCAAATCGGCCAACTGAACCGCATTCTTCCTGAAAAAAAGGCGTCGCAAAACTGCGACGCCTCGATTTTGAGAATCAATCCTCGTCTTCCTCTTCCTGCTTGCAGGTCTCGATGATCTTCTTCGCATCCGTTGCGGGGACTTCCTCGTAACGCTCGAACTGCATGGTGAAGGAGCCGCGCGCCTGGGTCATGGAGCGCAGGTCGGTGGCGTACTTGAACATCTCGGACAGCGGAGCCTCGGCGGTGACGCGCTGGAGCTCGCCCACCTTGTCCATGCCCATGATGCGGCCACGGCGCTTGTTCATGTCGCCGATGACGTCGCCCATGTACTGATCCGGCACGTCCACTTCCACGTGATAGATGGGCTCGAGCAGGATCGGGTTCGCGCCGGTCAGCTGCTTGAAGGCCAGACGGGCAGCGGTCTTGAACGCCATTTCGGAGGAGTCGACCGGATGGTAGGAACCATCGTACAGCTCTGCGGTCAGGCCAACCACCGGGAAGCCCGCCAGCACGCCGTGCTTGATGTTGTCGCGGAGGCCCTTTTCAACCGCGGGGATGAAGTTGCGCGGTACGGTGCCGCCGACGACGGAATCAACAAAGTGGAATTCGGTATCGTTGGGATCGTCGTTGGGACGGAACTTGATCTTGACGTCGCCGAACTGGCCGTGGCCGCCGGACTGCTTCTTGTGGCGTCCCTGAACGTCGATGGGCTTGCGGATGGACTCGCGGTACGGGATCTTGGGATCCTGCAGCACGCACTCCGCACCGAACTTGCTGGCCAGCTTCTTGGCCACGACCTCGATGTGCATCTCGCCCAGACCGGACAGCACGGACTCGGTGGTCTCCACGTTCTTGGTCACGGTGATGGTGGGATCCTCCTCCATCAGGCGGGCCAGACCGGAGAAGATCTTGTCTTCCTCGCCGGCCTTCTTGGCGTAGACGGCCTTGGAGATGCAGGGGGCCGGGAACTCGATCTCGGGATACTTCACGGGGTTATTGCCGTCGCAGAGGGTGTTGCCGGTGGCGACGGACTGGAGCTTCGCCAGTGCGCAGATGTCGCCGGCGCAGACCTTCTGGGTGGCGTTCTGCTTCTTGCCCTTCAGGGTGTAGATGGTGCCGGGCTTCTCGGACTTCTCGGCGTTGACGTTGTAGAGCATCATGTCGCCGGTCAGGGTGCCGGACACGACCTTCATCAGGCTCAGCTTGCCCACGAAGGGGTCGGCCATGGTCTTGAAGACCTGGGCGGAGAAGGGTGCGCTGTCCTCGCAGACGCGCTCGACCTCGTCGCCGGTCTTGGGGTTCACGCCCACGGTGACCGCGCCCGCCGGGGAGGGCATCAGGTCGATGATGTTGTCCAGAACCTTGCTCAGGCCGACGCGGGTGATGCCGGAGCAGCACACGACCGGAACGACGGTGCCGTCCTTGATGCCCTGGCGCAGGCCGTGCATCATATCTTCAAAGGAGAGTTCGCCGTCCTCGAAGAACTTCTCCATCAGCTCATCCTCAGCGCCTGCGGCGGCCTCCATGATGGCCTCGCGGGCGGACTCAACCTCGTCGGCGACGAAATCCGGAATCGCGATCTCCTTCAGGTTCTTGCCCTCGCCGATGAAGGCCTTGTTTTCCAGCACGCAGACCACGCCGGTGAACTTGCCGTTCTCGACGATCGGCACCTCGATGGGCGCGATGTGGCTGCCGTACTTCTCAGTGATGGTGGCGAGCGCCTTCTCGAAGTTGGCGTTCTCGCGATCCATCTGGTTGATAACGATCATGCGGGAGGTGTGGGTCTTATCGCACATGGCCCATGCCTTCTCCGCGCCGACGCTCAGGCCGGAGACAGCGCCCACGGTGATGATGGCGCCCTCGCACACGGTCAGCGGGCCGGACTGCTCACCGGCGAAATCAAAGTAGCCGGGGATATCGATCAGATTGATCTTGGTGTTCTTCCACTCCAGCGGAGCCATGGCTGCGCTGATGGAAATGCCGCGCTTGGTCTCTTCGGGCTCGAAGTCGGTGGTGGTGGAGCCGTCCTCAACGCGGCCCTGGCGATCGATCGCGCCCGCCGTGAACAGAAGCGCCTCGACCAGCGTGGTCTTGCCTTCGCTGCCATGTCCAACAACGGAAAGGTTGCGGATGTTCTTGGCCTGATAGTCTTTCATAAGAAATTCCCCCTGTTTGCTATATTCTCCTGCAATGAAATCAGAACAGGTCTGGCTGTACGCAAAAGAGCGCCGTATACGCCACAGTATTTATATTTTAACAGAAAACCACGAGTTTGAAAAGCCCCTTTTCAAAGGAAATTGTCCTTTTTCTGGCGAAAATAATGTATAATTTCCTGTTTTATTCTTGATTCGATGAAAAAATGACCTGCAAGCCGGCTGCATCTGTTAATTTGCCGTGCCCATTTGTCATGACCAAACGCCTGATCTGCCTGCTGCTGGCAACGGCGCTGTGCCTTTCCAGCGCCTGCGCCGTCTCCCGCGACGAGCTGCGCGCCGCCTACCGGGAGCTTGCAAGCCGCCGCAGCGGGGAGTCCCCCTACGCACAGCAGCCCGATCCCACCGAATGCACGCGCACGGGCAGCCTCACCGAGGCCTCCCAGCAGGAGGCGCTGGACTACCTGAACTTTCTGCGCTGGATCGCCGGGCTCGACCCGGTGGCCCTCAGTCCCCTCTACAGCCTGCGCAGCCAGAACGGCGCGCTGCTGCTGGCCGCCAACGACGAAATCAGCCACACCCCCGATAAGCCTGCGCAGATGGACGACGCGCTCTACGAGTCCGCGCTGCTGGGAACCAGCCAGGGCAACCTCGCGAAGTTCAACTGGATGCGTCCGGAGATCCTGCTGGACGGCGTGGAGTACTTCGCCCGGGACGACGGTTCGATGAACCTGGCCGTGCTGGGGCACCGGCGCTGGCTTTTAAATCCCGCCATGGCGGAGACCGGCTTCGGCCTCGCCAACGCCGCAAGCGGCATGAGCTACGTGGTGATGTACGCTGTGGACGATGGAAACGCCGCCGCCCAATGGGATCGGGTGTGCTGGCCCGCAGAGGGCGCGTTTCCGGTGGAGCTGATGCGCAGCCAGATCGCCTGGTCGGTGTCGCTGAACGACGAGATCTACGATCTCAGCGCCTCCATGCCGGTGATCGAGTTGACCGAAGTGGTCAGCGGCACGCGCTTTTCCTTCGACCTTGCCAGCGGAACGGGCGACGGCTTCTGCCACCTGAGCACCGAGGCCTGCGGCTCCGGCAGCTGCCTGATCTTCCGCCCGGATCTCTCCGGCGCGGGCCTGAGCGAGTACCTGCAGAATCAGGTCTGGGATGTGTGCATCGACGGCCTGAAGGGAATTGACGGCAGCGAACGATCCATCGAGTACCGGGTGGAGATGGTCTCGCTCTATCCCCAGGATCCGGCAAACGTGGAGCTGAGCCAACTGGAGGCGACCTTGCGCGTGGGCGAAATGCTTCAACTGACCGCCGAGGTGGTTCCCGCCTACGCCGACGACCTGCGCGTGACTTGGACGAGCAGCGACCCCGCCGTGGCCGACGTGGACTGGACGGGCGTGGTCACGGCCCGCGCGCCCGGAAGCTGCGAGATCAGCGCGACCAGCTCCAACGGCAGGAACGACGCGTGCACCGTGACCGTGGTCGAGTGAACGTTATATAATATGTAAATTCGGGAGAACCACGGCTGGTTCTCCCATTTTTCATGCGCGGTACAGCTCCTCCTCGATGGCCAGCAGCCGGTTGTACTTCGCCAGGCGCTCGCTGCGGGCGGGCGCGCCGGCCTTGATGAACTCCGCGTTCACGCCCACCGCCAGATCTGCGATGGCGCTGGACTCGGTCTCGCCGCTGCGATGGGAGATGGTCACGCTGTAGGCGTTCTTCCGGGCGATCTGGATGGCGTCCAGCGTCTCGCTGAGGGTGCCGATCTGGTTGGGCTTGATGAGGATGGCATTGGCCGCTCCCAGCGCAACGCCGTGGTACAGGCGCTTGGCATTGGTGGTGAACAGGTCGTCGCCCACGATCATCACCTCGTCGCCCAGCGCATTCGTGATCTCCCGGAAACCCTCGAAGTCCTCCTCTCCCAGGGGATCCTCGATGGAAACCAGCGGAAAGCGCTCGCACAGCGCGCTGAAGTACTCGATCAGCTCGTCCCGCTGGAAGCGCCGCCCGGACTTTGGCTGACAGTAGCCATCCTCCGCGATCCACTCCGAGGCCGCCACGTCCATCGCCAGGCACACGTCCTCCCCGTCCTTCCAGCCAGCCTTCTCGATAGCGCGCAGCATCCACTCCAACGCCTCCTCATCCCGGCCCAGGTTCGGCGCAAATCCGCCCTCATCGCCCACGGCGGTGGACAGCCCCGCCTCGTTCAGCAGCGCTTTCAGCGACTGGTAGCACTCCGCGCCCATGCGCATGGCCTCTCTGAAGCTGTCCGCGCCCACGGGCACGAACATAAACTCCTGAATCTCCAGGTTGTTGTCCGCATGGCGACCGCCGTTGATGACGTTCATCATCGGGCAGGGCAGCTCCACGGCCTGCACGCCGCCGATCCAGCGGTACAGCGGCAGCTCCGCCGACCTCGCCGCCGCGTCCGCCACCGCCCAGGAGGTGGCAATCAGCGCATTGCCGCCCAGCTTCTCCCTGTTTTCGCTGCCGTCCAGCTCCACAAGGCGCGCGTCCACCTGCATCTGACAGTCCGCGTCCATGCCGATGAGGCCCTC
Source organism: Clostridia bacterium (assembly GCA_030537335.1). GTDB lineage: Bacteria > Bacillota > Clostridia > Christensenellales > Aristaeellaceae > SFTH01. The sequence goes on along the minus strand of JAUNNK010000044.1, from coordinate 1,483 downwards.
CCGCAGCGTCCCGTTCACGGCCTCGATGGCCTTGCGCACGTCCTTGCCCTGGTATGCGTCGCCGCCGTCGCGCAGCTCGTGCGCCTCGTGGCTGCCGGTGGACGCGCCCGAGGGCGCGCTGCCCACGCCGATGCTGCCGTCCTCCAGCAGCGCGCGCACCTCCAGCGTGGGAATGCCCCGGGAATCCAGGATGCGGCGCGCCCGCAGATCCGTAATCTTCATTTTTCAACACCTCCGGAGCTATTCTTTTCCGTTTCCGGCGTTTTATCCGTTCCTTTCCGGAGGAAGTTGTGCTATACTGGTAGCATTCAAGCGCAAATCTGACCGAGCGGATGGTGAACCATGTACTACGACACTTACAGAGGAAAGCGCAGCGGAAAAAAGCGCCGGGAGCGCGGCTGCACCGGCTGGCTGCTGGGCATGCTGCTGAAGCTGATCGCGCTCATGCTGGTGGCCGTCGTGCTGGCAGCGGGCGTGCTCTTTGCGATTCCGCCGTCCTTCATGAATATCGAGCCAGGAAATGCCGAGCTCTCCCTCACCGACGGCCTGCCCGGCGAACGGGTAAACATCCTGCTGCTGGGCATCGACTTTCTGGAGGACGGCCAGCAGCGCAGCGACGCCATGATGATCGCCTCTGTGGGCTACAATTCGGTGCGGCTGGTATCCGTGCTGCGCGACACGCTGGTGGAGATCCCCGGCTACGGCGAGCACAAGCTGAACTCCGCCTACTCCTACGGCGGCGCGGAGATGGCCATGCGCGTGGTCAACGAGACCTTCAAGCTGAACATCACGAACTACATCGCCGTGGACTTCAGCACCATGGTGGATCTGGTGGACGCCATCGGCGGCGTGGACGTGGAGGTAGAGGATAAGGAACTGGAGCACCTGAACAAATACGCCTACGACACCTTCAAGAAGATCAACGCCGTGAACCCGGAAAAGTACGGCCACTACATCAACTCCCAGCCCTACACCCAGGGCGGAAATCTCCACCTGAACGGCCTGTTCGCCACCGGCTACAGCCGCATCCGCCTGATTGATTCCGACTACGCGCGCACGCTGCGCCAGCGTCGCGTGCTCTCCGCCATACTGGAGCAGGTGAAGGGCAGCGCATGGAACCCGCTGATGTACGCGCGGCTGTACCAGGTCTACCGGGATTCTGTCCAGACCAACCTCTCCCTGGCGGAGTTGATCTCCATCGGCGAAAAAGCGCTGGTGGCGGGCAAGATCGAGACCGAGCGCATGCCGAAGATCGAATACATCTACGATGACCAATCCGCCCTCCACATCACCGATCCGCAGGGCAACATCATCGCCATGCACGACTTCCTCTACGGGGAGTGAGCCCTCACGCGTGCGGGATGCGGCCTGTGCCTGTCCCCCGCACGCCTGTAAAAGCTGTATACGACATGGAAAAGGCCGCCGCCCGCATTGGACTGTTCCCCAAGTAACAGACAGAGAAATAAGGGCCCTGTCATAGAAT
>JAUNNK010000043.1 GCA_030537335.1 Clostridia bacterium | reverse complement strand
CGCTGCTAACTTTTTGGGTGACCTTTTGCGTCACTTTTCACTTGACGAACACACACAATCGGGTTTCAAGGTCGCAAAACAGGTTGCAACGACTCAAAGACTTATCTTGCATTTCGGTAAGAATGAGTATCATGGCTGTTAAACAAAACAATCAAAAATTGTCAGAGAGAGGAGGAGAAAATGCCCGTCCAAAACTGGGGACAGGTCTACGCGGAGCTGGACATCATGTATCCCGGCAGGTTGACCCGGAATTAGCAGCTTGCCGGGCAGTTTGCCTGCGAGCAAGTGTAAATCAACGCCAGCCTTGACAGTACACTGGGGAAATGCTATGCTGTCCTCTCCGACGGCGATGGGAATCACAGGCTTCAATGCCTCCCCGTCTGTCATCCATTTTAGCATTTTCCCGGCAACCTGCCAAGGCCAGGCCGCTGACGCGGTGGCTGCGTTCGCGGTTTCCCGTTGGCTCTGACCTCCGGCGCCGGAAATCTTCCGTCCGTCTCAGTTGACACTTTACAGAGAATTTTGAAGACCATCAATCAGAAAAAGAGGCATTTCAGCCATGACTGAGGAATGCCTCTTTTCCCTCATAACCTTTAACCTCAAGAGGATGGTTAAGGCCTTCTTTTCCCTGCTTTCTTCGTCTTTGATCCATCTTGTTGGCAGGGGTTTGTTCTGGAACGATTACTTTGTCAACAGTTCCAATGGTTAACAGTACCTTGGCCTAGGCTTTGCGAAGCGTTTCTTCCTTTAGATATGTGTTGATATTCATGGTGGTCTTGTCGCCGCTGTGGCCTTCCTACTTCCCAATTCAAACGAAAGCAAACACTTCACTTCCGCATTAAAGGTCATGAGATGGCAGTTATCATCGCTACGGAACACATCATTTTTATTCCAGCCCGACGCAGCCATAGTAAATTGCACCCACAGCCTGTGCAAACTGCGCAACCGTGTACACCGAATGCTCCTTCAACTGGCGCATCAGATCGGTATTGGCCATGCCACCGTCGGCGGCGTACTGGTGGATGTCCGGCACAATGCGCTGCGCACCCTCGCAAATGCGATCGAAGCACGCCTGCGTCTTGACCAGGCGGCCAAAAAGCGTACGCTCCGCGCAGTTTGGCTCGAGGATGTACTGGGTCTCCAGCCAGGTGACGGCCAGGTATTCGCCCACCTTGCGGAAGATCTCCGCGCACACGTCGTCCTCGCGCTCCGCCTCCCGCATGAAGAACTCCAGGCAGGGCTTGCGCAGATCCACCGGCTCTACGGGAACCACCAGCTTGTCGCCCTGGGTCGCGAAGAGCCCCTCCTTTAGCACGCGCGCATAGGTCTCCGGCTCGGAATCAGGCAGGAGCTTTGCCGCCAGGCGGAACACGCCGGACTGGCAGGTGTACTTCTGAAGCGTGCCGGACAGGCCGGTGTTGAAGTTGCGGCAGCTGCGCACGTCATCCACATCGTACCTCCGCTGGTCGAAGCTGCCCAGATCGATGATGAAATTGTAGACTTCCAGCGGAATCTCCGGAATGCTGCCGTCGGCCAGAATCCAGCCGGTGCCCAGCTCCGTACCCAGCGTGTGGGCAAGGAAGCCGCCGGAGAAGTCGCTGCCGACAGCCGCCTGTTCCACCGCGGTGGTGAAGGCGGCCATGGGGCCGTCGTTGGTGTTCATCACGGCGCCGCCCTCCCGGACGTACGCCTGCAAGCGGTCGCACAGGTCCGTAATCTGCGCAAACTGCTCCTCATAGTCCCGCTCCGCGCAGTTGCGCATGCCGCGGGTCTTGTAGGTCTCGCCGCCCACGATGCGGTTGCGGATCACCACGTCCGGGAAGCACAGGCCGATGGCGTCAAAGCCCGTCAGCGCTGTCCCGGCGTGCGCCTCCATGTCCGCGATAGCCGCATCCATCTCATCCCAAGTCGCGCGCTTGTCCAGCGCCGCCGTGCAGACGAGATCCTCCTTGCCCGCCTTTACCAGACAGGCCGCGGCTCGCACCAGGCGCGTGAGCATCAGTATGGGATCGATCAGCTGCTCCGCATAGGAGAAGCCCGCAGGGAACCAGTCGTACTCTTTGAAGGCGCAGAGTTTGCCATCCACCGAAGCGGCGATCTTGATGTCCGTTCCGCCGATGTCCATGCCCATGAGCAGCCTGCCCTGCGTACGCGCGGGTATGCCCGCAAACACGGCACCTGCCGCCGCAGAAGCCTGCGCCCGCACCTCCGCCTGCGTCTCCTCCGCCACATTCAGAATGCGGAACGCGAAGCGTTCGTCCCGCCCGCAGAGCGCAGCCAGCGTGCGCTCGTTTACGTTCAGGCACTTGCCATAGCCGCTGCGCTCCGCCTTTGGCGCATTCGTCTGAAACACGCAATCCAGATTCCGGCCCAGGTCGAGCAGCGCCGCATCGGCGGGATCCAGGTAGATGTCGATCCGCTTCGCGCCCAGCGCGGAGAGGATGTTGTAGAGCATCGCGTGCACGTAGGAGGCTACGAATGCCTGTTCCTCCGCATCCGCACAGGCGGGCAGCTTCCATGCAAAGCGGCGCACGCTGTCGTCATAGAGGCGAACGTGGCAGTGGAAGGGACGCGTCCCTTCCCTCTCAAAGGCTGCACGCACGTCGCTGATGTAAACGGTCTCGTCGCGCTTTGCCGCGCGCAGAAAACTTTCAATCGCCGTCATGGTTTCACTCCCTAACAATATTCCGGATTCCCTCGCTGCGTAGAATCGCATAGAAGGCATCCATCTCCTCTGCGCGCAGTGCGCCACCTTCTACGGGATAATCCCGATCCAGCGCGGCGTACTTGCTGCGGCACAGAGGATTGAAATTCAACAGCTCATAGCGGATATCCGGCTTCACGCCTGCGAGATAGCGCGCAATGGCGCGGATGTTCGCCTCGCTTGCGGTGTAGCCGGGGATCAGCGGCGTGCGCACCAGCACGTCCGCGCCGCTTGAAACCAGATATTCAAAGTTGCGCAGGATGGGCGCATTATCCACGCCCAGCACTTGTCTGTGTTCCTGAGGATCCAGATACTTGATATCCATGATGAAGTGATTCACCACAGGCAAGAAGCCGCGGAGGATCTCCTCATCGGTGTACAGACAGCTCTCAATGGCAGTATCCGCACCGCGCTCCCGGCACAGCTGAAGCACCTCCAGGCAGAATTCCCACTGGGCAAATACCTCGCCGCCGGACAGGGTCACACCGCCGCCCTCGTAGAAGGGCAGATCGCGCAAAAGCAGCTCCACAGCCTCCCGGGCCTCGATCTCGCGCCCGTCCATGCTCAACGCCGCCGCCGGGCAGAGCTCCACGCAGCGCCCGCAGCGCGTGCAGCGACTTCGGTCGATGCGCAGCGCGTTCCCGGCATCGATCGCGCCCTCCGGGCATGCGGCTGCACAGCCGCCGCAGCCGACGCAGTCCGACTGCGCGCGCCACAGCTCCACCGCGCGCCGCATGCCCTCCGGATTCTGGCACCACGGACAGTGCAGCGGACAGCCCTTCACAAACAGCGTACTGCGAATGCCCGGGCCGTCGTGCACAGCAAAGCGCTTGAGTTCAAAGATGGTTCCCCTCATACGTTTTCGTAGGAGGTGCGCGCGATGATCTCCTCCTGCAGATCCGGCGCGAGCTCGGTAAAGTAGGCCGTGTAGCCGGCCACGCGCACGGTCAGGCCCCGATACTTCTCCGGTTCCCGCTGTGCAGCGCGCAGATCTGCCTCGTTGAGCACGTTGAACTGGATGTGGCTGATTCCCAGGCGGCAGAAGGCGCGCAGGAAGCCCGCGAACTTCTCGATGCCGGTCTGAGTCCGGAAGAACTGGGGCAGGAACTTCATATTGAGCAGGCTTCCGTTGCTGACCAACTCAAAGGGCAGCTTGGAAACCGACTGCAGCAGCGCCGTGGGTCCCTGGACGTCCCGGCCGTACATGGCAGACACGCCGCCGTCGGCCAGCGGATCCCGGGCATGTCGACCGTCCGCAGACGCGCCCACGTTCTGTCCCATGGGGACGTGCGCGGACACGGTGTACAGGCCCATCTGGTAGATGCCACCGCGACGGTTGCGATAGCGCTTCAGCCGATCGCCAAAATACCGCGCCCACTTCGCGCCGATTTGGTCCACCTCGGGAATGTCGTTGCCGTACTTGGGTGCGCGGTGGATCAGACGGGTGCGCAGCAGCTCGTCATCCTTGAAATCGCTGCGCAGCGCATCCAGCAGCTGCTGCGCCGATACGCTCTTCTCATCGTATACGAACCTGCGGATGGCCTCCAGGCTGTCGGCGATGTTGGCGACCTGAATGGCCTGAACGCCGGCGAAGTTGTAGTGCGCGCCACCCAGGGTCACATCCTTACCCAGCGCCATGCAATCATCGATGACAGCGGAGAGGAAGGGCGTGGGCAGCACCTCGGCATGGATGCGATCCACCACGGCAATGGCTTCCACCATGCGGTCCATGTAGCCGTCGATCATCTGCGCAAAAGCCGCTTCCAGCTCTTCGTAGGACGCATAGGTGGTCAGGTTGCCCAGATTCGGGCCAATCTTCTTTCCGGTGAGCAGATCCACGCCGCCGGTGAGTGTCAGCTCCAGTGCCTTAACCAGATTGAACATGGCCGCGTCGCTCCAGCCCAGGGAATTTCCATGAGTAGTCAGCTCCACGCAGCCCACGATGGCATAATTAACCGCGTCCTCGTGGGACACGCCGTGGGCCTCCAGCGCCGGAATGACGGATTCATCGTTGAACACCTGCGGAATGCCGCTGCCCATGCCGATGACTCGGCTGGCCGCCTCCAGCAGCTCTTCCGGGGAATTCTTGAACACGCGAAGCGACAGGTTCGGCTGCGGCAGCAGCAGATGGGCCTGTGCCTGCAAAAAGATGTAGCTCAGCTCGTTGGACGCGTCGCTGCCATCGAGGTTCTGGCCGCCGATGGCCACGTTGAAGCCGATGGGGAAGCCGGCAAAGTACTTTGCGCTGTTGGAATTGCGCAGGTAGACGATCTGGTTGAACTTGAGCCAGAGTCCCTCGGTGAGCTCCAGCGCCTCCTCCAGAGTCATGCCCTGCGCGCGACTGCGGAGGAAGTAGGGATAGAGATACTGATCCATCCGTCCGGGGGAATAGGAGGACGCATTGCCCTCCATCTGCAGAATCACATAGAGAAACCAGGTCAGCTGCAGCGCCTCGTGATAGGTTTCCGCGCTCTCCTCTGCGAGCTTGCGGCAGATGCGGGCCACCTCGCGGAGGTTCTCCCCGCCCTGCGCGGCATACATTTTCTCGGCTAGATCGGCATAGCGGCGCATGAAATTCTGCGCGCCCTCCATCACCAGGCAGGTGCTGCGGTAGAAGTCCTTCTGCTCCTCCGTCGCGCGCTCCATGTGCGCCTCGGCCTCCCGGCGGATGCCGGCGGGTCCCAGCTGAAGCCACTTCTTCGTGTTGGGACAGATGTGGCCCTGGGAGTGATCCTTCTGGTTGATCTTGACCACCTTGGCGATGGCGTCCACCTCTTCGCCGGCGGCTGCGCGCACGCGGTCCTCCAGGGATCTTCCCTTCCAGTAGGGCAGAATATCCCGGCGGAACTCCTCAACGTCCTCCGTGCGGATGTTGAATCGATCCTGGGGCCGGGTGGGCAGGGTTTCGAACTCGCGATCCACCCAGGACGCGCCCGTCTCCGGGAAGACCACGCCGCTGCGCACGCCGGCAGTGCGGTTGCCCACGATCTGCTCCTGCGGCTCAATGCGAATCTGTATCTCCTCCAGCGAAGCCTTCAAGGCCTTCGCCCGGCGAACGCAGGCCGGTTCGCCCTCCGTAGCGCGATAGACGCGCGTGATGATGCGCGCCTGCTCAATGCTGACATAGCGCGGCTCCGCGAGCATCTTCTCCTTCAGTGCCTCGATGTGCGCAAACTTGCCGATGGCGGCAATCTCCTGAATGTAGCTGTTCAAGACCGTATCCCCCGTTTCTCTCCCAGAGTTTTTTCCAGTTTAGCTTTCCCGGGCGCGGATTTCCATCCTGCACGGCCAATTCATCCGTCAGGAAAGCGCCTCCTCCAGCGCCCGATACATGACTTCCTTGTCCGGCTTCCTGCCGGTCCACATTTCGATGTTCACCGCAGCCTGGTTGATGAGCATTCCACCACCGTCGTTGCACCTTGCGCCCCGCTTTGCCGCCTCCTTCAGGAAGGCCGTGGAGAGGGGGTTGGGAATCACATCCTGCACAAACAGGCCGGGATGGATGCTGTCCAGCTCCACATTGGGGATTGCATCCACGTCGGGATAGAGGCCGACGCTGGTGGCGTTCACAAGCACGTCCACATCCGGCGTCACCCGATAGGGCTCCGTCCAGGGAATGTACTGCGCCTGAATGCCGATCTTCTCTCGCAGAAGGTTCACCAGCTCCATTGCACGCTCCTCGCCGTGGGGACGGTTCACAATCCGGATCTCCTTCGCGCCGCACAACCCCGCCTCCACGGCGATGGCGCGTGCAGCTCCGCCGGAGCCCAGCAGCGTGATGACCTTGCCCTTTACGTCAATGCCGGCACTGGTCAGGGACTCCATGAAGCCCTTGCCATCGGTGTTGTCGCCGTAAAGCTTACCGTTGTCATTGACGATCACGTTCACCGCGCCGATGAGTCTGGCGCTCTCGGACATGCCGTCCAGATACTTGAGCACGTTAATCTTGTGGGGCAGCGTGCAGTTGATGCCACGCATCTTGAACGCCTTCAGGCCGCGAATGGCATCTTCCAGATCCTCGGGCTCCACATCGATGGTCAGAAAGCGCCAGAGCTTCAGCCCCATCGCCTGAAATGCGGCGTGCTGAATGACGACGCCCGGGTTTTCCGCAGCGGGGTGGCCAAACACGCCCACCAGGCAATCCAGATAATTCTGTTCCTTCATATTTATAAACTGCCTCCTAACTCTTAAAGCAGAATGCATTTTCAGATCTGCATCGCAGTCGGGCGGGATGCGGCAATGGTCTCCTCTGCGCTCACTTCCCGGCCCAGCTGACCGGAGAGATCGATGCCCTCCTGAATCAACAGGGTATCCAGCGCCAGCTGCGCGGTGGGGATCATGGGAACCCTGCCAAGCAGCGCTGCAATCCAGTGCGCCTCGGAATTGGAGTAGGCGTACTCCAGCGGATGGGTGTGCTGCCAGCGCTCCTCCATCTTCTCCAGATCGCCGGTGCAATCTAGCTCGAGATCACACATCGTGGTGTGATAGCTGAAGGGATCGAGCTTGACACCGCCTCTGGAGCCCAGCAGCGTGCCCGGATCCATCTTGTCCAGGTGCACCGCCCAGGTCTCAAAGACGTCTATGCTGCGCCCACCGTCCAGCCGCACAAAGCCCACGCCCATCTCCTGCACGTCATAGCCGGACTCCGCCCGGCGCGCCTCGTCCATGGGGATCTGCTGATACTGGCAACCGCTCATGCGCAGGGGCTTTGGCATTCCCATCAGATAGAGCATCAGGCTGATGTGGTACACGCCGAAATCATACAGCGCTCCCCCACCCGAAAACTCCTTGTGCACAAAGTCCTTGCCGTAGATACCGTCCACGTAGGGGCGGTTGCGGCGACGAAAACCCACGGTACGGGCGTGGTAGATCTCCCCCAGCGCCCCGCCGTCGATGAGCCGCTTTGCCGCCCGGGCGTACGTGCGATAGAGAAAGCCCAGCTGGATATGCAGCGTCCTTCCGGCGCGCTCCGCAGCGTCCAGCATCGCCTTGCCATCTGCCCAGCTTCCCGCCAGGGGCTTTTCACAGTAGACGTGTTTGCCTGCGTTCAGCGCGGCGATAGTCACCGGCGCATGAAGGTTGTTATGCAGGCAGATGTCCACGGCGTCGATGTCGTCCCGGGCCAGCAGCGCCTGGATGTCGGTGCAGGCCTCGGGGATGTTCCACTGCTGCGCGCAGCGCTCCGCCGACTGGCGCGTTCGGCTGCACACGGCAACCACCTCAGCCTCCGGGATCTTCTGATAGGAGGCCAGGTGTTTGCTGCTGATCATGCCAGCGCCAATTAAACCGATTCTGATTTTTTCCATATGCGCAAATTTACTTTGTCATCAGTTTGAGAATGACCTGATCCGTGGATTGCATGCCCTGACTCGCCATGCAGCCCACCGCGTCGATGGTATCCTCCACGTCGTCCATCACAATGCCCTCGCCGGGCTGGAAGGCTTTGCCCTCCATCGCCAGATCGTGGCCCATAATGGCGCTCTCCAGGCTGGTAGCAATCTTGCCCGCACAGGAGGGCTTTGCGCCGTCGCAAACCATGCCCGAGGAAACGGCCAGAGAATTCGTGAGCGTATCCTCGATCTCCTTCAAGCCGCCGCCGGACAGATAGGTAATGGCACAGCCGCTGCCGGTCGCCGCGCAGACCGCGCCGCAGTAGGCGGAGAGCCGACCGATACCGGATTTGATGTGCACGGCGATCAAATCGGAGAGCGCAACCGCGCGCAGCATACGCTCTTCATCAATTCCGTGCTCACGGGCGTAAACCGCCACCGGAAGGGATGCAGTGATGCCCTGGTTGCCGCTGCCGGAGACGATCATCACCGGAAGATTGCAACCGCTCATGCGGGCGTCTGAGCCCGCCGCGGCATAGGCCTGCAGGTGCTGACCACGGGCGTAGTACATCTGACCCACGTTGACGCCCCAATGGTTCTCCAGGCCCTCCTGCGCGACACGCATGTTGTATTCCACCTGCCTGCGCAGACGATCTCCCACCTCGCTGCTCACATCAAAGCTGTTTGCGTAGTCCAGTATGCCCTCAACGGTGAGGCAACCATAGTCCACCGGCTCCGCGCCGCTTGACAGAGAGCCATCCTCTGTCTGCTTCAGGCACACGCCATTCTTCTCAATACGAACGATATTGGTATGGGTGTGCCGCAGCTCCACCTCAACCGTATTCTCGCCGCTCTGCACGCGCACCACCAGTTGCAACGCCTCGCCGCCCTCCAGCACGTGGACGGTGCAATAGTTCTCCGCGAGCAGGCGTCGGGTCTCTTCCACCATGCCCTCAGGCATATCCAGCAGCACTTCCAGCGCTCTTTCAGCGTTGCCGCCCAATGCGCCCAGAACCGCTGCAGCGTCTACGCCACGCAGGTTTCCTCCGTTTGGAATGTATACCGCTTTGGCATTCTTGATCAGGTTTCCGCTGGCATATACGTCCATATGCTCAGGCCTGCAGCCCAGTTCCCTGCGGGCTACGGCAGCCGTATACGCGATAGCGATCGGCTCCGTACATCCGCCCGCGGGGAGCAGCTCATACAGGAGTATCTGAGAATACAGACCGTAGCGTTCGTCTGTCTTCTTCATATATCAATTCTCACTTCTCGGCGTCCTTGCCCGCATTGATCTCCGCGCCAACTTCCTCCATGACTTCCTCCCACAGCGGGAAGCGCGGCAGAGAGCCGATTCCCCAGCCACAGCCGCCGGAGATGATGGTCTTGTTTCCAGAATCCCGCAGTGCAATCTGCACCTTCTTCTTAACGTGGGCCTTGATTTCCTCGCGATTGGATCCGCTCAAATCAGAGGGGGACTTAATCATGATGGACAAATCCTTGTAGCTGCCGTTGACGGAGTGGTTCAGTCCACCCACCAGAACTTTGTCAGTGAGTTGGCGCATTTCCTTCATGGAGTGGTGCTCCGGATCCTGATCCGCCCAGTTGACGGCCTCGACCGGATAGTCCAGGAACCATTCGCTCAGAGCGGCGTCGCCGTGGCAGACATGCGCCATGTTGAACCAGGTCTTGTCCTTGATTACGTTGATGTTGTGGATGTCGTACTTCTTGCCGTATTCCTCAAACATCTCCTTGCCCATCAGTCCTGCCATGCCAGCCTGATAGCCCAGAAAGAAGCCGTCCGCGCCAGCCTTGACGAACTCCTCCATCAGGCGCTCATTTGTCTCGCTGACGATCTCCAGGCCGATCTTCGCATACTTCTCGGAATACTTGAAGTGCGCGACAATGGTATCCTGACGGAAGAAGCCGCCGGTCATCTCACCCATCCAGATGAAGGGGCTGAACACGGTGGGCAGAATCGGAACATCGCCCTGGAAATAATCAGCGATGCGTTTCACTGCCTCAATCTCGCGAGCAAACACGCCTTCCTTCATGCTGGGCGCCTTGAGCTTGGCCCACTCGTGAGGATCGTTAACACGATTGACCAGCACATTCTGCCAGGTTTCATCGAGAATGAAGTCCGCGTCCTTCAATTTCTGACCGAAAGCTTCCGGGAAGTACATGCCGTTGGGCATGACCTTGATAAAATCGAAGTTGTAGGTCTTCTGATAATCAATCGTGGCACGGGCGAAGTCCTTGGCATTGCGGTCGACCAGGTTCATATGCGGGCCCCATGCTGCAAATGCGGGACGATCCAGAATCTTGCCTTCCAGTGCTGCCTGAACACGCTGCTTGTGGGTAATCATGTCTCTTTCCTCCAAACAATAAAACTCGTAATAATTTGAATGGTTTTCCTGTCAAAGCCGTCCTTACAGTCCACCAAAGTAAGCCTTGCGAACCTCGTCACTGTTCAGCAGGCGATCGGCCTGATCGCTGAGCACGATACTGCCTGTCTCAATGACGTAGGCGCGATCCGAATGTTTCAGAGCCACGCGCGCATTCTGCTCCACCAGGAGGATTGTGACGCCCGATGCGCTGATCTGGTCGATCATATCAAAGATCTCATTGATAATCAGCGGAGCTAAGCCCAGCGAGGGTTCGTCAAGCAGGAGCATGCGGGGCTTGGCCATCATGGCACGCCCGATGGCCAACATCTGCTGTTCACCGCCGGAGAGTGAACCTGCCAATTGATTGCTGCGCTGCTTGAGCTTGGGCAACAGCGCATATACCTGCTCCAGGCTCTCCGCAATCTCCTCTCTGGGCCGCACATAAGCGCCCAGAATCAGATTGTCCTTCACTGAATAGCGGGGAAACACCTGTCTTCCCTCAGGAGAGAGGATGATGCCGGACTGCACCTTGTGCTGGGTATCCTGGTTGGTAATTTCCTTCCCGTCGTACCAGATGTGCCCGGACTTGCACTTCACCATGCCCATGATGGCCTTCATGGTGGTGCTCTTGCCCGCGCCGTTGGATCCGATCATGGTCACAACCTCGCCGGGTTCCAACTCCATGTTGATCCCCTTGAGCGCATGGATGCTGCCGTAATCGATGACGACGTCTTCCAGTTTCAAAAGCGGCATCTCACTCATCCTTTCCCAAATATGCTTCGATGACAGCCGGATTGCTGCGCACCGCCTCCGGCGTTCCCTCCGCAATCAACGCACCGTCGTTGAGCACATACAGCCGGTCGCAGATGTTCATGACAAACTTCATATCGTGCTCGATCAGCAGGATGGTGTAACCCATCTGCTGTAGACGACGCACAATATTCATCAGATCTTCCGTCTCTACCTCGTTCATGCCCGCAGCAGGCTCATCCAGCAGCAGAAGCTTAGGATCGCTGGCGAGGGCGCGCGCGATTTCCACCTTGCGCTGATCGCCATAGGGCAGGCTTGTGGCCATTTCATACCGCACGTCGTATAATCCCAGCAGCTTGAGCAGTTCCTCTGCCCGCGCGTCAGCCTCCTGCTTCACCCGGCGGTGCTTGATCAGGTTCAATCGATCCTTCAGCTTCATGTGGGTTCTGACGTGCATGCCCACCATGACGTTATCTAGCGTGGTCATCTTTGAGAAGAGCCGGATGTTTTGGAAGGTTCGCGCAAAGCCGTGCGCGGTAACGCGGTAGGGAGCCCAGCCGGTGATGTCGGTGCCCAGCATGTGCACCCGCCCCTCCGTAGGCTTGTACATTCCCGTGATGCAGTTGAACAGCGTGGTTTTACCTGCTCCGTTGGGACCGATGACGCCCACAATCTCACCTTGCTGCACACTCATGTTCACGCATTTGAGGGCGTCCAGTCCGCCGAAGCGCTGGGTAACAGACTCTGTGCGAAGCACCTCAGCCATTGCTGCCACCTCCCGTCGCCTTCATTTCCTTTTCCAGGGTCAGGCGCTGACGAATATACTTGAAGTTCACGGAACCAAACAAACCCTCGGAGCGCACCAGCATCAGAATCACCAGCAGCGCGCCGAACACCAGCTGACGGTATTCAGAGAAGCCACGCAGCGCTTCCGGAAGGATGGTGAGCACCGTTGCGCCGACAAAGCTGCCGAATACATTGCCCAGTCCGCCCAGGATGACCATGACCAGCATGTTGTTGGACACAGCGTTTGTAAAGCAGTTGGGATCGATGTAGCCCGTGTAGATGGCGTAGAAGGCTCCCGCGCAGCCTGCAAGCATGGAAGCGAGCACGATGGTCATGGACTTGTACTTGAATACGTTGATGCCCATGGCACCAGCTGCCAGATCGTCATCACGGATGGCCAGAATGGCATAGCCAGTGCGGGAATTGGTGAGCTTGACCACAATCAGCGTGGTCAGCACCAGCAAAATCAGCGCCAGATAGAAAAAATCCGCCTGCGACTTGATCTTATGGCTGAAGATGAAGATCTTCGGAATTGACATGATGCCCAGCGGACCGTTGGTCAGCGACATCCAGTTGATTTCCACAATGCGGATGATCTGGCAAAACACCATGGTGACGATGGTGAAGTAATAGCCCTTCAAATGCATCACCGGCAGGCTCAGCACCAGACCAAACAAGCCCGATACGACCGCACCTGCGATCAGCACGCCGGGGTTGGTCCAGCCATAGGTCTTGGCGAGTATGGCCGCTGTATAGGCGCCGATACCCCAGAAGGCCGCGTGGCCGAAGGACATCTGCCCCAGAATGCCAGTCATCAGGTTCAGGCTCACAGCCAGCATGCAGTACATCAGGCACAGAATTGCAATGCGCAGAATGTATTTCGAGGTGATCACCTGGGGAAACAGCATCGCCACGACGGCCACCGCAATCAGAAGGGGTACGCGGCGGCGCACCAGGAAGGTACTCAGTTTTTCAATCATCGCGCCTCACCTCACACTTTGTTGATGGCCTTCTTGCCGAAGATGCCGTTGGGCATGATCAGCAGAACGACAATCAGGATCGTGAACGAAATCGCATCGCGGTAACCGGAGCTGATGTATGCAGAAACCATGGTTTCGATCACACCCAGCAGCACGCCACCCACGATGGCGCCCGGCACAGAGCCCACGCCGCCGAGGATGGCGGAGGCGAAGATCTTGGTGCCGATCAGCGAACCCATGTTGGTTTCAATGCTTCGGTAGTTCATCGCGATCATGTTACCCGCAATGCAAGCCAGAACGCCGCTGATAATGAACGTAAAGGAGATAACTTTATTCGTGTTTATGCCCATCAGCTTGGCGGCGTCCGCATTCTGTGCAATCGCGCCCATCGCCTTGCCGATCTTGGTGCGATACACCAGCACGGAAAGGAAGGACATCAGCACACAGGCCACCACGAGGATGATTACCTGCGTCCAGGTCACAATCGCATTACCGATGTAGAATTTTCCAAAATCCAGGTGGTTTTCAAATGCCTTGCTGTCGGTTCCAAAGATCACCATAATGGAATTGTCGATCACCATCGACATGCCCAGCGTGGTAATCAAGCCCGCCAGCTTGGGCGCATGTTTTTTGCGCAACGTGCGCAGAGCGAAGCGATCCAGGCAATAGCCCAGAAGACCGGTCAGTATGATACTGATCGCAAAGGACAGGAAAAATGTAATTCCAGTGGCGCTATAGAGCAAAAACGTTGTATACGCACCAAACATGTACAGAGAACTGTTCGCAAAATTGGTCAGCTCCAGCACACCAAAGATCATGTTGAAGCCGATGGCTACCAGTGCATATGTGCTCCCTATGGTAATGCCGTTTACAATCTGCTGTAAAAACATTACAATCCCTCCCGATTGTACTTCGTTTCCGTCGCACCGGCAAGAAGCCGGCGCGACGGAGGAAAGGCATTACTGAATGCGGTTGAAGCTGCCATCCACAATTTCAAATACGTAGATGCCCTTGTTCATTTCCTTCTGTTCGTTGTAGCTCATGTTGAAGCCAGACAGACCGGGGTAGCTGCGAATTGCGCTGATCTGCTCGCAAACCGCGGCTGCGTCCGTGGTGCCGGCAGCCAGAACACTGTTGAGAACGATATTGACGGAGTCATAGCCCTGCGCGGAGAAGCCATCCGGTGTCTCGCCAAAGGCTGCCGTGTATTCGTCAATGAACTTCGCGGTTGCTTCATCGATGTTGCCGGACTCGATGACGGAGGGCAGGAAGCAAGGCGTGGAGCTGAGGATCAGGGTGCCGTCAAGCTCGGTGCCGACCAGCTTCAGGAACTCCTCATTGACACACATGCCAGGGCCGACATAGGCGCAATCCAGCTCGAGCTGCTTGGCCTGCATCAGGGCCTGTGCAACGTCGTTATAGGCAGCGTTGACATAGAGGATATCGGGTTCTGCACTCTTTACCTTGGAGAGCACCGCGGAGAAATCCTTAGTCTCGCCAGGAACGAAGCTTTCAAACACGACCACTTCGCCGCCCAGGGATTCCCACTGCGTCTTGAAAAGGTTGCAGGCCTGCACGCCGTGATCGGTATTCTGATACACGATGGCGATCTTGCCAATGCCACAATTCGCTTCCACAGCGTTTGCGAACTCGACCGCCTCAAGGCGCTGGCTCATGGGAATCGGATACACGTACTCGCCCATCCCAGGCAGATCCGCATGGGACGCGGCCACGCCAATCAGGATCATCTCTTCCTCGTCAAAGACAGAGGCGGTTGCCATTGCGCAGGAGGAGCCGTAGCCGGCCAGCGCAGCGACGACCTCATCCTTGTCGGACACGATCATGTTCGCAATGTTCACAGCCTCGTTCGGGTCGCCCTTGTCATCGTAAACTTCCAGAGTGAACTCGGTGCCATGCTCGGCATTGAACTGATCCACCGCCAGCTGGGCGCCGTTGCGGATCTTCACACCGTACTGCAGATTATCGCCGGTCAAGGGGGCGAACATCGCCAGTTTCGTTCTGCCATTGTAATCGATGGTTCCCTCGGCAAGGCAGCCGACCGCGCCGCACAGGAGCACAGCGCTCAACACGATGGCAAAAAGTTTCTTGAGAGACATAAATCCAACCTCCTTTATTCATTACAGCTTGAGCTGCAACTGACATATCATTGCGTCGCTGGGAACTCAGAACGTCTCGCGCCGCACCAGCTCGATGGGCATGCGCACGGTCTCGTAGGGTTCCGGCTTTGCTCCGCTCTCCGCCTCCTTAATGCGCATGATCAGCCGTTCCGCCGCCCTGCGTCCCATCTCAAACAGGGGATGGCGCAGCGTCGTCAGTGGCGGCTGGGTAATCTCCGCCCACTCAGTCTCTCCGAAACCCACCACCGCAACGCGCTGCGGCACGGGAACCTTGTGGAGCGTCAGGTACTTCATGCAGCCCAGCGTCATTGTGGCCGTAAGGGAGAGGATCGCAGTGACCCTTCCATCCTGCACGAACCATTCCGCCGCGCGGTAGCCGCCCTCGCTCTGCGAATTGCCGTTGCGGATCAGCGTTTCGTCGAAGGGAATACCCGCCTCCTCCAGCGCGCGGCGATAACCGCGGATACGCTCCGCCATGACAGGAACACCCTCCACACCGTTGATCAGGCCGATGCTGCGGTGACCGGCCTCGATCATCTGCTTCACCAGCTCGTACACAGCTTGCTCGTTGTCGCCGATAAACAGATCCCTCTGGCAGTTCTCCGCTGAACGGTCAATAAATACGATGGGATACTTCCTGGGCATCCGATCCAGATAGCTGTGATCGCCGGGTGCGGGGAACATCAGCATGCCGTCCACCTGCTGGTAGTTGAACACGTCCACCTGATCCCGTTCACACTGCAGATCCTCCCGAGAGCAACCGATGATCACCTGGTAGCCCTCCTTGCGGAAAACCTGCTCGACCGATTCCAGAATATCGATGGAAAAGAAAGAACCAATGGCCGGGACCAGCAGCGCGATGCGCTTGGTCTTTCCGTTGCGAAGGCCTGCGGCGTTCATGTTGGGCACATAGCCCAGTTCGCGCACCACGTCATACACTTTGCGCCTGGTCTCCTCAGAGACATAGCGCGTCTCATTGAGCACGTGAGATACCGTCGCTGTGGACACCTTTGCCGCTTCCGCCACATCCTTGATCGTAACTGCCATACAAGCATCCCCCGTCAAATCGTCCTTGATTTAACATCTAAAACGCACGTAATCGTTTGCGTAATCGTTTAACTGAATTATATCAACAATATTTTCTTCTGTCAATTGTCATTATGTATAATATTTCTAGTCAGAATTTGTATCATTAATTCAAACTGCA
This sequence comes from Clostridia bacterium, assembly GCA_030537335.1. Taxonomy (GTDB): domain Bacteria; phylum Bacillota; class Clostridia; order Christensenellales; family Aristaeellaceae; genus SFTH01. The sequence goes on along the minus strand of JAUNNK010000043.1, from coordinate 1,608 downwards.
TTATTTGAATCAGATCCAATCACGCTCTCATCTAATTATGAAAGAAAACATCCATTCAATTGATGATTCTGGTATTAATTTATTTACACAATTTAGTATTTGCCCCCGGAATCTTGCGTCTTGGACTGACAAGAACGCAGACGTGCTATTTGCGCTGATGCCAGATCCGTCAACATAACTGCATAGAACCGCACGCCAAGGCAAGCTATTGAAGGCTTTCTCAGAAACAAAGTGATAGTATCTCACCTCACTTAACGATGGTCTTACGACCCCTGTTCGCAGAAAGCATGACCGCGACCAGGATGATGATGCCCTGAATTGCCTGCTTGTAGAATGCATCCACGCCCATCAGCGTCAGGTAATTGGCCAGTTCCGTGTAGAAGATGACGCCGATCAGCGTTTGGATCATTCCGCCTCTTCCTGCGGCGATTCCACCGACGGTAACAGCCGTAATCGTCGGGAACAGGTTGTTCTGTCCGACGCCAACCTGGCCTGTCTTCAATCGTATCAGACCGAGTACGCCGGCGATGGAAGCGGTGCACGAGCACAGCGCGAAAATCTTGACTTTCGTGCGCTCGATGTTGATTCCTGCGGCCTTCGCCACATTGGGATTATCGCCAACTGCGTACACCGCCCGGCCAAACGCCGTGTAATTCAATATGATGTAGCCAATAATGAACACAACAAACGCAATCAAGGTCAGATAGGGAACGTCGCAGATCGTGCCGCGGGAGAGCTTGATCAGCGTCTCATCCTTGATCGTTGCCGGTGTTCCCTTATATAAAAGCAATCCGACGCCATTGATCACCGTTCCCATCGTGTACGTCACCATGAAAGAAGGGATGCGAAGCTTTACATGAATCAAACCAATCAGCGCACCAAACAGCGTCCCGACGATAATTACCGCAAGGATTGCCCAAATTCCAAAATCATTGTTGTTAATCGAATTTTTAATCCCCAGCGCAGCCGCAGATGCAGCAAAGCCCATGACGCCCTCCAGGGACAGATCAATGCCGCCCACAAGCAGAACAAACGTCAGGCCCGTCGCCAGCACGAGGGGAACCGTCATCTGAAAGAGAAGATTGGAGAAGTTTTTCCAGGTCATGAAGCCCTTGACGAATATGCAGCACCACAACGTCATGACGGCCAGTACGATCGCCGGAGCTGCATCCCTAATCGTATTCCGTCGGGCATCTTGGGCGACTTTCTGTGTGAATTGTTTCGCTATAGAATCATCATGTGCTTTCCGAACTCCGTTTATCCGCACAAAGATGCCTCCTTTACTTTAGCTGTGGAAGGCAGAAGGGAAACCTTCTGCCTTCCGTGAATTATGAAACCAAACCTAGCTCAACCTTCCAGCGAAGCATTCGGATAGATCGAATTGACGCAGCTGTCGAGGTCGGTCCAGTCAAAGTCGGGCTGATAGTTGGCATACTCCTCAACGTTCTCAGCGGTTACCAGAGCAACCTTGGTGCAGAACATGCGGCGGGCCTGATCCATCGTCTTCACGTCCAGCAGGCCGGTTGCAGCAGAGTACGCATAGTCAGCGGCAAAGAAGCCAACCATGTAGCCATCGTTGAAGATGGTGGAATACATCGAGCCGTCGCG
>JAUNNK010000042.1 GCA_030537335.1 Clostridia bacterium | reverse complement strand
GCTTACTTTGTCTTCCCTTTTGGGCTCACCCCAACTTTTATTATAGAGCCGAAATATTCATAGAGGACATAACGCCAGAAATGGTTCAGGAATATCTCAGTGCCCGAAGGCATCTGGCACAGGAAGCCCAGCAGAAGCAGATGAATGTCCTGCGAATGATGTTGGATATGGCTGTGGAGGATGGAATTATCGCCCTGAATCCCGTCAAGAGCAAAAAGGTTCACCTGACCAGCAGTCTCAAAACAGAACGGGAGCCTCTGGCACGCGATGCAAAACAAAAAGCAGGGAGCAGGAGCGATTTTCTGTTCGGAGGCGCAGAACCCCTCACTTATACCCAGCATCGACAGATGATGCGAAGGATTTGCGACCAGATGGAAGTGAAGGGTGTGACAGGCTACACCTTTCGCCATACGATCATCACAGACATTTGCGAAGCGACGCACGACGCAAATATTGCCTCTGCCGTGGCGGGTCACAGCAAGACCAGCATCACGATGAACCGCTATTCCCGCGCGCGACAGGACGCAGCGAAGCAGGGAATGCGGGCCATAGAATACTTGTAGGTGAAAGAATTAATGAATTTGAACGTGTCACATTACTCCAAGACCTTCCGGTTCACGGACGTCAACTACAAGATCGCCAGCCCCGACGATCAGCGCAGCATGTTCATGAAGTGGTGCGCCGTCATCAACAGTCTGGATGTGGGCGCGTCCATCAAGCTGACGCTGTTCAACCGGCGCGTCAACAAGAACGACTATGAGGAATCCATCATGATGCCGCTGCAGGGCGATGCGCACGATCCGTACCGCAGGGAGTGGAACCGCTTCGTGGAGAATCAGGCGGTGAGCGCCAGCAACAACATCACCCAGGACAAGCTATTGACCGTATCCGTGCAGAAAAAGAGCATCGAGGAGGCCAGGAGCTATTTCACGCGCATCAACGCAGAATTGCAGGCGAACTTCGCCCACCTGTCCTCGCAGCTGACGGCACTGGACGCCACCGAGCGCCTGCGCATCTTCCACGATTTCTTCCGAACCGGCAAGGAGGAGGAGTTCCACTTCGACCTGCGCCGCTCCGCCCAGCGCGGCCATTCGCCGGTGGACTACATCTGCCCGGACTCCATCGAGGTGGAGAACGACCACTTCTGCATCGACGGCCACTACGGGCGCGTGCTCTTCCTGCGCGATTACGCCAACTACATCAAGGACAAGATTCTGGACGACTTCTCCGAGCTGAACCGCACCAAGATGCTGACCATCGACATGAACCCCGTGCCCACGGATGAAGCCGTCAAGCGCAGCACCATGCAGCTGGACAAGGTGGAGGCCAACGTCCTGCGCTACAACCAGCGCCAGCAGGCCAACTCCAACTTTCCCGGTGCGCTGCCCCACGACATGGAGATTCAGCGCAAGGAAGCGAAAGAATTCCTTGAGGATCTGACCACCCGCGACCAGCGGATGCTCATGTGCTGCATGACGCTGGTGCACATGGCGGACAGCAAAGAGGAGATGGAGCGCGACACGGAATCCCTGTTCTCCATCGCCCGAAATCACCTCTGTCAGATGTCCACGCTGCGCTATCAGCAGGCGGACGGGCTGAACACCGTGCTGCCCTATGGCGTGCGGATGATCGAGGCGCTGCGCACCATGACCACCGAATCCACGGCGGTGATGATTCCCTTCAAGACGCAGGAGCTGCACGATACCTCCGGCATCTGCTACGGCCACAACATCATCAGCAAGAACCTGCTGGTCATCAACCGTAAGAACCTGCTCAACGGCAACGGCTTCGTGTTCGGCGTATCCGGCTCCGGCAAGTCCTTCATCACGAAGGAGGAGCTGATCAACGTGGCGCTCAACACGGACGACGAGATTCTGGTCATCGACCCTGAACAGGAATATGGGCGGCTGATTCGCGCGCTGGGCGGCGAGGTCATTAACATCTCCGCGACCAGCCCCAACCACATCAACGCCATGGACGTCTCCCGCGAATACGGCGATGTGGAGAACCCGATCATCCTGAAGTCGGAGTTCATCCTGTCGCTGTGCGAGATGGCGGTGGGCACCGGCGCACTCAACGCCAAGGAGAAGTCCTTGATCGACCGCTGCATTGCCTCGACCTACAAGCCTTATATCCAGCGCGGCTATACCGGCAACCCGCCCACGCTCCAGAACTTCCATCAGGAGCTTCTGAAGCAGAAGGAGCCTGAGGCGCGGGAGATTGCGCTGGCGCTGGAGCTGTTCACCAAGGGCAGTCTGAATACCTTCGCGCAGCTGACCAACGTGGACACCACCCGCCGCATCGTCTGCTTTGACATCCATGAGCTGGGCAAGCAGCTCAAGCCGCTGGGGATGCTGGTGGTGCTGGACGCCATCTACAACCGCATCGCCCGCAACAAGGAAATGAAGCGGAACACCTGGATTTACATCGATGAGATCTACCTGCTCTTCCAGAACGACTATTCCGCGAACTTCCTGTTTGAGCTCTGGAAGCGCGTGCGCAAGAGCGGCGCGTTTGCCACCGGCATTTCCCAGAACCTTGAGGACATGCTCCAGAGCCACACCGCACGCACCATGCTGGGCAACTCTGAGTTCCTGATCCTGCTGAACCAATCCGCGTCCGACCGCGTGGAGCTGGCCCGCCTGCTGAACATCTCGGAGGAGCAGCTGCGCTACATCACGGACGCAGGCGTGGGCAAGGGCCTGATCCGCTGTTCGGGCAACATCGTGCCCTTCGAGAGCCAGTTCCCGAAGGATTCCAGATTGTATCAGCTGATGACGACCAAGCTGAGCGAAACCGAAGATGAACGTGAGGAGGAGAACACGGATGGAAAACCGAAACGTCGCAAGTATTGAGGCACAGGTCTATCCCCTGAAGGAACCCCGGAACAATACGCTGGCCATGGCCAGCCTGACCATCGGCGACTGCTTCGCGGTGCGCGGTGTGAAGGTGGTGCAGGGCAGGAGCGGCCCCTTCGTATCCATGCCGCAGGCGAAGGACGGAAAGGGCGGCTATCAGGACGTCTGCTTTCCCATCAGCAGGGAGGTGCGCGAACAGGTTTCCAAGCTGGTGCTGGACAAGTACAACGCCCAGTTGGACAAAGCCCAGCCCCAGAACGCCGCGCCCCAGCGCAGCGCAAACCAGCATCTCTATCGCAGCGGCTCCAGATAAGCGATGCGGGACTATAAGACCATCAAGACCAGGCCCCGCGAGGTTCGCGGCCGCGTGATGCACGTCGCCGGAAAAGCGTCCTCCGGGGCCGCTTATTTCTCGGCGGACAGGCTGCGCGCCATCCGAAGGGAGGTGCAGGTACGCAGGCAGGAAACCAAACCCGAGGGCGACGCCGTTTCCAATGTGGAGGATCAGGCTTCGCAGACAGCGGAGAAGGTTCCATACGTTGCCTATAAGCTGACCTGCGCGCAGATTCGGTTGATGAAGAAGGCCGTAGCAAAACGCAAAGAACGTGCGCTGGCGATGGTGGAAGAGCCTGTTCAGCAGGAGAATCCCGCCGAGGCGACAGCATCGTCATCGGACGCTGTACCGTCCGAAGCGCAGCCCAAGCATGAAATGCAGGCCGATGTGCCGGATACTGCATCCCCTGAAGCCCCCGCCGATGCGCAGACAGACGCTTCGCAGACAGCACAGCCGTTCCAGAAGCCTTCAACCCCGGAGAAAGCGCAGAAGAAGCCCGCCAGAAGAAAGCGGTCTCCTCCGAAAGCGGAGGTCAAGTCCCCGGATGCACCCACCCCGGAAGCAGACGAAGGCTTGCAGGATCAGCTGAACCGCCCCTTGAGCGAACGTGAGCTTGCCAAGGCGCGGGATAACAGGCGCAAGAAGGTACAGGCAGAGATCAAAGCCAGCACACCGGATGAGAAGAAAGAAGTGCCTGCTGCCGAAAGCAAAGCGCCGGTCCCTGTACAAGCTGATACAAAACCTGACGCCGAGAGCAACAGAAGCCCGTTCAGTCCCCGCGTTCGCACTATAGCGACGGACATTCAGCATGAGCGCCCGCCAGCGCAGCTGCCGCGCACGCGCGAAATTGTCCGCGAGCCGGTGGAGGACACAACGCATGTGCTTCAGCGCCAGCGTCCGCCAATCCGAACAGCCGACAATGCAGCAAGGATCGCCGCGCATCAATCCGCTGCGCAGGCGGCGCAGATCAGAACCCGGGCCGTGGATATGGCGAAGCGGACGGCTGCGAAAAATGCGGAAAAGGCCGCACGACACATGGCGGAACTTGCACGCCGCAACGCGCGGAGGATGGCCGAAAGCCTGAAGCGCGCTTCGGAAGCCGCCATCCGCGCCGGTATCGCCGCAGGCAGGGCGCTTGTGCATCTGCTGCTGGCAGGAGGCTGGATTGTCGCGCTGGTCATCATCGTGCTTTTGATGTGCGTGTCCATTCTGGCCTCGCCCTTCGGTATCTTCACCCACACCGACGCCACCGAGTTCCCGGATTCCATTTCCCTCGACAAGGCCATCACGACCATCAACGCCGAATACGCGCAGGAGATCGAACGCATGGGCGGCAGAGGTGCGCATGTGGTCATCGAGGGCAATCTGGAGGGCGAAGTCGAACCGGCAAACTGGGTGGATGTGCTGGCGATCTTCTCCGTCCATCTGACCATGCGCGAGGACAACGCCATGGACGTCGTGCAGCTGGACAAGACCAGGCTGAAAGAGCTGCGCGAGATATTCTGGGCCATGAACGAGCTGAAAGAGATGAGCGAGACGGATGAAGAAGGCCATACAACGCAGTACATCGTGGGCGCCAGCCGTACATACACCGAGATGTACGAAAGGTAACCCATGAAAAAAGTCATGATTTCACTTATTCTGACCCTCTGCATCCTGATCGGTATCGTCACCGGCGCGTCCGCCAGCGTGATGATCGTCAGCAGCACCAACGCCTACGATGATTCTGATGCAATGAATACAAATCTTGACCGCGCGATTGCCGCACTGAACAATCAGGTGATCGTGAAGGGAAAACCCTTCTCGTTCAACGAGATCGTCGGCCCACGCACTGAGGAGAACGGCTTCACGACTGCGCCCAATGGCAACGGCGTTCCCGTCATGGGCGGCGGCGTTTCGCAAATCGCCACGACGCTGAACATGGCGATGAAGAATCTGAGCAGCGATCTCGTCTATGAGCAGCTGTACGCCTTCGGGCCTGCGTTCAGCGCCGCTTATGTGGAGAGTGCAGAGGAAACGGTGCTCACGGACTACGCCCGCAATCTGGATTACCGCTTCACCAGCAAGCATGCTGAAAACCTGGCCATCTCCATGTGGCGCTCCGACAGCATGATCTTCTGCCAGCTGACCGGCATCGGCGACGCAACCGCCATCCCCACTGATGAACCGGAAGAAACGCCTGTGCCGGAGCCTGTCCAGCCCACCGAACCCGACCAGCCTGTCGAGCCTATTGAAAGTACCGTTCAGAGGATGAAGGTCGTGAACGTGAACAACTACGTCAACCTCCGCCAGTCGCCAAGCACCCAGTCCGAATCCCTGATGCAGATTCCGAAGGACGCCATTGTGGAATATTCCGGCGAGCAGGACGGCGATTTTCTGAAGGTCAGCTATGAAGGCAAGACCGGCTATGTCCATGGCAAGTATCTGGAGAAGACGACGGACGCGCCTACAATTTTGACGGTGGTGAACTGCAAGCTGTCCGTCACCCTGCGCGCCGAGCCCTCCCGCAGCGCCGCTTCCCTCGCAGACGTTCCCCTGGGCGCAGAGGTGGAGGATAGCGGAATTACTGAGGCTGAGTTCAGAAGGGTGGTTTATCAGGGAAAGGAAGGGTACGTGCTTGATGCTTACCTGAAGTAATCAGAAAACGGAGGGATATTGCCGCACAGTTTGGCAATATCCCATCCACAACATAAAACATCCCTGAATCCCAATATCGCTGCTCATATAAAACAAGAAGGATATAAGCATGCACTCTTTACCTTGTTTCTCAAAGATGCTATAATTTCTCCAGACGATTCAAAATAAATGCCATGGGGCAGACAAGGAGATCATTATGAAAACAGGTATTCGGGGAGAACAGATGATTATCGTTACGGAGCAGCAGACTGCGAAATACCTGGGCAGTGGTGAATTGGCGGTGTTTGCCACGCCATGCATGATTGCTCTCATGGAGAATACTGCTTATAAAAGCGTACAGCCCTTCCTCGATCCCGGACAGGGCACGGTGGGTACGCTGCTGAATGTGAAGCATCTGGCGGCGACGCCTGTGGGCATGGAGGTGCGCTGCGAAACAAAGCTCATCGAGATTGATCGCAAGCGTCTGGTCTTCGAGGTGAAGGCATTCGACGCATGCGGTCTGATCGGCGAGGGTACGCATGAACGATTCGTCATCGACAATCAGAAATTCATGCAAAAGGCCAATGGCAAGCTGAATTAAAGGAATTACCGTAAATGTATAAGCAGGAGAGTGCGGCAATCTATGGCTGTGCTCTCCTGCTTGTTCTGTTTGTCTGGACAAAACCGGAGTCACTGTTCGCGTAAAATACCAGTACACCGCTTGACAACCGATTTCACAGGTGATATGATTACACCAATTGAATAGACGGGTCTTTTCGCAGAGCAAGTGCAGTCCTTCGGCTGCTTAAATGGGAAACAGGTGAGAATCCTGTACAGTGCCGCTGCTGTATGGAGCTGGCGCGCTTTCACGATGCCACTGGGAAACTGGGAAGGCGAAAGCGGGCAATGAGCTCCGAGTCAGAATATCAGCTTGTTTTGTAGGTTTCCGGCTGCGAGCCATGGCTGGGGAAATCAATGGAAAAGGCCGTGGTTTTGTTTGCGTTGGCTCCGTGATTGCGGAGCTTATTTTATTGATGTGCAATGGCTCGATTCCGAGCCATTTTTTTGTGGAATGGAGCAGTGAAACATGCTGTGTATTGATCAGCTGAGTGTGGATTTTCCGGTACAGGGCGGCAGCATACGCCCCGTGGATCACATCTGTCTGGAGGTTTCGGAGAACCGGAGGCACGTGATCGTGGGCGAGACCGGAAGCGGCAAGAGCGTGCTGCTGGCGACGATTCTGGGCCTTGCCGGCGGCCGGGTGCAGGGAAGCATTCGCTGGAACGACCGCGAGCTGGTGGGCCTTGGCGCTCGGGAGTTCGCCCGACTGCGGGGCAGCGAGATCGCATACATCCCTCAGGGCAACGCCAGCGGCATGAACCCGCTGATCCGGAACGGACATCAGATCGGGGAACCGCTGATCGTACACCGGGGTGTGAAGCGCCGCATGGCCTTCCGGCAGGCGGTGGAGACCATGCGCCGGCTGGACTTCTTACGCCCGGAGCACTGGGCGCGGCACTATCCCCACAACCTGAGCGGCGGCATGAAGCAGCGCGCGCTGGTCGCTATGGGCACCATCGCGGGCAGCCGCCTGCTGCTGGCGGACGAGCCGACCAAGGGGCTGGACGAGGCACGGAGGGCGGAGGTAGAGGCGCTGTTCTGCGGGCTCGAGGGCACGACGCTGCTGTGCGTGTCCCACGATCTACGCTTCACCCGGCGCATCGCCCACAGTGCATCGGTGATGTACGCAGGACAGCTGCTGGAGACCTGCAGCTGCGAGGCGCTGTTTCAGGAGCCGCTGCATCCCTATTCCCAGATGCTGATCGCTTCGATGCCGGAGAACGGCTTTCACTTTCCCGAGGGCTTCGCGCCCTCCCATCGGGACTACGCACGCCTCGGATGCCGGTTCGCGGACCGCTGCCCCCACGCAGGCCCGCGCTGCGGCGATCCGCCGCCCGTGGTTCAGCTTTCAGAAAGGCAGGTGCAATGCTGGCGCTATGCTGACCGTACATGATCTGAGCAAGACCTTCTCCTCCGGCATGGTGGCGCGGCGGCGCACCGAGGCGCTCAGGGGAGTCAATCTGCACATCGAGGCCGGCGAATCGGTGGGGCTGTTCGGCCCCAGCGGCAGCGGCAAGACCACGTTGGCCAACCTGATCGCAGGCGTGCTAAAGCCCACCGCCGGCGAGATCCGCTTTCACGACCAGCCGATTCAGACGCCCTATCGCGGCGCGGTGCGGCGGGCCATTCAGGTGTTCTACCAGCACCCGGAGAGCGCCTTTGATCCCGGCTGGAGCCTGAAAAGGAGCATCCTGGAACCCCTGCGCGTACATAAGATTCCCTATACAGAAGAGCACCTGTGCGCACTGCTGGCACAGGTCGGCCTATACGACGAGCATCTCACCCGCGGACTGCACGCGCTCAGCGGCGGCGAGCTGCAGCGGGCGGCGCTGGCGCGGGTGATGGTGCTGGAGCCGGAGCTGATCCTTCTGGACGAGCCGACCAGCATGCTGGATTCCATCTCGCAGGCGCAGGTGCTGGGCATCCTGAAGCGCTATCAGCGGGAGCACGGCACGGCCTATCTGCTGATCTCCCACGACGCACAGGTGATCCGCAGCATGTGCAGCCGCTGCTATACCATCGATCAGGGCGAACTGATCCGGGAGGAGCATTTTGAAGATGCATAGCCGAACCCTTTCCCGCCTTGGCGGCAAGCTGGCGGTGGCGCTGTTGACGGTCTGGGTGATCGCCACGTTCAATTTCTTTCTGATCCGCTTCATGCCCGGAGACCCGCTGGAGCATCTGGTGGGCGAGGAGGACTATCTGTACCTGATGTCCTCCCATGCTGAGGTGCTGGAGGAGCTGCGGGCAGAGTATGGTCTGGACGGTTCGCTGGGCGCGCAGTATCTGGCCTATCTGAGCCGGTTGGCCCGCTTTGATCTGGGCCAGTCCTACAAGAACAAGGTGGCCGTGTTGGATCTGATCCTGCTGCGGCTGGGGCGAACGTTCCGGCTGATTCTGCCTGCGGTGGCAATCTCCTCGGTGCTGGGTATTCTGCTGGGCGCAGTCATCGGCTGGCGGGAGGGATCACGGCTGGACCGGTGGGTTTCGGGGCTGTCGCTGCTGCTGTACTCCGTGCCCGGCTACTGTCTGGGCATGATCGGCCTGATGATCTTCTGTTTTTATCTGGGCGCGGCGCCCTCGGGCGGCATGACCAGCGGTGGGCTGACCGGCGGCGCCTATGTCCGGGATCTGCTGTGGCACATGGCGCTTCCGGTGAGCGTGCTGACGCTGAGCAAGCTCAGCTACAACATCCAGATGATGCGCAGCAGCATGATCGACGCCAAGAAGGAGGACTTCGTGTTGGTGGCGCAGACGAAGGGACTTTCCCGGCGCAGACTCCTGTTTCTACATGTGCTGCCCAACGCCGCGCTGCCCATGGTGACGATCATCACCATGCAGATGGGCTTCATCGTATCCGGTTCCATGATGATCGAGCGGCTGTTCAACTGGGACGGCATGGGGCTGCTGGTGTACAAGGCCATTGCGGCCAACGACTATCCGGTGCTGCAGGGCAGCCTGCTGGTGCTCACGCTAGGAGGCTACATATGTCAATCATCAAACCGCACAACCCATGGGAAAGCGGCGATCCTTTTGCCACGTCGGAGCGTCTGGAAAACGGCGAGGGATTCAGGCTGCTGCAATGGCCCATCAAGCTGTGGAAGATTTCAGAGACTGCGCCCTTCTTCCATGGAGCGCATCTCCTGGTGGCTGCAGACTGCGCTGCGTTCTGCCATGTCAATCTTCATAAGCGTCTGACCCCCGGGCGAATTCCGCTGCTGTGCTGCCCGGAGACGGATTTTGACATCAGCATGAAGCTGGCTAAGATCATCTCCATCAACGACATCCGCAGCGTCACGGTCATTCGCATGGAAGCCCCCTGCTGCACGGAGCTGACGGACATGGTGCAGACCGCCATCAAGCTGAGCCGAAAGCCTCTGCCCTTCCAGACGGTCTCCGTCTTTGTAGATGCGGAGGAAGTTGATTGAAGAAGCCCCAAACTGCGTTTTCAACAGTAATTCCATCCCCCAGGGAGGCTTAAAACGCAGAACAATCTGTGGTAGAATCGAGCCGATGAAGGCCGCTACAAACATTTGAAACCATGAAAGGAAGGAACAAAGGACAATGAAAAAACTGCTTTCCATTCTGCTGACCCTGTCGATGGTTTTCGCAATGGCAACCTGCGCCCTTGCGGAGGCCGCTCCCGAAACGCGCACAGTCGTTGACGTATGGAACCGCGAGGTGGAGATCCCCTTCGAGGTGAACTCCATCGTCTGCCTGGGCTCCATGGGACCGCGCTTCGCCGCGTATCTGGACGTGGTGGACATGATGGTCGGCGCAGAAGACATGGACATTGAAAAAATGTCCGTCCGCTTCGATTACAGCCCCGTCTACCATGAACAGCTCAAGACCCTGCCCAGCGTTGGCCCCGGCGGCGGCTCCGGAGAGAACAACGGCTATGCTGAGGCGATCATTCAGGCGCAGCCGGACGTGATCATCGCCGGTTTCAACGAGGACGATTGCAACGAGCTGCAGGCACAGACCGGCATCCCGGTGGTCAGCATCCGCTATCGTACCAAGGGCTTCATTGATGAGGGCTTCTATCGTTCCATGCGCGTGTTCGCGGAGGTTGTCGGTGCACAGGAGCGCTGCGAAGAGGTTCTCTCCTATGTGGACGCCTGCAAAGCAGACCTGAACGATCGCACAAAGGACGTGCCTGACGAGGACAAGCCCCGGGCCTACACCGGCGCAGTGACCTTCAATGGCAGACACGGCTTTGCGTTCACCTATGTCAACTTCCCCGCCTTCACCGCCGTCAACGCACTGAATGTGGCCGACGTGCTGCTGGAGGAGCGCACCGGCGAAGCAGCCGCCGAGGCTGCCGCGAGCGGCAAGGCCTACATCGGCAACGATGGCTTTGAGGTGGATCTGGAGCAGATCATCGCATGGGATCCCGACATCGTCTTCCTCGATCCCGGCAACATGGATCTGGTCAACGATGAGTACGCCAACAATCCCGGCTTCTTTGATTCCCTGCGTGCGATTCAGGAAGGACAGGTTTACACCATGCCCTCCACCAACGCAGCCGGCCCCAACGTCACCTACCTCCTGATCAACGCCTATTACGCCGGCACGATACTCTATCCTGAGCAGTTCGCTGACATCATCCTCGAGGAGAAGGCTGGCGAGATCATGGAGCTCATGCTGGGCGAGGACTTCTTCGACCAGATGCAGGAGGGCGGCCTCTACTACGGCACGATCACCATCGGCGCATAATCGAAGATGAGCAGACAACAGATCAAAGAGCTTCAGGGCGGAAATTATCGCCAGTATATCCGGCGCAAGTGGATGGTGCTGATCACGATGATTGTCCTGACGGTAGCAGCCGGCCTCGCATCGCTGATGGCCGGCTCTGCCGGTCTTTCGCTGAAAGAGGTTGTGCTGGGCGTATTGAAGCTCGGCAGCAAGCAGACAAACACCATCGTATGGAACGTGCGCATGCCGAGAATTGCCGCTGCGCTGGTGGTGGGCGTGGCGCTGGCTATGTGCGGCTGCATCATGCAGAACGTGCTGCGCAATCCGCTGGCCTCCGCCTCCACATTGGGCGTCTCCCAGGGCGCGTCCTTTGGCGCAGCGGTTTCCATCATCTGGCTGGGCGCGGGTTCGCAGCTGAATACCGGCTCCGGCTCTGCGGCGGCGCTGACCATCAGCAATCCCACGCTGGTCACGCTCTGCGCGTTTATGGGCGGCGTTGCGACCACGCTGGTGATTCTGGGACTCTCCCGCGTGCGGGGCGTTACGCCCTCGGTGATGGTTCTGGCAGGCGTCGCCATCAGCTCCATGTTCAGCGGCGGCACGACGCTGGTGCAGTACTTTGCCGACGACGTGATGGTGGCGACCGTCGTTCACTGGACGTTTGGCAATCTGGGCAGGGCTGGTTGGAATGAAATCGCGCTCATCGGCGCACTGGGACTTGCCGCGTTTCTGTTCTTCTATTACCATCGCTGGAACTACAACGCCATGGAGAGCGGTCCGCATACGGCGAAGAGTCTGGGCGTGCCGGTGGACTTTCTGGTTCCTGCAAGCATGATCGTCTGCGCGCTGATCTCGTCGGTGTCGGTGGCCTTTGTGGGCTGCATCAACTTCATCGGCCTGATCGCTGCGCACATCATGCGACGCTTCGTGGGCAATGATTTCCGCTTTCTGATTCCGTGTACGGCGCTCTGCGGCGCTGTGCTGCTGCTGGCTTCGGACATCTGCTGCCGCATGCTGGTGCCGCCCACAGTGCTGCCGATCGGCGCGCTGACCTCCTTCCTCGGCGCGCCGCTGTTCCTGTGGCTGATCATGCGAAGGAGGAGCGTCAAATGATAGAAATCAGGGACATCGCCTTCTCCTATGGCAGGCAGAGAATCCTGAACGGCGTGAGCTTCACGGCCCAGCCAGGCGAGTGCGTGGGCATACTGGGCAACAACGGCGCGGGCAAGAGCACGCTGATCACCTGCATCAATCGAATCCGCACGCCCGAACGCGGCGAAGTAATCATTGATGGGAAATCTGTGCGCGAAATGAGCCGCAATGAAATGGCGCGCACCATCGCGTATGTGGCACAGAAAAACGAAATGAGCCATGCGACCGTCTTTGACTGCGTGCTGCTGGGACGCAAGCCCTACATCAAGTGGAGTGTGAGCCAGGAGGACATCGACCTGTGCGAAGCGATGATTCGCCGCGTCGGTATGGAGCAGTTTCAGGTGCGCAGCCTGGACGAGCTCTCCGGTGGAGAGCTTCAGAAGGTCATGCTGGCGCGTGCGCTGGTGCAGCAGCCGAAGCTGCTGCTTCTGGACGAGCCCACCAGCAACCTCGACCCCCGGAATCAGTATGAGATGATGGCGCTGGTGCGTCAGATCGCCCGGGAGCAGGGTATCGCCGTTTTCATTGTGATTCACGACCTGAATCTCGCCCTGCGCTATTGCGACCGCTTTTACTTTCTCAAGGACGGAACGGGTTACAGCTACGGCGGCGTGGAAACCGTCACCGCAGAAACCATTCAGACCGTCTATGGAATCAAGGCCGAGATTGCACAGATCAACGGCAAGCAGGTCGTCGTGCTGGACTGACGGCATAAGGAGATGGATTATGAAAATCAGCATCATTTACTACAGTGAAACCGGAACTACCGCGCAGGCAGCCAGCTGGATCGCGGAGGGTGCGCGTGCGGTCGCCGGTGTGGAAGTCCGCCTGTTCAATCTGGCGGAGAACGACTCGCCGGACAAGGCTTTCATCGAGGCCAGCGATGCGGTGATCTTTGGAACGCCGACCTATGTGGCCAATATGTGCTGACAGATGAAGAAATTCTTCGATACGCGCCTGAATTACAAGCTTGCGGGCAAGCTGGGCTCCGCATTCTCGACGGAGGGAAGTCCTCACGGCGGCGGAGGCGAGCTGGCCATCATGACGATCATCAACCACATGCTGGTCAAAGGCATGCTGATCTATTCCAGCGGCGCGGGCTGCGGACGACCGTTCATCCACATCGGCCCCACGGTTGTTCAGGCACAGATGCAGGAGCGCGAGGAGATCTGCAGGCTCTTTGGTACGAGAATTGCGCAAAAAGCAAGCGAACTTTTTGACAAATAAAGAATAGAATGGAGCAATCATCATGGACGAAAACAAGGTATTGTGGGAAAAGTGCGCCGCATTCCACGGGCATGTGTGCGGTGGCCTGACCATCGGCTACAAGGCGGCGCTGTATGCCATTGAGCTGCTGGATCTTTCCTTCTCTGAGGACGAGCAGGTGGTCTGCATCACAGAAAACGACGCCTGCGGCGTGGACGCCATACAGGTGATTCTGGGCTGCAGCGTGGGCAAGGGCAACCTCCTGTTCCACATGCGCGGCAAGCAGGCGTTCTCCTTTTACAACCGGAAGAACGGAAAATCCGTGCGCCTGGTTCTCAAGCCCAGAGACAGGGAGATGTCCCGCGAGGAGTCCTTCGCCTACTATCAGGCCTGTGAACCCCGCGAAATGTTCGATGTGAAGGAAGCGACCATCCAGCTTCCGGAACGGGCGCGCCTGTTTGATTCCTACGTCTGCGAATGCTGTGGTGAAACGACAGGTGCAAACTGGATTCGCATCGCGGACGGCAGGAAACTGTGCCTGGATTGCTACAAGACCTACGACCGCTTCAATGTCTGAACATGAGAAGAAACCGGGGCATTTCAAGGCGGGAATGTTCCGGCTCAAATCGGATCTGTTTTGAAATGTATGAAGCGCTAGGCTTTGGGCGCCTCGCCAATAAAGGTTGTGCATTCTGGTCGTAATGCCTACAGGCGTAAACTGCTTTTGTGTCCACATGAACACTGTCTGTGATTTAGTAGTCCTTCTGAAAACCCGGGAAAACGGAGGCCCTTTACTTGACCTCCGTTTCTCTGGCGTTCTTCAATGCATGGATTATTGCTTCAACAACCTGTAAGTCCTTTTCGTCCAACGAGTTCAACATGGTGTCGATCCGTTTTCTGCAACTGCTGCTCGAATTCTGTTTAGGATAAAAGTATTGGTCTACGGATATATCGAACATCGTGACCATTTGATAAAAGGTATTGAGACTGGGATGCTGACCGTCGTTTTCATTATACATGATCGTGCGTGGAGAGCGGTCAACAATATAGGCCAGCTGTTCCTGCGTCATACCGCAGGCTTCTCTCGACCGTTTGATTGCAAGACCTATATCATGGAAATCAAATCGTCGTTCGTCTCGTTCCATCTTCATAACATCACCTGATGTAATTCTACATTTCGGGTTATTCGATTTGAACGATTTGTATTTGCATGATACTGACTATTTAATTTCATGATCACATCATCGAGTGAAGAATCTAGGCCAATGCTGGAATACCCTTCATAAGGAGGTAAACACCTGAAAGCATACTGTTTCATCGGGGAGGGATTCGCGGCTCTAAAGATCCTTTGGTAAATATGCCACTCATGCGATAAAAGGAAATGCATTAAGAATGTATCCAACCTGCCCAGCGGCGGGAAAGAAAAAAGCCGCTGACAGGCAGGAGCATTTTCATGCCATTTTTCGCAATCCCTAGGCGGCTTTGACCTTTCAGAGCCGCCGTTTTTTGTCTATCCAAAACCACGGCGGCATACAGGAGGTTTGCTGACGTGATGTTTTGCGTCCCTTTGTATAATTCCCATGAACTTCACCAGCTAAAAAAAGCATAGCACCTCCTCTAGGACAGTCCTGCAACGTAGGTGAAATATGGAAGTATAAAAGCGAATATATAATTTCATGTACCCGAGAGGTTTCATACCGCTCGGGTACTTTTGTGTCTGTACAGGCCTTAGGCACGACCTGTTCCGAAATCCGACCCCGGTGCCGCTCCCCACCGCCCTCTGTTTCGGTCGCTCGTTATTACGCAACACAGAAACGGAGGAAAATGGTATGAAGTATGATGCTGTTGCGCTGGGACGCAGAATTGCGGCATTACGGAAGAATATGAATTGCTCTCAAATGGAGTTTTCTGAGATGCTTTTCGTCAACCGAGGCTATTTGTCACAAATAGAGATAGGGCATCGGAAGCCTTCGCTTGAACTGATTGTTGATATAGCCGACTTGACTGGTGCAGATATGAACTATCTTGTTCTGGGAAAGGGACAATCAGATTCCATAAAAACTGAACTTAGGACGGTGATTGACATGCTGAATGCGATAGACGAGAGACTGTAGGAAATTGCTAGCATACTGCTGGCTGAAATCGCGTGTTTTTGCGAGCAAACAGCGAGTCGCCAAAAGGCTGCATATTATATAGTAAAATTCATTTGTCGCCGAGATACGGCGAGAACACTTGAAGAACCTTGAAAACTACACATCTGGTTACGGGTACATATCCCTCGCAGGCGAGCGGCAGGCAGCTTCGATCTGCCATGACTGCCATGGCTGGCAGAACGCGACGACCCTGCGAGGGGCCAATGATACTTCTTCACGGCCTCCCACGGACTAGAGGGGGAGTTCCTGCGATGCACGCCAGCTCGGGAAGCAGCGGCATCTGCGGGGCTATGGTGCGGCCTGGCTGGCTGCAGCCCGTAACCAGTTATTTTTGACGACTCGTCATGATTGGAT
This sequence comes from Clostridia bacterium, assembly GCA_030537335.1. Taxonomy (GTDB): domain Bacteria; phylum Bacillota; class Clostridia; order Christensenellales; family Aristaeellaceae; genus SFTH01. Next base: position 1,935 of record JAUNNK010000042.1, on the reverse strand, counting down.
AGACAGTGGCCGTATCCTTGTCTCCCATCACCGGGAGGACTACAATATGGGTACGTGCTGGTCATTTTGTGGAAAGGAGAATGAAGATGGAAGCAGTCAACTCTTGCAATGAGACCGTCCAGCGTACCTACACCGCAGAACAGGTTTCAAAAATTCTGGGTGTGAGCCTTCGCAAAGCCTATGATCTCTGCGAAACGACGACGGAATTTAAGGTGCTTCGGCTTGGAAAGCGTTGCATCAGGGTTCATAAAGAGTCCTTCGATCACTGGCTGAACGGCCAGTTCAACGCTCTCTGATCCGCAGCCCATGAAGGGATGAGGATTATGGCAACTTATACGGTCAGAGGCAATTCCCACAATGTGGTGTATACCTACTTTGACGAACTCGGGCACAGGAAGCAGATCTGGGAGACCTATATGACGGAGGTTGAAGCGCTGAAGCGGAAGGCATACATTGATTCGCTTCAGAAAAACCAGCTCCGCGCTGAGGTCACCAAGGAAGCGCTCGAATACAGACGCCGCAGCATGATTGCAAAGGCGGTATCTGAACAGATGAAGCCCGAAAATCCTGTTCCGATGCCGCAGGGCGTTCGGAATGCGGATAATACCCAAAAGACCTACCGCGAATTTGCAGAAAAGTGGCTGCCCTTCCACGTTCGGAAGAAGCGGCTTTCCCCGAACACCTACGACAGCTATCGCCAGAATCTGGAGAATCACATTCTGCCGTACTTTGGCGATAGGATCATGAGCCAGATCACTTCGGAGGACGTGGATGATTTTTTGGATGCACTCAGCCGCAAGCCTTGCAAGGGGCCAAAGGGCTATGGCAAAGCCCCCGGCACTGCGCCGACGCTTTCATCATCGTCCATCAAGAAGTGCTACATCGTCCTGACGGCGGGCTTTCCAACGGCGCTGAAGTGGGGATACATCCAGAGGATTCCCGAAACGACAGCCCCCGTGGAGAAGACGCAGAAGCGCCGCGCATGGTCGCCGGAGCAGGTCTCGAAGATACTGGATTCCATCAAGGACGACAGGCTGATTCATCTGGCCATTCATCTCGGCTTCGTCTGTTCGCTGCGCGAAGGCGAGGTCGCGGGCATCGATGTGAAGACGATCAATCTGAAGGAGGGCAGTCTTTGGATCTCCCGTCAGGTTCAGCGCGTATCGGACGATTCGATCCGGGAGCTTCCGAAGGAAGAGCTGATCGAAGTCTTTCCGAAGAAGGTCGCGGGCAGCAAAAGCTCGCTGATCCTGAAGTCTCCGAAGACGGCGGGCAGTCACAGAAAGCAGTACCTGACGGTTCCGCTGATTCACGAGATTGCGGAGCGGCTTCAGGACATCCAGCGCTGCAAGGACTTCTTCCGCGAAGAGTATCACGATCATGGCCTGCTGATCTGCCAGCCGGACGGCACGCCGCTTGACCCCTGCTATCTGGTGCGCGGCTTCCGAAAATGCCAGCTTGAGATGGGCATACCCGAATCGGAGCGAATCGACTTTCAGGGATTGCGGAAGTCGGGACAGATGCACAAGGTCCGGCTGACGCAGAACAACTACCAGCTCGTCGCCGACAACGCGGGCCAATCTCCCGAGGTGCTCATGAGCAACTACAACGAGGTGCTGGATTCGGAAAAGCGGGCGCTGGCAAAAATGGTGGAGGCGAGCTTCTATCCGGGCCAGCAAAACGAGCGTTTAGCAGACGACGATCCGTCCATCGTCCTGCAAAAATTGCAGCAGAACCCCGAATTGGTACAGCAGTTGCTGCAGAGTCTGCTAAACGGTGCAGTCCATGCACACAGAAGCGTCTGACATCAAAATTTCCAGCGTTTAGCTGGAAGTTTAGCAGACCGGACGCCGGGTTAGCAATAGTTCGTATACATTTACGGCTCTATAATAAAAGTTGGGGTGAGAGCAAAAGGGAAGACAAAGTAAGCCCAAC
>JAUNNK010000041.1 GCA_030537335.1 Clostridia bacterium | reverse complement strand
CAGCAGGATGCCCTGAAGGGGATTGAGCTTCTTGTGTCCGATGCTTTGCTTCATTATCCGTTCACTCCTGACGTAAGGTTTTGCAGGGCGGCAAGCGCGGCGGCGGGATTGTCCGCGCCTGCGGAGACGAAGATGCAGACCTCCCCCTCCGCATCCGAAAAGACCGCGCCCGCGTCGAGCCAAACGGCGCAGCCTTCGCCCGTCTCGGGGTCGAAGGCAGGTTCTCCGTCGGGCAGGTTCTCCGTATCCAGCGCTGCGCAGTAGCCCCGCGCCGCCATGACCTCGTAGCTCACTGCGTCGGCGATGTAGAGGTCTGCGCCGCCGGAGACGAAGCGCGTGGTCAGCAGGATGTTGGAGCCCGCGTCGCTTTCGCCAAGGTATTGCAGCGGCTCGATCTCCACCGCCCGCACCTCCGGCTCCGCAGCCTGGGCGGCGGTCAGCAGCCGAGCCTCCAGCCGTTCCAGCTCCGCTTCCGGCGCGTCCACGTTCACCAGCATCACGCGCAGCAGCGCGCGCTCCGGCGTGCGGGGGCGGGTGACAGTGAAGATCAGGTTGTTCAGAAAGCACAGGAGCACCGCACCGATCAGGTAGATGTACCACCGCCTGCGCAGGTGCTGCCGGATGCGGTTCGGGCTGAGTCCGGTTTCGGGCATGGCGCGCCTCCGTGGAAGGGTTTTCTATCATTATAGACCGAAATTGCGGCGAAGGCAAGGCGCGCAGAAAAGTTCTTTGCGCTTGACAGAGAAGGGTTTGCGGTTTATCATGTATGGAGGATTTTTCAGGCCGGGCGAACCGGCCCCGAACGAGGAGGATACGACATGAAACAGCAGCCTCAGCTTGCGGCCATGATCAAGGGCCAGGTGTTCGACGGCTTTCTGCTGACCCGCTCGGCGGCGCAGAAGACCAGCTCCAACGGCAGCAAGTATCTGGATATGACGCTGTGCGATATTTCCACGGAAGTGAACGCGAAGATGTGGGACGGCCTGACCCCGCCGCCGGCGGTGGCCACGGTGCTGCGGGTGCGCGGCATGATGCTGGAGTACAACGGCCGGCCCCAGCTGCGCGTGGACAAGATGCGTCCGGCCACCGAGGCCGACGATTACGACATGCAGCTGCTGGCTCCCTGCGCGCCGGACTCCCCGGAGCAGATGCGCGGCGAGATCGACGCGCGCATCGCGCAGATGGCCGACCCCCAGCTTCAGGCGCTGGTTGCGCGGCGTCTGGAAAACTGCGGCGAGAAGCTGCGCTACTATCCGGCGGCCTCCAAGCTGCACCACGCCGAGCGCAGCGGCCTTCTGCACCACACCAGCACCATGCTGCGCATGGCGGCGCACGTCTGCGAGGTCTATCCCCAGCTGGACGCGGATCTGCTGGCGGCAGGCGTGATCCTGCACGATCTGTGCAAGATCGACGAGATGTCCTCCGATGAGATCGGCATGGTGTCCGACTACACCGCCGAGGGCCTGCTGATCGGCCATCTGGTGGCGGGCGTGGCGGAGATCGACCGTCTGGGCAGGGAGCTGGGCGTGAGGGCGGAGCTGCTGATGATGCTGGAGCACATGATCCTCTCCCACCACGACCTGCCGGAGTACGGCAGTCCCAAGCCGCCGATGTTCCCGGAGGCCGAGGTGCTGCACGTGCTGGATCTGCTGGACGCGCGCATGTTTGAGATGACCCGCGCGCTGAAGAACGCCCAGCCCGGCGGCTTCACCGAGCGCATCTGGTCGCTGGAGCGCAGGCTGTACCGCCGCAAGGAGACGCCGGTAAAGGACAATCAGGAATAAGACAGAAGGGCCGGAGGTGCGATTGAAACCCTCCGGCCCTTCGATCTCCAGATGTGCCAAATCTGCGGTTTCGCTGTGTTTTCACTTGCCAAATCGTTAATTTTGATGTACACTTAAATGGGAATTCATAGAAACTCAAATTTTGCCGCCGGGGCGTTTCCGGCGGGAGGAGCGCGCCATGTTTCACGTTTTCAGCGATCTGGAGGGAATCCGCATCGCCATCGAGATGGAGCGCCGGGGAGAATCGTTCTACCGGCACGCAGCGAGGGTGAGCAAGTCGGAGGAGACGGTGGAGATGCTTTTGTCCCTGGCCAACGAAGAGCAGTATCACCGCGCGGAGTTTGAGCGCCTGCTGAGCGCGGAGTGCGCCCGGGGCATGTCCGACTGCGCCTACGACGACGAGACCAACGCCTATCTCACCGCCATCGCCGCAGAGGTGGTGTTCCCGAAGGGCCTGATGGCGCTGAAGGACGAGGGCTTTGAGAACCCGGAAGCGGTGCTCTTGCACGCCATCGCCTCGGAGAAGGATTCCATCCTGTTCTACACCGAGATGCAGCAGCGCACCGGCGACGATCACGCCCGGGAGGTGTTCGGGGAGATCGTGCGCCAGGAGCGCGGCCACCTGTTCCGCCTGCAGCGCAGGCTTGCGCAGCTCATGCAGGAATGAAGCGCGTGACTTTTTCATGAACCACATTCATGAATGGAACTAAAGGGGAGGATACGACCATGGAAGCAATGAAGATTTACCAGCAGTGGCTCGCCGACTTCGCCGACGATCCGCAGACCATCGCCGATCTGAAGGCCATTGAGAACGATCCCGCAGAGATCGAGGATCGCTTTTACCGCGAACTGGAATTCGGCACCGCTGGCATGCGCGGCGTGCTGGGCGCCGGTACCAATCGCCTGAATATTTACAACGTGCGCCGGGTGACCCGGGCGCTTGCCAAGTACATCCTCACCACCCCCGACGGCAAGGACAAGGGCGTGGCCATCGCCTACGACAGCCGCAACATGTCCGACGTGTTCGCCAAGCAGGCCGCGCTGGTGCTCTGCGCCGCAGGCGTGAAGGTGTTCCTGTACGAATCCCTGCGCCCGGTGCCGGTGCTGTCCTTCACGATCCGGCATCTGAAGTGCATTGCGGGCATCGTGATCACCGCCAGCCACAACCCGAAGCAGTACAACGGCTACAAGGCCTACTGGACCGACGGCGGTCAGATGCCGCCCGAGTCCGTCAAGGGCATCACCGACCGCATCCCCGAGACCACCTACGCCGAGTCCGTTCCCATGGACGAGCAGGCGGCCATCGACGCGGGTCTGCTCAATTACATCGGCAAGGATGTGGACGACGCGTACATCGCCGCCGTGAAGAAGCTCTCCGTCAATCCCGAGCTGGCCCGCGAGGTCGGCAAGGACCTGAAGATCGTCTACACCCCCCTGCACGGCTCCGGCAACATCCCGGTGCGCCGCATCTTCGATGAGATCGGCATGAAGAACGTCTACGTGGTTCCCGAGCAGGAAAAACCCGATGGCAACTTCCCCACCGTGCGCGTGCCCAACCCCGAGGAGAGCGACGCGTTCCGTCTGGCGCTCCAGATGCAGAAGGAGCTGGGCGCGGATCTGTGCGTGGGCACCGACCCCGACTGCGACCGCGTGGGCATCGCCTGCATGACCGCCGACGGCACGCCCCGCCTGCTCAACGGCAACCAGATCGGCTGCGTGCTGCTGCACTACATCCTCTCCCAGAAGAAGGAGCGCGGCGAGCTGCCGGAGAACGCCGCCGCCGTCACCACCATCGTCTCCACCAACATGGCTGCGGCCATCGCCAAGTCCTTCGGCTGCAAGATGATTGAGGTGCTCACCGGCTTCAAGTACATCGCCGAGCAGATTCACCTGTTCGAGACCACCGGCTGCAACACCTTCCAGTTCGGCTTCGAGGAGAGCTTCGGCTACCTCAGCGGCACCGACGTGCGCGACAAGGACGGCGTGAACGCCTGCATGCTCATCGCCGAGGCGGCCTGCTGGTACAAGAAGAACTTCAACAAGACCCTGGTGGACGCCATCGACATGCTCTACCAGCAGTACGGCTACTACGGCGACAAGGTCGTGTCCTTCGTCTGCCCGGGCAAGGACGGTCTGGAGAAGATGCAGAGCCTGATGGCCTCCCTGCGCGACAATCCGCCCGCGGCCATCGGCGGCGCAAAGGTGGTTGCCCTGCGCGACTACCAGAAGTCCACCCGCGTGGAGGGCGACAAGGTCGAGACCCTGACCCTGCCCAAGAGCAACGTGCTCTACTTCGAGCTGGAGAACGACGCATGGGTATGCGTGCGTCCCTCCGGCACCGAGCCCAAGATCAAGCTCTACGTCAACGCCGTCTCCGACGCCTCAGAAAAGACCCAGGCGCTGCTCAAGGAGTACGCCGACGCCGCCGTGGAGATCCTCAACGGCAGAATGTAAAATATGTGGCGGGGGAGTATCTCCCCCGCCACTGCCACCCCTACCAGAAATCCATCGCGCCTCAAGAGGCACAATGGATTTCTGCAAGGAAGCGATTTTTCTGTAGCAGTCGCGTCTCTGAAAGAGCCGCGACCAGCCCGGACGAATCCTGCGGATTCCAGTCCGGTGCTGCCAGCCGCTGCAAAGCATTGCAGTGCGGTCGGTGCATTCCTGAAAATGAGTTTTTCATCCAGAAAAATCAGCTGCGTGGTCGCCGTACACGCCGCCGACCACGATTGAAAAGCGAGAGGGCTTCGGCCCTATCGCGCTCTCCCGGGATTGTTTTGACAAGCTGAGGCCCCCGACCGCACGGTCGGGGGCCTGTTGTATGGAAGCTGAATTACTTCTTGGAGATGCGGATCTGGCAGACGTCGTCGCCCTTGGCCAGGGTCTTGCCCAGCTCGAAGGAGAAGCCCTCGTCGGCGTAGGTGGAGATGATGCCGCGGTCGCCGTCCATGGCGATGTCGCACAGCTCCGGCATGTCCTCCTCCGGCAGGCCCAGCTTGCGCCAGGCAGCCAGCAGCGGGCAATAGTGGAAGTCGATGTTCAGGGCCTTCTCGCTCTGCTCCAGGATCTCCATCTCGAAGATGTCGACCACGTCGGGGTTGGCGAACTCGGGGGCAAACTTGGTCAGATCGTCGGTGCGGGAATACTTGTTGTTGCCATGGAAGCAGCCGCAACGCAGGATGGCCTTGTGGGCGAACTCGGTGCTCAGGCCGGCCTTCTTGGCCTCGTCGATCAGCAGACCCATCCAGGTGGCGCGATGCTCGATGAAGCCGCGCATCTTCTGGGTGTTCGCATCGGTCTTGGTGGGCACGTTGTTGTTCTTAATCTCGCTCATTTTCTTCTCTTCTCCTTTTTTTACGGCTCAAATGAGGTTGGCCGCAATGTAATCGCAAAGGCATTCGATCTGGTAGCTCATGGTGACAGCACCCGCATCCAGATGACCAACGCCCTTGTTGGTCTGGTAGCTGGCGCGGCCCTTCACGGCTTCCATGCCGCGGGTGGCCTCCGCGCCGTCGACGGCGGCCTTCTTGACCTCCGCCAGGGTCTCCGCCGCGCCCTTGCCGGACTCGATGGCGGCCTTGTAGGCCTGCACCGCCGGATACAGCGCGTCGATCATGGTCTTCATGCCCGGCTCCGCCTTGCCGCGGGCCATCATGTCGCTGACCATGGCCTCCAGCGCGTTGCACAGGCCGCGATTGGTCAGCTCCGCCTTGCCGGCGCAGCTGCGGGCCGCCGCCATGTAAGCGCCGCCGTAGAGGATGCCGGAGGAGCCGCCGATCTTGCTCATCATCAGCATGCCGATCTTCTTGAACACGTCGCAGATGGGCATGGCGCGCATCTCGTCGCTGGCGGCAACCAGATTTTCAAAGCCCATGTTGATGTTGGCCCAGTGGTCGCCGTCGCCGGTGGCCGCGTCCAGGGAGGTCACATAGTCGCCGTTCTCGTAGATCTTCTTCGCGGTGATGTTGATGTAATTGACGTAGTCCTGCGCGCTCAGGCGGAAGGGCGTGCTGTCCTCGTCGCCGCAGGGCGCTGCGGCCTGCACGGGCGCGTCGTCATTCTGCGCGGCGTGCACGGGGGCTTCCACGGCCTGCGCAGCGGCGGTCTCGCCGCCGGCAACCGCACCGGCAACCTGGAAGGCGGGGGCCTCGCTGGGATAGTCCAGGCAGGCCTTCAGCTCATCGTCCAGCTTGAGCAGCGTCACGGACGCGCCAGCCATCTCCAGGGAGGTCATGTAGTTGCCCACGAAGGTCTTGTAGGCCTTGATTCCCTTGGCTTCGAGGATCTGCTGCACCTCGTTGTTGAGGATGTAGAGCTCCATCAGCGGGGTGCCGCCCAGGCCGTTGACCATCACGGCAACCTCGCTACCCTCGAAGATATCGGTGTCGGCGAAGATCTTGCCCAGGAGCTTACCCGCGATGTCCTTCGCGGAGGAGATGGGCTCGCGGTTGATGCCGGGCTCGCCGTGGATGCCCATGCCGATCTCGATCTCGTCCTCGGCGAGGGTGAAGCCGGGCTTGCCCACGCCGGGCAGGATGCAGGGGGACATGGCCATGCCCATGGTGCGCACGTTGGCGATGGTCTTTTCGGCCACGGCCTTCACTTCGGCCAGGCTCTTGCCCATCTCGGCGGCCGCGCCCGCAATCTTGTGCACAAACACGGTGCCCGCGATGCCGCGGCGACCGGTGGAATAGGTGCTGTCCTCCACGGCCACGTCGTCCTTGACCACCACGTAGTCGGTCTTGATGCCGTCCAGAGCGGCCATCTCGCCGGACATGGTGAAGTTCATGATGTCGCCGGAGTAGTTCTTGATAATCATCAGCACGCCTGCGCCGGAGTCCGCCGCCTTGATGCCCTCCACGATGCGGTCCGGGGACGGGGAGGCGAACACGTTGCCGGCCACCGCTGCGTCCAGCATGCCCTTGCCCACGTAGCCCGCGTGCGCAGGCTCGTGGCCGCTGCCGCCGCCGGAGACCAGGCCGACCTTGCCCTGCTTCTTCTCCCGGCGCGCGATGACCTCCACGCCCTCGCCCAGGTAGACCACCGCAGGGTTCGCCTTGGCGAGGCCCTGCAGCATCTCGCTGACCACATTGTTGGGATTGTTGATAATCTTCTTCATGCTTGCTTCTCCTTTGAATATTGTTGATGATTCTTCGGAAGCCGCCGGATTCGGGCGGCGCTGCCGTAAACCCCCGCCGCGCGGAGGTTTACGTGAATTGCATGTTCAGTTGATGGGTCGACTCACTGCTGGGCCTTCTGCGCGGCGCCCTTGCCGCCCAGGTAGGCGTTCTTCACGCGCTCGTCCCGGGCCAGGTCGGAGGCCTTGCCCTCGATGACGATGTTGCCGGTCTCCAGAACGTAGGCGCGGTCGGCGACGGAGAGCGCCATGTTGGCGTTCTGCTCGATCAGCAGGATCGTGGTGCCCTGCTTGTTGATGGACTCGATCAGATCGAAGATCATCAGCACCAGATTGGGCGCGAGGCCCATGCTGGGCTCGTCCAGCAGCAGAAGCTTGGGCTGGCTCATCAGCGCGCGGCCGATGGCCAGCATCTGCTGTTCGCCGCCGGAGAGGGTGCCTGCCGTCTGGCCGATGCGCTCCTTCAGGCGGGGGAAGAGCTCGTACACGCGATCGTAGGCCGCATTGATCTCGCCCTTGTCCTTGCGGGAGTACGCGCCCAGGCGCAGGTTTTCGTGCACCGTGAGGCCCGGAAACACCTCGCGGCCCTCGGGGGAGATGCTGATGCCCTGCTCCACGATCTTGTAGGGCGGGATGTTGGTGATGTTCTTGCCGAGAAAGCTGATGGAGCCGGTCTGGGCCTTGACCAGGCCGGTGATAGCCGAAAGCGTGGTGGACTTGCCCGCGCCGTTGGAGCCGATGAGGGTCACAATTTCACCCTCGTTGACCTCCATGTGGACGCCCTTCAGCGCGTGAATCGGGCCGTAGGAGACGTTCAGATTCTCAATTTTCAGCATTCTTCTTGCGCTCCTCTCCCAGATAGGCGTGGATGACCTGCTCGTTGTTGGCGATCTCCTCCGGCAGGCCGTCGGCGATCAGCTTGCCGTGGTCCAGCACGTAGATGCGGTCGGAGATGTTCATGACCACGTTCATGTCGTGCTCGATCAGAAGCACCGTGTAGCCAATCTCCTTCAGGTGGCGGATGAAGCGCAGCAGCTCCACGCTCTCCGCAGGGTTCATGCCGGCGGCGGGCTCGTCCAGCAGCAAGAGCTTTGCATCCGTGGCCATGGCGCGGGCGATCTCCACCTTGCGCTGCTCGCCGTAGGGCAGGCTCTCGGCGTAGCTGTTGATGTACTTGTCCAGGCCGATGGAGTTCAGGATCTCGATGGCCTTGACGGTCTTGTCGCTCTCCTCCCGGCGGAAGGCGGGGGTGCGGAACAGGCTCTGGAAGAAGTTGTACTTCGTATTGATGTGGGTGCCCACCAGAACGTTCTCGATGACGCGCATCTTGGGGAAGAGGCGCAGGTTCTGGAAGGTGCGGGAGATGCCGCGGGTGACGATCTCCTGGGGCGTCTTGCCGTCGATGCGCTCGTCCAGGAAGGAGATCGCGCCGTCGGTGAGCTGGTAGACGCCGGTGAGCATGTTGAACACGGTGGTCTTGCCCGCGCCGTTGGGGCCGATCAGCGAGACGATCTCGCCCTGGTCCACGTGGAAGCTGACGTTGTCCACGGCGCGCAGGCCGCCGAACTGGATCGTGATGTTTTCAACGTTCAGAAAGCTCATGCCTGCGCTCCTTTCTCCTCGACCACGATGGCGTCGGTGGGTTCAATGCCGTGCTCCTTCAGCGTCGCGCGGGTGCGCCTGGAGAGCTTGTAGGGCAGCGTGGACTGCCAGCCCAGCGCGCCCTGGGGACGGAACTGCATCATGACGACCAGCAGCACGCCGTAGATGACGAAGCGCCACTCGTTCAGGAAGCGGAACACCTGAGGGAAGAGCTGCAGAAGCGCCGCACCGAAGAACATGCCCCGGATCGTGCCCAGGCCGCCGACAACCACCACGGAGATGATCAGCACGGAGATGTTGAACACGAAGTTGGTGGGCTCGATGTAGCCGTTGTTGATGACGGAGTAGAAGCCGCCCGCGACGCCCGTGATGAACGCCGAGATGACGAAGGACAGGATCTTGTAGCGGGAGGTCTTGATGCCCATCATGGTTGCCGCAAGCTCGTCATCCTTGATGGCGAGGAAGGCGCGACCGGACTTGGACTTCTTGATGGCCATGCAGGCCAGCGCCGTGAGCGTCACCAGCACCAGAATGATGAAGTAGAAGCCGCCGTTCTGGAGCTTGAATTCAAAGCCGAAGAGCTCCGGCTTGGGGATGTTGCGGATGCCGTAGTTGCCGTTGGTCACGCTTTCCCACTGCTTGAGGATCATCTGCACGATTTCGCAGAAGCCCAGGGTGACAATGGAGAGGTAGGTGCCCGACAGGCGCAGCGTGGGCAGACCCAGAAGGAAGCCGACGAGGGCCGTAAAGCAGCCGCCCACCAGCAGCGCAGGCCAGAATGACCAGCCCAGCTTGGTGGTCAGCAGCGCGCAGCAGTACGCGCCGATGCCGTAGAAACCCGCGTGGCCCAGGGAGACCAGGCCCGTGTAGCCGGTGAGCACGTTGAGACCCATGCCCAACATCGCGTAGAGCAGGATCATGGTCACGATGCGCTGGTTGGAGCGGCTCGCCAGCGGCGTGAAGGGGAAGGCGATCGCGATGACCGCGACCAGAAGGATGAATGCCGGCTTGTACGCGTCGATGAAGTGCTCAAAAACGTACAAGAAGCCGTTCTTTTTGATGCTGCCGATATTCTTCTTCATACGTTATACCTTTGTTACGCCTTTCTTGCCGAACAGACCGGTCGGCTTGATGATGAGGATCAGGATCAGGATCACGAAGGCCATGGGGTCGCGCACGTTGCTGCCCAGGTACTGGGCCGCGAGGCACTCCGCCACGCCGACCACCAGACCGCCAACCACGGAGCCGTGCAGGATGCCGATGCCGCCCACGACCGCCGCCGCGAAGGCCTTCAGGCCGATGGTGGAGCCCATGGTGGGCGAAATGACCTGATAGTAACCGCCGATCAGCGCGCCGGCGATGGCAGCGCAGGCGCCGCCGATGAAGAAGGTGAAGGAGATGACGAAGTTGACGTTGATGCCCATGAGGTTGGCCGCCTTGGTGTTCTGCTCGGTGGCGCGCATCGCCAGGCCGATCTTCGTCTTCTGCACCAGGAAGGTCAGGATCAAAAGCAGGATCACCGCCACGAACAGCATGATGATCTGGCTGGACTGGATGGTGATGTTGCCGATGGAGATGTTCCCGAAGAGGTTCATGGACGGGAAGGAACGCTTCTCACTGCCGAATACATACTCGATGGAGAGCACGTTCTGAATTATGAAGGACATACCGATGGTGGTGATCAGGGTCGCGATCGGTATGGATTTTTTCTTGCGAAGGGGTTCCAGCGCGACCTTGTCGATGGTCAGCGCCAGCAGGCCGGAGAGCACCACCGCGATGATGACGGCGGGCAGCAGGCCGAAATTGAGGGATACGAAGAAGTAAACCATGTACGCACCGAAGGCATACACTGCGCTGTGTGAGAAATTGATGAGTCGGAGAACACCGAACACCATCGAATAGCCAACGGCAATCAGCGCGTATGCCATACCAAGTGCAAGACCGTTTATCAGAGTTCCGATGAGTGTCTGCATAGTACATCATGTCGCCGCCTGAGGGTGTCGGCAACATTCCCCTTTCTGCTTGTGATCGAACCGCCTGAATGCGGGTTTTGCCTCTAAGATTGTCGGGGAGGACATGCATCCTCCCCGACGCCCTTGCAGGAAATTGGAATTAGAACTCAGCCAGCGTGAAAGCGCCGTCCTTGACCATGATCTTGGTGAACACCTTCTGGGCGTCGCCGATCTCGTCGAAGGTGGTGTAGCCGGACATGCCGTCGTACTCGGTCTCGTACATTGCGTCCTTGATGGCTTCGCGATCCAGCTTGCCAGCGCGGACAATGGCCTCCAGCAGGATGCCGGTGGAGTCGTAGGCCTGGGTGGTCAGCGCGGAGGGCGCGGAGCCGTAAGCCTCGGTGTAGGCGGCGACGTAGGCCTGAATGCGCTCGTCGGTGCTGCCCGCGAAGAAGGAGACGGGGGCGTAGATACCCTCGGCGGCCTCGCCGGCGATCTCGATCAGGTTGTTGGTGTAGGCGTTGGAGCAGCCGACCAGCTTCACATCGTAGTCGCTGTTGTTGCAGGCGACGGCGAAGGGAGCCAGGGTGCCGTACATGCCGGCGACCATGATCACGTCGCAGCCGGCCGCCTTGAAGTTGGCGATCTCGGTGGCGAAGTCAACCGCGTCGGTGGAGACTTCCTGGCGCAGCACGAAGTTGCCGCCGATGTCCTGGATGTTGGCTTCCATGGCGTTGCCGGCGGACTGGCCCCACTCGGAGTCGATGGACAGCACGCCGATGGCCTGGCCGCCCAGATCGTTCACGGCCATCTCCGCGCCCGTGCGGGTCTCAACGGTGATGACGGTGTTGTTGCGGAAGATGTAATCGCCGATGCCGGAGTAGTCGGCATGGGAGGAGGTGGGGCTGATGTTGACGTACTCGGCGTCCTGATAGGTCGGAGCAGCGACCATGCAGATGCCGGAGGCGAAGTGGCCGATGACGCCCCAGATGTCCTCGTCGGAAACGATGTTCTCGGCGATGATGGCGGCCTCGTCGGAGTCGGACTTGTCGTCGTACTCCACGATCTCAACGGTATAGGTCTCGTCGCCGACGGTCACGCCGCCGTTGGCATTCCACTCGGAGGCCATGAGCTTTGCAGCGTTGGCAAAGCCGATGCCGTACTCCGCGTTGTCACCGGTCATGGGGCCGGCGACCGCGATCTTGATGGTGCCCTCGGCAAAGGCGCCGCAGCTCAGGATCAGAGCCAGAGTCAGGACGATTGCAAAAATCTTCTTCATTATTGTTGCGCTCCTTTTTTCTTTTTATTTCAAAGGCGGCGTGACGCGCGCCTTTAAAACCGGATTCAGGCTTCGTAATATGATCAGGGTCGCGGCAGTTCCGACGACAGTTCTTCCATCGGATATGTATAGTGAACTTTATGAGATATTATAGCATGCAGTTTACCCGCTGTCAACGCAAAAAAGGCTGTGAGCGCAAATAAAAGCGGCAAAGTAAAATACCTCCCGGACATTTAACACGCGCCGCGTCCGCGCCGCCGTCCTGGTCATATTAAATTGCAAAGACAGGCCCGCAATGCATTGACAAAAGCGTCAAAATGGACTAATATTAAGTGGAGTCATGAGCAGAATTCCCACGGAAAAGGCCGAAATACCGGCCATTTCGCCGGATGAATTCAAGTATGATGCAATGGGGCTTGACTGATATGACCAGTTTGAACGGAGCGACGTTGAAGGGGCAGGTCTACACCACGGTGATGCACAACCTGATCGACGGTTCCTACAACGTGGAGAGCGTTCTCAGCGAGAAGAAGCTCTCCGAACAGCTGAATGTGTCCAAGGCGCCGGTGCGCGAGGCGCTGGTGGAGCTGTGCGCGCAGGGTGTGCTGCGCAGCATACCTCGCCAGGGCTACATGGTTGTGCGCTATACCGAGCGCGAGGTACAGGAGATCCTCCAGTACCGGATCCTGCTGGAATGCGGCGCGCTGGAGAGCTGCTTTGATCAGATCACGCCAGTGCAGCTGCGGCATCTGGAGAGCGCCTCGGAGAGCGAGATCCTCTACCACTCCATGCGGGACGCCAAGGATTTCTGGAACCGCACGGCAAATTTTCACCTGACGCTGATCTCCTTTTCGGGCAACGAATACCTGTTCAACAGCCTGAAAACGGCGCTGGAAACCTGCATGCGCGCCTATCAGCAGCTGTGCTTCAGCAAGGCGAAGAGCGATCTGCCTGAGCTTCCGCTGAATCACATGAAGATCGTGGACAGCATACGCAAGGGCGACAAGGAACAGGCGGTGGCAACGCTGCGCAGGGATATCTGCACGTTCTTTTCGCCGGAAGATATTATGAAGGGGAGCCAAAACAATGGATAGCAAGGTTTACAACGGGTACATTGCAATTCTTAAGCATGAGCTGGTGCCGGCGATGGGTTGCACCGAACCGATCGCCGTCGCGTTTGCTGCGGCGAAGGCCCGGGATGTCCTGGGCAGGTTCCCGGAGCACATCACCGCCTACCTCAGCGGCAACATCATCAAAAATGTCAAGGGCGTGACCGTGCCCAATTCCGGCGGACAGCGCGGCATCGACGTGGCTGCAACCCTTGGCTGCGTGGCGGGCGACGCCGCGCTGGAGCTGGAGGTCATCAAGAACGCCACCCCGGAGCAGATCGAGCGCACCACCCGACTGGTGCACGAGGGCTTCTGCGACGCGCAGCTGGTGGAGGGCAAGGACAACCTCTACATCCGCATCCTGGCCACCGCCGGCGAGGATAGCGCCGCGGTCACCGTGGAGCACGAGCACACGAACATCACCCGCATCGAAAAGAACGGCGAAGTGCTCCTCTCCAAGGAGGACGAGCGCGCCGCCACCGACGAGGTGGTGGTGGACAAGAGCCTACTGAACGTGCGGGACATCGTGGAGTTCGCCAACGAGGTGCGGCTGGAGGACGTGAAGCCCATGCTGGAGCGCCAGATCGCCATGAACACCGCCATCTCCCAGGAGGGCCTGACGGGCAAGTACGGCGCGGCGGTGGGCAAGACCATGATGGAGATCAACGGCGACCATGTGGAGGGCCGCGCCGCCGCCCGCGCCGCCGCAGGCTCCGACGCGCGCATGAACGGCTGCAGCATGCCGGTGGTCATCAACTCCGGCAGCGGCAACCAGGGCATGACCATCACCCTGCCCATCTGCGAGTACGCAAAGACCTGGAACAAGGATGAGGAGACCACGCTGCGCGCGCTGGCGCTGGCGAACCTGATCTCCGTACATATCAAGCGCCACATCGGCAATCTCTCCGCCTTCTGTGGCGCGGTCAGCGCGGGCTGCGGCACCGCCTGCGGCATCGCCTATATGGACGGCTGCACCTACGACCAGATCTGCATGACCATCACCAACACGCTGTGCAACGTGGGCGGCATCGTCTGCGACGGCGCGAAGAGCTCCTGTGCGGCGAAGATCGCCTCCGCCGTCAGCGCGGGCCTGCTCTCCTACCGCATGGCCAAGGAGGACAAGTGCTTCCAGGACGGCGAGGGTCTGGCCGGCGGCGACATCGAGGAGACCATCCAGAACATCGGCCGCATGGGCCGCGACGGCATGAAGTCCACCGACGTGGAGATCCTGAACATCATGGTGGGCAACTGACAAGTACATTCACATGCTGCGCTCCGGGAAGCCCCGCAGGGATTTCCGAGGAGACATGCGCATAGACAAGACGGGCGAACGGATCGATGTGATCTCCGTTCGCCCGTCATTTTTGTTTGGAAGCGCTTCGCCGCAAAGGCAGTTCAGCGCCCGAAAGTCCCTGCAATTACAGGGTTTTCATAGGTTCCCCATCATTCCCACTCGATGGTTCCCGGGGGTTTCCCCGTGATGTCGTACACGACGCGGTTGACCCCGCGCACCTCGTTGATGATGCGGCTGGTGGTCTTTTTCAGCACGGCGTAGGGGATCTCGGCGGCCTCGACGGTCATGGCGTCGTCGGACACCACCGCGCGCAGGGCCACGCAGCCGGTGTAGCTGCGGCCGTCGCCCATGCAGCCCACGGTGCGCACGCCGGTCCACACCGCAAAGGACTGCCAGATCTGCTCGCTCAGGCCGGCCTTCTCCAGCTCGTCCAGGAAGATGGCGTCGCACTCCCGCAGGGAATCCAGCTTCTCGCGGGTCAGCTCGCCGATGCAGCGCACCGCCAGGCCCGGGCCCGGGAAGGGCTGCCGCCAGACCATCCTGTGCGGAATGCCCAGCGCCTCGCCCACCGCGCGCACCTCGTCCTTGAACAGGTTCGCCAGCGGCTCCACGATGTGATCCTTTTTAAACAGGCTGTCCTTGGGCAGGCCGCCCACATTGTGGTGGCTCTTGATGGTGGCGCTGCCGCCCATGCCGCTCTCGATGCGGTCGGGATAGATGGTTCCCTGAAGCAGGAAGTCCGCGCCGGTCTTGCGGGCCTCCTCCTCGAACACGCGCACGAACAGCTCGCCGATGATCTTGCGCTTGCGCTCGGGATCGGTCACGCCCTTGAGCGCCTCCAGGAAGCGCTCGGAGGCGTCCACATGGATGATGTCCAGGCCCAGGTTGTGCTTGT
The DNA here is from genome assembly GCA_030537335.1 of Clostridia bacterium. Taxonomy (GTDB): domain Bacteria; phylum Bacillota; class Clostridia; order Christensenellales; family Aristaeellaceae; genus SFTH01. The sequence goes on along the minus strand of JAUNNK010000041.1, from coordinate 2,887 downwards.
AGGTTTCAAGCACCTGCTTGGCCTCGTCCTTGCGCAGCAGGCCGTGATCCACGAACACGCAGGTCAGCTGGCCGGGCTTGAGCGCGCGGTTCGCCAGCACGCAGGCCACGGAGGAATCCACGCCGCCGGAGATGCCGCCGACGACCCGACCCTCGCCCACCTGCGCACGGATGCCGCGCAGCATGGTCTCGATCTGATCCTCCGCCTTGTAGGTCTCCTTGCAGCCGCACACGCCGCGCACGAAGTTTTCAAGCATCGTCGTGCCCTCCACCGAGTGCTTCACCTCCGGGTGGAACTGCACGCCGTACAGGCCGCGCGCCTCGTCGGCAAACTCCGCGAAGGGACAGTTGTCGGTGTGGGCATAGGATGCAAAACCCTCCGGCAGCCGGGAGACCCGGTCGTTGTGGTTCATGAACACGTGGGTCTGGCGCTGCACGCCGTGGAACAGTGCGGAGTCCTCGGTGTAGAGCAGCGTGTCGCCGTACTCGCTGACGTTTGCGCTCTCCACTTCGCCGCCGTAGAGGTAGTTCAGCAGCTGCATGCCGTAGCAGATGCCCAGCACCGGAACCTTCAGGGAATCGATCAGCGCCCGGTCGATCCTCGGCGCGCCGTCCTCATAGACGCTGGCCGGGCCGCCGGTCAGGATCACGCCCCGCAGAGACGCGTCCTTCCAGGTGGAAGCGTCCGTGGCGTAGGGCAGGATTTCACAGTATACGCCCATCTCGCGCACGCGCCTGGCAATCAGTTGGTTGTATTGGCCGCCGAAATCGAGAATGATGATCTTCTCGCTGTACACGCAGCTACCGCCTCCTGTTGATTCAGATTTGAAATAATTATAATCATCCGCAGGGCCTTTGTCATTGCAATCGCGTTAATCTGAACAATTAAATTTTATATGCATATAATGTTCGTTATTTTGCAAGCAAATCGAGCCTTTTTGTGTTAATTCTGCCCGGGACCGCAGGGATTTCCGGAACAACAGCGAATGTTATAGAAGGTGTGCGCGGCAGAGAGGCCGCGCGGACGGGCTGACCCGTCTTTCAACAGGCTTTATTGATCGAACAACGGAGGAATGTTTCAATGAGCAATTGTGCAATCGTGGGCATCAACTGGGGCGACGAGGGCAAGGGCCGCATGGTGGACTACTTTGCGGATCAGTTCCAGGTGGTTGTGCGCTATCAGGGCGGCAACAACGCTGGCCACACGGTCATCAACGAGTACGGCAAATTCGCGCTGAACCTGCTGCCCTCCGGCATCTTCCATCCGGAGACCATCAACCTGCTGGGCGCGGGCGCGGTCGTCGACCTGAAGCACCTGTGCGGCGAGATCGACCGCCTGCGCGCCGCCGGCGTGAAGATCACCCCCGACAACCTGAAGATTTCCGACCGCGCCATGATGGTGCTGCCGATTCATCCCGCGCAGGATCAGTGGGAGGAGGAGCGCCTGGGCAAGAACGCCTACGGCTCCACCCGCCGCGGCATCAGCCCCATCTACGGCGACAAGTACATGAAGAAGGCCATCCAGATGGGCGACCTGCTCCACCCCGAATCCCTGCGGGAGCACCTGCGCCGCCTGATCGACTGGAAGAACACCGTGTTCGTCGCGGGCTACGGCCAGAAGCCGGTGTCCTACGATGAGGTGCTGGCCTGGATCGAGCAGTACGGCGAGATCCTCAAGCCCCACATCTGCGACGCCTTCGAGCTGCTGGAGAGCGCGCAGGCCGACGGCAAGAGCATCATGTTCGAGGCCCAGCTGGGCGCGCTGCGCGACATCGACTACGGCATCTATCCCTTCACCTCCTCCTCCAACCCCATCTCGGCCTACGCGCCGGTGGGCAGCGGCTGCCCCTTCCTGAAGGTGGACGAAGTGGTGGGCGTGACCAAGGCCTACTCCACCTGCGTGGGCGAGGGCCCGTTCGTGGGTGAGCTGGACGGCGACGCGGCCCACGACCTGCGCGAGGCCGGCGCGGAGTACGGCGCGGCCACCGGCAGACCCCGCCGCGTGGCGTGGTTCGACGTTCCCGCCACCAAGTACGGCACGAAGCTCCAGGCGACCACCGCGCTGGCGCTGACCAAGATCGACGTGCTGTCCTACCTGAAGGAGATCCCGGTGTGCGTCGCCTACCGCAAGGACGGCGTGGAGACCGACCGCTTCCCCTACACCGCCGAGCTGTATGACTGCGAGGCCGTGTACGAGACGCTGCCCGGCTGGGGCTGCGACATCTCCAAGTGCCGCACCTGGGAGGAGCTTCCCAAGGCCGCCCAGGACTACGTGCTGTTCCTGGAAAAGCAGGTCGGCTGCCCGATCAAGTACGTGTCCGTCGGACCGGAGCGCGAGGCGCTGATTATTCGATGAGATTTGTGGCGGGGGACACGTCCCCCGCCACTACCACCCCCTACAGATTTTGCTTGAATCCTACGGATTCCGGCCGCAAAATCTGCAAGGAAGCGATTCTCCAGTAGCAGTCGCGACTCTAAAAGAGCCGTAACTGCTACTGGAGAATCAGCTGCGTGGTCGCCGTACACGCCGCCGACCACGATTTTTATTGGTTCTCTCGCATATGCTCTCGATAAACCAGGGAAAGAACTCCCCTTTTCCAATGTCTGTATCTCGATGGAGGAATATAAATGAAGAATACCTATGAAAGCCCGCTGAACAGCCGCTACGCAAGCAAGGAGATGCAGTACATCTTCTCTCCCGACCGCAAGTTCACCACCTGGCGCAAGCTGTGGGTGGCGCTGGCGGAGAGCGAGATGGAGCTGGGCCTGCCCGTGACGCAGGCGCAGGTGGATGAGCTGAAGGCGCATATCGACGATATCGATTACGAGAACGCCCGCCGCCACGAGGAGCGCGTGCGCCACGACGTGATGGCCCACGTGCACGCCTA
>JAUNNK010000203.1 GCA_030537335.1 Clostridia bacterium | reverse complement strand
CTGGGCATCGCCGGCATCTCCGGCTGCGGCCAGAAGGAGCTGCTGGAGTCCATCGCCGGACTTCAGCCGGACGAGGGCGGCACCAGCATCGAATACTTCCCCCGGGAGGGCGGCAGCGTCCAGCTGAAGAACTGCACGCCCCGCCAGATCCGCGACCATGGCATCGCGCTGTCCTTCGTGCCGGAGGATCGCCTGGGCATGGGCCTGGTGAGCAGCATGGGCATGGCGGACAACATGATGCTCAAGGATTACAACAACGGCCACTCCTTCTTCACCGACCGCCGCAGGCCCCGCAAGCTGGCGGCGCGCATCAAGGAGGATCTGGACGTTCAGACCCCCGACCTGATCACCCCGGTGAGCAAGCTCTCCGGCGGCAACGTGCAGAAGGTGCTGGTGGGCCGCGAGATCGCCGCGTCGCCCACGGTGCTGATGACGGCCTACGCCGTGCGCGGCCTGGACATCAACACCTCCTACACCATCTATCGCCTGCTCAACGAGCAGAAGAAGAAGGGCGTGGCGGTCATCTACGTCGGCGAGGATCTGGACGTGCTGATGGAGCTCTGCGACCGCATCATGGTGATGTGCTCCGGCCACGTCAATGGCATACTGGACGGCCGCACCGCCACCAAGGAGGAGGTCGGCCTGCGCATGACGCAGCTGAAAGGGAAGGGTGACGCAGAATGAATCATTCCGAAAACAAGGCGGTTCGCGAGCCCTTCGTGCGCATCGCCAAGCGCAACAGCATCTACTGGACGAAGGCCGTGATGATTCGCGTGCTGGCCATCATTGCCGCGCTGGTGGTGGACGCGCTGATCATCTACTTCGTCACGAAGCTCAATCCGATCAAGGTCTACGTCACCATGTTCGAGGGCGCGTTCGGCACCAAGCGCCGCGTCTGGATCACCCTGCGCGAGATCATGATGCTGCTGTGCATCGCCGTGGGCCTGGCGCCCGCGTTCAAGATGCGCTTCTGGAACGTCGGTGCGGAGGGCCAGATTCTGGTGGGCGGCATCGCCACCGCGGCGTGCATGATCTACCTGAACAGCCTGCCCACGCCCCTGCTGCTGGTGGTGATGTTCATTGCCAGCGCGATTGCCGGCGCGATCTGGGGCCTGATCCCCGCCATCTTCAAGGCCAAGTGGGACACAAATGAGACGCTGTTCACGCTGATGATGAACTACGTGGCCATCCAGCTCACCTCCTTCATGGTGGCCCTGTGGGAGAACCCCTTCGGTTCCAACAGCGTGGGCGTGATCAACCAGAACACCCAGGCAGGCTGGTTCCCGAAGCTCTTCGGTCAGACCTACATGCTCAACGTGATTCTGGTCATGGCCCTCACCATCGGCATGTTCTACTACCTCAAGCTCAGCAAGCAGGGCTATGAGATCGCGGTGGTGGGCGAGTCCCGCAACACGGCGCGCTACGCCGGCATCAGCGTCAGGCGCGTCATCATCCGCACCATGCTGATCTCCGGCGCGGTCTGCGGCATCGCGGGCATGGTGGGCGTCGCGGGTGCGGACCACACCATCTCCGTCAACACCGCCGGCGGGCGCGGCTTCACGGCGATCATCGTCGCCTGGATGGCCAAGTTCAACACCATCACCATGATCCTGATCACCACGCTGCTGGTGTTCCTGGATCGCGGCGCGGTGGAGATCGCCTCCATGTACAATCTGAACGAGTATGCCTCCGAGATGATTATGGGCGTGATTCTGTTCTTCCTGCTGGGTTGCGAGTTCTTCATCAACTACAAGCTGATCTTCAGAACGCACAAGGAGGGCAAATAAATGGATTCGTTTGTTTCTCTCATTCAGGCGGCCGTGGTGTTCGGCACGGTCATCATGTTCGGCGCGGTGGGCGAGACTCTCACCGAAAAGTCGGGCAATCTGAACCTGGGCGTTCCGGGCATCATGTATCTGGGCGCCATCGCCAGCCTCACCAGCACCTTCTTCTATGAGAACGCCGTGGAGAACCCCAGCATGATCGTCTGCGTGCTCATCGCGCTGGTGTGCGGCGTGGCCGCCTCCATGCTGGGCGGCCTGGTGTACAGCTTCCTCACCATCACCCTGCGCGCCAATCAGAACGTGTCCGGTCTGGCGCTGTCCATCTTCGGCAGCGGCGTGGCGAACTTCTTCGGCGGCTCGCTGAATAAGCTGGCTGGCGGCGTGGGCCAGATCTCCGTGGCGACCACCAGCGCGGCCTTCCGCATGCAGATTCCCGGGCTGTCCAAGCTGGGCATCGTGGGCAAGATCTTCTTCTCCTATGGCTTCATGATGTACCTGGCGATTATTATTGCCATCGTGATGCAGTACTTCCTCAGCCGCAGCCGCGCGGGTCTGAACCTGCGCGCCGTGGGCGAGAACCCCGCCACCGCCGACGCTGCGGGCATCAACGTGGTGCGCAACAAGTACCTGGCCACCTGCATCGGCGCGGGCGTCTCCGGCCTCGGCGGCATCTACTATGTCATGGACTACATCAAGGGTACCTGGGCGAATGACGGCTCCATCGAAAAGCTGGGCTGGCTGGCCGTGGCGCTGGTCATCTTCACCCGCTGGAAGCCGAAGAACGCCATCTGGGGCTCCTACCTCTTCGGTCTGATGTACTGGCTGTACTTCTACATCGCCGGACTGACACGCTCCAGCCAGGAGCTGTTCAAGATGCTGCCCTACGTGGTCACGATCATCGTGCTGATTCTGGTCAGCATGCGCAAAAAGCGCGAGGATCAGCCGCCCCAGAGCCTGGGCCTGGCCTACTTCCGCGAGGAGCGCTGATTGCATCCCCAAAAAGCTTCGCCCCCGGACGCTGCGTCCAGGGGCGATTTCTGTGTCGGCTCACTTCTCCTTGTAGTACAGCAGGCAGTGGCAGTAGCCCTCGAAGTCGGGATCCTTGATCTGCTCCCGGAACTCCTTGCACATGCACTTGTTCTCCTCGCTGCGCTCCAGGCGGCAGGGGCAGTAGCCGCCGGTGCGCTTGAGTCCCTCCTTCACGGAGTCCACGATCTCCTGATTTTCATTGAAGCGAATCTTCATGGATGATTCTCCTTTCATGCGGTGCAACAAAAGCCGGCCCGAAGAGGTCGGCTCAGACCGCTGATAAAGCCTACAAACGCAGAAATCCCATCCGAAAGAAAAAGTTGGGATTTCTGCTTACTACGTCAGCTGCAACTGCAAATTGCGGTCACTTACGTTTACGCACCGGCCGCACTGC
>JAUNNK010000202.1 GCA_030537335.1 Clostridia bacterium | reverse complement strand
TCCGTATTCTTCTTGCATAATCCCTGCGGATTTGCATTTAGAAACACACTCTAATTGCCGCGCTGATGTCGCTGCTGGGTTTGCAAACGGCAATGATTTCGCAGTTTTCCCCCGGGGAAGAAAGCTTCCGCAGAACCATGAACGCCCTGACCGGATTCAGCATGTGGTGTTCCGTAATCCTAATTGCCGTGACGATGCTGCTGCGCAGCCGAAAGATAAAAGAGGTGAAGCCCATTGACCCGCTCGGAGAGTAAGTATTTTGCCACCGCCGCACGCATGGACGAGGCGCTTTTTCAGCTGCTGGAAGAGAAGGACTTTGCCTATATTACGGTGAAGGAGATCTGCGAAAGGGCAGGCGTCAACCGTTCCACCTTCTATCTGCACTATGAAACAGTGAATGATCTTCTGGCGGAGAGCGCCCGATATATCATTGACAAACTCATTGAGAACATGCCGCAGGACACCGCAGAATTCTTTGGAAAACTTCAAACCCGCCCTCTGGAGGAATTACACCTGATCACGCCGGAATACCTGTCGCCGTACCTGAACTTCATCAAAGACCACCGCCGCATCTTTCGCACTGCGTTGGAGCAGTCCTCCGTTCTGGGACTGGAGGACGCTTATTTTGCGCTGAATCGCCATGTATTCGCGCCGATTCTGAACCGCTTTCAAGTGCCATCCTCCGAGCAGAAATATATCATGCCGTTCTATATCCACGGCCTCATGGCTATCATCAATGAATGGCTGAAGGAGGACTGTAAGGATTCCGTTGAACACCTGATTTCTGTTATGCAGCTTTGCATTCCGGTTTATCAGCCATGAGAAGCACAGCGACGCTTCCAGTATGTCCAGCAGATACAAAAGGCGCGACCCGAAAGTCACGCCTTCTACATTATGCCCGTCCCGGAAAACCGGGACGGGCAGTTATTATTCTACAATTTCATCCGACACGGTGAGCGTCACCGCGATTCCTGCGTTGCATTCCATCTCTCTGAAATCCTGCGTGATATCCAGAACCTCCATCCGATTGGAAGCAGTTCCAACCTTCACCCAGATGGGAAGCTTCCGGTTCAGTTCGATTGGCGTCTTTTCATCAATTTTCGTTCCGGCAATTCCCAGCGATTCCTCAAACGGCGTATCCAGGGCCTGATAGCTGCATTTTTCGCGGCCGGTTTCGGAGATGCTGTACAGATCAACACTGGTTTCGGTCTGCCGGACTGCGATTCTCCGGCCCAGGGTGTCGCTGCCGCCGTACATCCTTCCATCCTCAACCCATTCGCCGTCGCGATAGACCCAGAGGGAGATTGCGAATGATTTCGCAGACGCATCCAGCGACAGATCGTAGAACTGAATGTCATCCCCCAGCAGCTCCAGCACGTCCATTGTCTCCTCCGAAAAAGCCGTCGGCGCAATGTACATCGCAGGCTGCTCCTTTCGCGAGCATGCGCACAGGGAGAGCGCAAGCACGCCCGCCAGCAAAGCACAAATCATTTTCTTCATACCAATATCCTCCCACAGCGCGCATATTCCTTCGTTCCCGGTTCATATGTCCGGTAAGTATAGCATAGAAACGCAGTCTGGTCAACAGGAGTCAGAAAAGGCGCCCGAACAGCTTGTGTTCAGGCGCCTTTGACAGGATTCTGTTTTGCGACCGGAATCCTCTCTTACTTCATCAGGCTCAGCAGCTTCTGATACGCCGCCTCCCACGCGGGGGTGTGGTTGGGGGCATACTCGTGCACGTCCTCGCTGTTGCGCACCACGCGGCGCAGGTCGGCCACGTCCTTGACCGCGCCCAGCGCCATGGCCTGGGCCAGCAGGTTGCCGATGGCTGCGCCCTCCACGGGGCCGGTGATCACGGGGCGATCCAGCGAATCCGCCGCCATCTGGTTGAGCAGCTTGTTCTGAATGCCGCCGCCCACAATGTTCAGCGTGTCGATGCGCGCTCCCTTGATCTCCTCCAGGCGCTCCAGCGCCCAGCGGTACTTCAGCGCCAGGGATTCATAGATGCAGCGTGCCACCTGGCCCACGGTGGTGGGTACCGGCTGACCGCTGCGCTCGCAGAACGCCTGAATCTTCTTCTCCATGTCGCCGCCAGCGAAGAACTCGCCGTAGTCGGGGTCGATGATGCTGCGCAGCGGCTCGGCCTTCTGCGCCTCGATCACGATCTCGTTCCAGGAGTAGTTCTTGCCCTGCTTGATCCAATCGCGGCGGCACTCCTGAATCAGCCACAGACCCATGATGTTCTTCAGGGGACGGAAGCCGCCCTGAATGGTGCCCTCGTTGGAGAAGTTGGAATCCCGCACCTCGGGGGTGAGGATGGGCTTGTCGGTCTCCACGCCGAAGAGCGACCAGGTGCCGCTGGAGCAGAAGGCGAAGCTGCCGCTGCCGGGGATGGCGGCCACTGCGGAGGCGGTGTCGTGGGTGCCGACGGCTGCGAAGTTGGCCGCATTGACGCCCAGCTCCTCGCACAGCTCGGGGCGGAGCTTGCCGCGCAGCTGACCGGCGCGGTCGATCTCGGTGAAGATCTTCTCCGGCAGGCCCAGCTCACGGATGGTCTCCCAATCCCAGTCGCGTGCGGTGGGGTTGTAGAGCATGGAGGTGGTGACATTGGTGTACTCGCTCTTCTTCTCGCCGGTCAGGAAGTAGCCCAGCAGGTCGGGCAGCAGCAGCATGGTCTCCGCGTTCTCCAGCGCCACATCGCCCTCTGCCTTGCGGCGGTAGAGCTGGTAGACGGTGTTGAAGTTCATGGTGGCGATGCCGGTGCGCTCAAAGAGCGTCTTGTGGGGCACGGTCTCCCATACGCGGCTCATGTCCTCGTCCACGCTCATGCGGTAGGAGCGGGGATTGCCCAGCAGATGGCCGTTGCGGTCGAGCAGGCCGTAGTCCACGCCCCAGGTGTCGATGCCGCAGCAGTCCAGATCGCCATAGCCGCCGTTCTTGAACGCCAGCAGGCCCTGCTTGAGCTGATTGTAGAGGTACGGCAGGTCCCAATAGAACACGCCGTTCATTTCGATGTAATGGTTTTCAAAGCGGTGCAGCTCCTTCATCTCGAGCTTGTCGCCGTCGAACTGACCCAGGATCGCGCGGCCATTGCTGGCGCCCAGGTCAAAGGCCAGAAGGTTCAGCTTCTTCATGTTCCACCTCCGTCAGCGCTTGGAGAGCACGTCGGCCTCGTACTGCTTCACCTGCTTGTACCAATCCATGCCCACGGGGATATTGTGCT
>JAUNNK010000201.1 GCA_030537335.1 Clostridia bacterium | reverse complement strand
GAGGGCACGGCGACGATCACTGTCACCGCAAAGCGCGGCAGCGTAACCAAGACCGCAACGGTGAAGGTCAAGGTCGTCGATCCCTACAAGCCGACCAGTCTGAAGCTCAAAGAGACGGGCACGGTCTATCTGGAGCTGGGCGACTCGACGCAACTGACCCCCATCCTCGGCCCCGAGACTGCGAAGGCGACGTATAGCTGGAAGTCCAGCTCCACGAAGATCGCCACGGTGGACCAGGACGGTGTTGTGCGGCCGGTGAGCAAGGGCACGGCGACGATCACCGTGACGGCCACGCGCGGCAGCGTTAAGAAGACCGCCAGCGTCAAGGTGAAGGTGGTCGAACCCTACGTGGTGGATGCGCTCGTGCTCAGCCACAGGGATACGCCCAAAGATCTGAAGGTCAAGGTGGGCGAGCTGTGTGAAGTCACGGTCAGCGCAAAGCCCGCTTCGGCACAAGCGACGGCGAATCTGTCCTTCACTGCCTCCAACGGCAACGTCTCCGTGACCAAGCAGGCGTCGAACAAATTCCGTGTCTCGGGCGTGAAGGCCGGCACGACGACCATCACGGTCAAGGACGCCAACACAGGCGTAAAGACCACAATGAAAGTGGTTGTAACGAAATAAGCAGGCTGTGCTGACAGGGGGCGGTTCCGTTCGGAACCGCCCCGCTGCTTTGCATCCGCCTGCAAAATCACGCTTGTGCGGGCTGGTGGAACATGCTATAATGGTGGTCAGGCAATCTGAAGGATTGGAGCATGCACATGCAGAAAATTGCGCAGTTTATGAAGGTCAGCCAAGAGCGCTTTGCAGCGGACTGGGAATTTGACGCGCCGAATCCCTACGAGGAGCTGAAACTACCCCGTCGCGGCACGGCGGGCTCGGCGGGCTATGACTTCTATTCGCCGCTGGATTTCACCCTTGCGCCGGGCGAGTTCATCAAAATTCCCACGGGCATTCGCGCCCGCATCGACGAGGGCTGGGTACTGACGCTGTACCCGCGCTCAGGTCAGGGCTTTAAGTATCGGCTCCAGCTCTATAACAGCGTGGGCGTGATCGATTCGGATTACTTTGGCGCCGAAAACGAGGGCCATATCCAGATCAAGATCGTCAACGCCAACGAGGAGGGCAAGACCCTCAGCATCCGCAGGGGCGAGGCCTTTGCCCAGGGCGTGTTTCTGCCCTACGGCGTCACCGTGGACGACGATGCGGCGGAGCTGCGCACCGGCGGCTTCGGCAGCACCGATCGCAAGTGAGGAGGACGGAATATGGAACGGGATCCCTTTCGGAACCTCAAGTGGTTCGTGCTGGGCTACTTTGTGCTGCTCATCCTGATTCTCACGCTCATCGGTATCTTCGGACAGCTGGGCTATGCGTTCATCGACATGCGCCTGGCCTGCGGCCTGTTCGGCCTGCTGATCTGCTCAGCGCTGGTTGCCGGAACGGTGTGGCTGGTGAAGCGCTTCGATTCCAAGGCGGCGAAGATCCTCGCCGGCTGCGTCGGCGTGCTGCTCACCTTCGCGGCGGCGGTGGTTCTGGTGATCGTCTGCTCGCTGATGCTGAACTTCGGCGTGCCCGCGCACTACACCACGCTGGTCTCGGAAAACGGCGAGGCGGCGGTGATCCTGCGCGTGATCAGCGGCGATACCGAGCTGCGCGACCTCCGCGTGGCGCAGAAAGCGGAGCCGATCGATGAAAACACCGTCGATTTCTCCGTGCTGGGCTATTCCTACAGCGCCTATCCGAGGGTCATGCACTTCTTCTATGATACGAGAAGGCCCGCCGAGGGCAAGCTGGAGATCGGCTGCGCAAGCGAAGCGCTGCTGAAATACGAGTGGACGGAGCTGGACGCGCTGCATCTCTTCATCAGCGATGCGGAGATCGGCGACGCGGGCGAGCTCACGCTGAAGCTCGATTGAAATCATGATGCGGACTGCACGTCTGAGGACGGCGCGGTCCGCATTTTGCGTTGCGGCATGCATGTCCGTCGGCGCGCATAGCCTCCATCGGGGGTGGTTCGCGTGAAGAAGGCAAAACTGTGGATCGCGGCGGCGCTGCTGCTGGGCATACTGATCCGGCCGAATGCGGCGGTCGCGGGCGCGCAACGCGCCATGCGCGTCTGGTGCACGAGCGTCGCACCGGCGCTGTTTCCATTTCTGGCGCTGATGCCCGTGCTCACCGGGCCGGAGGCCTGCGCCGCGTACAATTCGCTGCTCTCCGGCCCCATGCGCAGGCTGTTTCACCTGCCCGGAGCCGCAGCTACCGCAGCGCTGATCGGCATGATCGCAGGCTCGCCGGGCGGCGCAATCGCCGTGTGCCGCATCGCCCGCAGCGGCGGACTGCGTGTGTCGGAGGCGCGGCGCATCGCGCTGGCGGTCAGCGGCGTCAGTCCCGCCTACCTCATGCTCGGGGTTGGCTTCGGGCTCTACGGCTCCATGTCGCTGGGCCTCTCCCTCGCCGCAATCCAGCTCTGCATACAGCTGACGTTGCTCTGCCTGTTGCGCGGTGTGCTGCCTGAGGGCACAGACGAGCTTCCGGCGCTTGCCGATGCACCGATCCGCAGCGACGGCATGCGCAGCGCGGTGGAGAGCGTGCTGGTGATCTGCGGCTACATGGTGCTCTTCGGCGCGATCGGCTCGGTCGTCGCCTCCTTCACCGGCGCGAACGTTGGCCTCGCGGTGCTCCTGTCGGCGGACCTGCCCTCCGGCCTAGCGGAGCTGGCCGCGCGCAGCTTCCCGGGCAAGATGCTGATCCAGGGCGTGGCCATCGGCTTCGGCGGACTGTGCATCGCGGCGCAGAACCTGGACGCACTGCGGGGTATCGGTGTGCGCACGACGGAATATCTGGCCGTGCGCGGAGTCGCGGCGGGGCTGTTCGGCTGCGTCTGCGGCGTCATTCTTCGCGCCCAAGAGGCAGATTTCGCATCCGCATTCGGCAAACCGGGACTGGCATACGCATTTTCTCTGGCGATTGCAGGTATTTTCGCCGTTCCGGGACTGATTCTTCTGTCAAAAGAACTGTTTCTTAACAAAACAAATTGAGCCAGATCGATTGGAAAAATCAGGAAGAACCACAACATCTGGTGGATGCTGCTTGGAATGAAATACGACATACTGTGGAATGCAGAAAATATCAGAAATTTGAAAAAAGGGCTTGACAAATAGGGGGTGTTTTGTTATAATAAATCCTGCGTTGAGCGAGAGCAGAAACGCAAAACGATCCTTGAAAACGATACAGCGAAGTAAATCAAGTAATAAAGAACAGTCAGATT
>JAUNNK010000200.1 GCA_030537335.1 Clostridia bacterium | reverse complement strand
CCGTAGATATACGTCAGGGCGATTTCAATGCGTTTCTCCCTGGGAAGGTCGACACCCGAGATTCGTGCCATGGGATGAATGCACCTCCAACTTACTTACGCTTGTGGTGTTTGACGCTTGGCGATTCGTCAAACGAGTTATTTGAAAAGCTTCGGAAAACACACCGATTCCCTGTGCGCCATCAGCATTGACGCCCAGGTTCGCGGCGCATCAGCCGCTCCGAAATCTATTCAGACTAAATGATTATACCACAACCCAACGTAAAATTGCAATCCGAAGATTCGCCTTTGCGTTAATTTACGCTGTTATCTTGTGTTATTTTTTGGATTTTATGCCAATACGCAAGAAATCTGAGCGTACAGTTTGCATTTTTCTTCTGCGATTGCAGCTTTTGATGCATCCTGTGCGCCCAGAGATGTGGTTCGCCGCGAGGGTACGCGGCCTTGAGCCCATCTATTCAGATCAGCCCTGCTTCTGCTTGTGCTTGGGGTTCTCGCAAATGATCATCACGCGACCCTTGCGCTTGATAACCTTGCACTTCTCGCAGATGGGTTTTACGGAAGGTCTTACTTTCATGATGCTGCCTCCTTCTTCATCCAATCGATCAGTTCTTGCTGCGCCAGGTGATCCGACCACGAGTCAGATCATAGGGCGAGAGCTCGATCGTTACCTTGTCGCCCGGATAGATGCGGATGTAGTTCATGCGCATCTTGCCGGAAACGTGCGCCAATATCTTGTGCCCGTTGGGCAGTTCTACCTCGAACATGGCGTTGGGATAAGATTCTGTGACAACGCCTTCAACTTCAATAACATCGGACTTGGACACGCCTACTTTTCCTCCCTCTTCAGCCATGTGCGAACTTCATGATTCTCCACCGCCGCGCCCTCGCGCAGGCGGCTTCGCAGCTCCTCCACCACGATGCCCGTGGTTTTGAGGTGCTTGCGACGCTTTTTCTTCAGATGATCCATCGTTCTCAGCCTGCCGTCGGCAAGCATTACGAAATCCTCATCTACTACCTGAACGACGACAAAGCTTCGTCCCTCGTCCCGTCCCATCTTGGAAACGACGATTGCGCCAACCTCAATCGGGTATCTGTTCATCGCCGCACTTCCTCCGCAACCTTTTTGCCCGGATAGGAGAGCACCTCAGGCTCGCCATCCGTGATCAGCACGGTGTGCTCGTAGTGGGAGCACAGGCTGTGATCCCGGGTCACGATGGTCCAGTCATTGTCCTCGCAATAGACCTTCCAGGTGCCCATCGAGATCATCGGCTCAATTGCGATGGTCATTCCGCGCTGGAGCTTTACGCCCCTGCCGGGATTTCCATAGTTGGGAACATTGGGATCCTCATGCATCTCCTGTCCGATGCCGTGGCCGCACAGGTCGCGGATGACTCCGTAGCCGTGCTTCTCGGCATGCACCTGAATTGCATGGGAGAGGTCGCCCAGTCGGTTTCCCTCCCGGGCCATGTTTGCGCCGATCCAGAAGCATTCTTCCGTAACGTCCACCAGCTTCTGCGCCATGGGGGTTCCCCCGCCGACCAGCACAGAAAAGGCGCTGTCCGACTGCCAATCGTCCAGGATGACGCCGCAGTCGATGCTCAGAAGCTGCCCCTTGCGGAGCTTCCTTCTGTCTGCGAAACCATGTACCACCTGATCGTCTACTGAAGCACAGATTGAGAACGGAAAGCCCTCGTAGCCCTTGAAGGAGGGGATCGCACCTGCGTCCCGGATCAGCTTTTCAGCCATCTGATCCAGATGCAGGGTGGTCACGCCCGGCTCAATTTCCGCGCGAAGGGCTTCGAGCACGCTGTGCAGCAGCGCGCCAGCCTTGCGCATCTTCTCGATCTGTGACTCATTTTTAATCGTGATCATGCAGTCACTCCAGTGAAGAGAGGATGCTCTGGAACACGTCCTCAGGTCGGGCGTTTCCATCGATCCGCTTCAGCCTACCAAGACCATCGTAATATCCGATCAGCGGCGCAGTCTGCTCATGGTAGACATTGAGCCGATTGGAAATCGTAGCGGGCTTGTCATCATCTCGCTGATAGAGGCCACCGCCGCAAACCGGGCAGAGCTTCTCATCGGCGAGCTTGGAGATATGGAAGGTGCCGCTGCAGGTGGCGCAGACGCGGCGACCGGTCAGGCGGTCCACCAGCATCTCATCCGGCACTTCGATATCCACCACGGCGTCCGGCGCTGCGAACTTCTCCAGCGCTTCAGCCTGCTCCACAGTGCGCGGGAAGCCATCCAGCAGATAGCCGTTTTCGCAGTCGGGCATGGCAAGGCGCTCCTTGACCATGGCGATGACCACGCTGTCCGGCACCAGCTGTCCGGCGTCCATGTACCTCTTGGCCTCCAGACCCGTGGGGGTCTGGTTCTTGATGGCGGAGCGGAACATATCGCCCGTGGAGATATGCGGGACCCGCAGGTGCGAGCTTACGCCCGTCGCCTGCGTGCCCTTGCCTGCTCCGGGAGGGCCTAAGAAAATCAGTTTCATAGTCCTACCTCCGGGAGATTAAAGGAATCCCTTGTAGTGACGCATCATCATCTCGCTCTCGAGCTGACGCATGGATTCCATCGCAACGGAAACCGCGATCATCAGAGAGGATGCTGCAAAGGTCAGCTGCACGCCGAAGATTGCATAGATGATGGTGGGGATGACCGCCAGGATTGCAAGATAGATCGCGCCGAAGCAGGTGATGCGTCCGGAGATCTTCTTGATGAAGTCGCTGGTGGGCTTGCCCTGGCGAATGCCGGGGATCATGCCGCCGTTGTTCTGGATATTCTTCGCAATTTCAACGGGGTTGAAGCTGATGGAAGAATAGAAGAACGTGAAGCCGAAGATCATCAGTGCGAAGATGATCTGGTAGGGCCAGGACATCATGGTGACATTGCTGCTCCACCAGAGGTTCGCCTTGGAGTTCGGGAAGAACGCCAGGATGGTCGCCGGGAACTGCATGATCGCGTTCGCGAAGATCAGCGGCAGGACGCCGGAGGAGTTCAGCTTCAGCGGGATGTGCGTGGACTGACCGCCGTACATCTTGCGGCCAACCATGCGCTTGGCATACTGGATCGGGATACGGCGCTCGCCGAGGTCCACGATCACGATGCCGACAACCAGGATGATGAAAACCAGCACGGAGGCGATCATGCCGCCGATGTTGCTCTCCACTGCGGAGCTAAACAGGCCGTACACACCGGTCTCCACACCGCGGGCGATGTTGGAGATGATGCCGGCGAAGATCAGCAGGGAGATGCCGTTGCCGAT
>JAUNNK010000199.1 GCA_030537335.1 Clostridia bacterium | reverse complement strand
TGGTTGGTGGAGCCTCGGGCGCCGGAATCCGCCATCATGTTGATGGGGTTGAACTGCTCGAGGTTGGCCAGAACCTCACGGGTTACGTCGTTGGTCGCGGTCTCCCAGATCTTGATGACGGCGCTGTAGCGCTCGTTCTCGGACATGCGGCCGCGCTTGAACTCGCGCTCGATGCGGTGCACCTGATCCTCGGCAGCGTGCAGGATCTCCTTCTTCTTGGGCGGGACGATGATGTCCGCGACCGAAACGGTCAGCGCCGCGCGGGTGGAGAACTTGTAGCCCAGAGTCTTGATGTCATCCAGCATGCGGGAGGTAGTGGTCACGCCGTGGGTGCGGTAGCAGCTGTCGACGATCTTGCCCAGCTGCTTCTTGCCGACGACCTCGTCGATTTCCAGCTTGAACATGTCGTCGATGGTCTCGCGCTTCTGCATGCCCATGTCCTGCGGGATCGCCTGGTTAAAGATCACGCGGCCGATGGTGGTGTCCACGATGCGGGAGTGCTTCTCGCCGTTGATGACCTTGGTCATGCGGATGTGGCAGGGGGCCTCCAGCGCAAGCTCGCCGGTGCCGTAGGCCATCAGCGCCTCGTCCACGTCGGTGAAGTACTTGCCGGTGCCCTTCAGGCCCTCGTGGACCATGGTCAGGTAGTAGCAGCCCAGAACCATGTCCTGCGTGGGGCAGATGACGGGCTTGCCATCCTGGGGCTTGAGGATGTTGTTCGCCGCCAGCATCAGGAAGCGGGCCTCGGCCTGGGCCTCCATGGACAGCGGCACGTGCACGGCCATCTGGTCGCCGTCGAAGTCGGCGTTGAAGGCGGTGCAGCACAGCGGGTGCAGCTTCAGGGCCTTGCCCTCGACCAGAATCGGCTCGAAGGCCTGGATGCCCAGGCGGTGCAGCGTAGGCGCGCGGTTCAGCAGCACCGGATGGTCCTTGATGACGTTCTCCAGAACGTCCCAGACCTCGGGCTTGAGGCGCTCCACGGCGCGCTTTGCGGTCTTTACGTTGACGGCCATGCCCTGATTCACAAGGCGCTCGATGACGAAGGGCTTGAACAGCTCCAGCGCCATCTCCTTGGGCAGGCCGCACTGATACAGCTTCAGGCTCGGGCCGACGACGATAACCGAACGGCCGGAGTAGTCGACGCGCTTGCCCAGCAGGTTCTGACGGAAGCGGCCCTGCTTGCCGCGCAGCAGATCGGACAGGGACTTGAGCTGGCGTCCGCCCGCGCCGGTGACGGGGCGTCCGCGGCGACCGTTGTCGATCAGCGCGTCCACAGCCTCCTGCAGCATGCGCTTTTCATTGCGCACGATGATGTCCGGCGCGCCCATCTCCAGCATGCGCTTGAGGCGGTTGTTGCGATTGATGACGCGGCGATAGAGATCATTGAGGTCAGCGGTGGCGAAGCGGCCGCCGTCCAGCTGCACCATGGGGCGCAGCTCCGGCGGGATGACCGGCACCACGTCCAGGATCATCCACTCCGGCTTGTTGCCGCTCTGGCGGAAGGCCTCCACGACCTCCAGGCGCTTGATGATGCGCTGGCGCTTCTGGCCCTCGCTGTCGCGCTTGGTTTCCTTGGCGGACAGCTCGTCCAGCTCGGCGCGCAGCTCTTCGTTCATCTTGTCGATGTCCAGGTTCAAAAGCATCTCGCGCACGGCCTCTGCGCCAATGCCGACGCGGAACTCGAAGCCCTTCTCCTCAGCCTGCTGCTTCTTGCTCTGATATTCGCTCTCGGTCAGCAGCTGGTGCAGCTGAAGGCCGGTGACGGACTTGTCGCCGGGATCCAGCACGATGTAGCTTGCGAAGTACAGCACCTGCTCAAGCGCGCGGGGGCTGATGTTCAAGAGGGTGCCCATGCGGGACGGAATGCCCTTGAAGTACCAGATATGGGACACCGGGGCGGCCAGCTCGATGTGGCCCATGCGCTCGCGGCGCACCTTGGCCTTGGTGACCTCGACGCCGCACTTGTCGCAGACCACGCCCTTGAAGCGGGTGCGCTTGTACTTGCCGCAGTTGCACTCCCAGTCCTTGGTGGGCCCGAAGATGCGCTCGCAGAAGAGGCCGTCGCGCTCCGGCTTCAGGGTGCGATAGTTGATGGTTTCCGCCTTGGTCACTTCGCCGTGAGACCACTGGCGGATCTTCTCCGGCGAAGCCAGACCAATTTGAATGGAATCCAGATTTGTCAATTCAAACAAGGAGCTCTCTCCCTTCTATATCAAGACACGGTGAATTCCTCACCTGAAAGCAGTGTGCGTTTCTTAGAAATCGTCGTCCAGGGACAGATCGTCATCCAGCTCGAGGTCGTCGAAGTCGAAGTCCTCGGCTGCGGCCTCCTCCTCGGCGAGGGCCTCGGGGGTCGCCTGCGGCACGAGCTCGTCCTTGAATTCGCTCTCGGTGGCATAGATGTCGTCGTCCAGCTCGCGAATCTCGATTTCGTTCTTGTCCTTGTCCAGCACCTTGATGTCCAGGGCGATGGACTGCAGCTCCTTGATGAGCACCTTGAAGGACTCCGGCACGCCCGGCTCGGGGATGTTCTCGCCCTTCACGATGGCCTCGTAGGTCTTGACGCGGCCGATGGTATCGTCCGACTTGACGGTCAGGATCTCCTGGAGCACGTGGCTCGCGCCGTAGGCCTCCAGCGCCCAGACTTCCATCTCGCCGAAGCGCTGGCCGCCGAACTGGGCCTTGCCGCCCAGAGGCTGCTGGGTGACCAGGCTGTACGGGCCGGTGGAGCGGGCGTGGATCTTGTCGTCGACCAGGTGATGCAGCTTCAGATAGTACATGTAGCCGACGGTAACGGGGTTGTCGAAGCGGTCGCCGGTGCGGCCGTCGTACACCCAGAGCTTACCGGTGCGGTTGATGCCGATCTTGGAGAACTGGATCGTCGGGCGACCCTTCTCGTCGTAGAGCGGGCCGTCCTCCGCAGCGGCGGCGCGGTCGATCATGTCGGCGATGTCCTCGTCGCGCGCGCCGTCAAAGACCGGCGTTGCGACGTGCCAGCCCAGCGCCTTTGCCGCCAGGCCCAGATGCACCTCGAGCACCTGACCGATGTTCATTCGGGACGGAACGCCCAGGGGATTCAGCACGATGTCCAGCGGCGTGCCGTCCGCCAGGAAGGGCATATCCTCCTCTGGCAGCACGCGGGACACAACGCCCTTGTTGCCGTGGCGGCCCGCCATCTTGTCGCCCACCTGAATCTTACGCTTCTGGGCGATGTAGACGCGAACCATCTGGTTCACGCCCGGGCTCAGCTCGTTGCGGTTCTCGCGGGTGAAGATCTTCACATCCACGATGATGCCGAATTCGCCGTGG
>JAUNNK010000198.1 GCA_030537335.1 Clostridia bacterium | reverse complement strand
CGGTCTTCTGCAGGTCGATGATGTAGATGCCGTTGCGCTCGGTGAAGATGTACTGCGCCATCTTGGGGTTCCAGCGGCGGGTCTGGTGGCCGAAGTGCACGCCGGCCTCCAACAGCTGCTTCATGGAAATAACTGCCATTTGGGTTTCCTCCTTTTGTTTGTAAACCTCCCCGGGCTTCATCTTCGAGCGGCACCCCCGATGAGAGGGCAACCGCCGCACGAATCGGCGCGGGTGCGTTCTGGATCTAAATTTCGATCCTGAAAGATTATAGCACAAGGATTCCCGGAAAACAAGGCGAATATGTTAATTTTGACCCGAAAATGCCGATTTCATCCCTGGTTCTGCGGCTTTCTGCCCTGGATGCCGATGCGCTGGTTCGTGCGGCCCAGGATGTAGTCGGTCGTCGTGTCGTAGTAGTCCGCCAGCGCGATGAGCACCTCCGTGGGGATGTCCACCACGCCGCGCTCGTAGTCGCTGTAGGTCTGCTGGGAGCAGCTGAGCAGCTTCGCCAGGTCCCGCTGGTACAGATCCGCATCCTCCCGAAGGTCGCGGATGCGCTGATATTTTTTCACAGAGATCACCTCTACATGATCGTATGCTGTACCGATATTCTCGGTACTGAAATACCGAAAAATTCGGTATTTATGCATTGCGAAGAGGGAATCTGGGGTTTATTTTCACGGAGAAATGCGCAGATAAATGAAGGAAATCCGTGAGAAACAGAGAAGAAAATGAGAAGAGGGAGAGGAGGAAAAAGGATGGAAATGATGGAAGTGATGCGCGCGCGGCACAGTGTGCGCAGATATGTGGACAGGCCGCTTCCGGCGGACGTGGTGGATGTTCTGGAGGCGGAGATCGCGGCCTGCAACCGGGAGGGAGAGATGCACATTCAGTTGGTGAAGGACGAGCCGGAAGCGTTTAGCGGCTTCATGGCGCGCTACGGAAGGTTCAGCGGCGTGCGCAACTATCTGGCGCTGGTGGGCAAGAAGGGGCCCGATCTGGAGGAGAAGTGCGGCTACTACGGCGAGCGGCTGGTGCTGCTGGCGCAGTCGCTGGGGCTGAACAGCTGCTGGGTGGCGATGAGCTACGATCGGAGCAAGGCCGCGTGCAAGGTGGACGCGGGGGAAAAGCTGTGCATCGTGATTGCTCTGGGCTACGGCGCGACGCAGGGCGTGCCGCACAAGTCCAAATCGGTGGAGCAGGTCATGGCAGCGAAGGGCGAGGTTCCCGCCTGGTTCCGCGCGGGCGTGGAGGCTGCGCTGCTTGCGCCCACGGCGGTGAACCAGCAGAAGTTCAAATTTGCGCTGGAGGACGGCGCGGTGGCTGCGAAGGCGGGCACGGGCTTCTACAGCAGGATCGACCTGGGCATTGTGAAGTACCACTTCGAGCTCGGCGCAGGCCGGGAGAACTTCCGCTGGAAGTGAAAAAATGACAAAAAGAACCGATCCCATTGCGGGATCGGTTCTTTTCGTATCCTCACAGCAGCTCGATCCAGTGGAACACGTACTTGTTCAGCAGCAACACGGAGCCGAGGAAGAAGGTGTACACGGCGAAGGCGTTCATGCTCACCTTGCGGATCAGGGCCAGGAAGCCCTTGATGGCGATCAGGCCGAATACGGCGGCTGCCAGCACGCCGACCACGGTGGGCAGCAGCTCGATGCTTCCACCTGCGCCGTCAAAGAGCACGTCCTTCAGGTCCAGCACTGCGGAGCCAAGGATGGCCGGGATGGACATCAGGAAGGCGAAGTCAGCCGCGCGCTTGCGGGAGAGGCCGCTGGCCACGCCGCCGGAGATGGTGCTGCCGGAGCGGGACAGGCCGGGCAGGATGGCCACCGCTTGCATCACGCCCATGATGACGGCGTCATACCAACGCACGTTCTTGTGCAGGCTGTGGTTGCGGCGGCGGTGCTTGTTGATGGCGGTGCCCGCCACCAGCACCACGCTGGTTAGGTAGAAGGACCAGATGATGAACTTGCCCTCGAAGGCGTCGTCAAAATCCACGACCAGTGCGGCGACGACAGCGGGGATGGTGGCCACGATCAGCCACTTCAGCTCGGACTTGATGGGATGGCAGATCATGTTCCAGATGCGCCGCCAGTAGACCGCGAACACAGCCACCAGCGTGCCGAAGTGCAGCAGGATGTTCAGCGTCAGCAGACTGCCGCTCTCTGAAGAGATGCCCATCAGCTTCTCAATCACCAGCAGGTGGCCGGAGGAGCTGATCGGCAGAAATTCCGTAAGTCCCTGAACGGCGCCAAGGATGAAGGCTTGAAGTGTGCTCATGTTTTCACCTCTCACAGTTGGATAATCAGAAATGTGCATCCACAGCGCCCATTCGGGGACTGTGGATGCGTTCGTTTGGGAATCAGCAGACGATGTTCACCAGGCGGCCCGGCACAAAGACCAGTTTCTTGATGGCCTTGTCGCCGATCAGCTTCTTCACCTCGTCCTGGGCCAGGAAGTAGTCCTGCGCGCCGTCGCGGGTCAGGTCTGCGGGCACGTGCATGCGGCCGCGCACCTTGCCGTTGATCTGCAGGGCCACCTCCACGGTGGACTTGACGAGGGCTGCTTCATCATATGCGGGCCACTGGGCATGCAGCAGTTCGCCATCCACGCAGCCGCAGATTTCGTTGATTTCCTCGGTGATGTGGGGCGCGACGGGGTTCAGCAGGCGGATGAGAATGCCCATTTCGCCCCTGGTGATGCTGCCCTTGGCGTAGAACTGGTTCACCAGGGACATCATGGCGGCGATGCCGGTGTTGAACTTCATGCGCTCGAAGTCCTCGCCGACCTTCTTGATGGTGGAGTGCACGTCGAACTTCATGTACTCGGAGACGCCCTCGTCGTCGGTCATGAACTCCATCATGCGCCACACGCGGTCCAGGAAGCGGCGGCAGCCGCGCGCGCCGTCGGTGCTCCACGGAATTGCCTGGTCGAATGCGCCCATGAACATCTCGTACATGCGGAAGGCGTCCGCGCCCAGCTCGTCCACGATCTCGTCGGGGTTGATGACGTTGCCGCGGGACTTGGACATCTTCTCGCCGTCGCCGCCCAGGATCATGCCGTGGCTGGTGCGCTTCTGATACGGTTCGGGCGTGGGCACCACGCCGATGTCATACAGGAAGCGGTGCCAGAAGCGGCTGTACAGTAGGTGCAGCGTGGTGTGCTCCATGCCGCCGTTGTACCAGTCCACGGGCAGCCAGTACTTCATCTCCTCGGGATCGGCGAGGCAATCGTCGTTCCAGGGATCGATGTAGCGCAGGAAGTACCAGCTGGAGCCGGCCCACTGGGGCATGGTGTCGGTCTCGCGCTTGGCGGGGCCGCCGCA
>JAUNNK010000040.1:1828-19249 GCA_030537335.1 Clostridia bacterium | reverse complement strand
CCCGGCATCTTCCGCCTGGGCGACACCCTCTGCACCGGCAACCACGTCAAGTACAGCGGCATTCCGCTGTTCGCGCCGGAGTTCTTCTGCCGGGTCAGCCCCGAGGACTCCATGAAGCGCAAGCAGTTCCTCAAGGGCATCGTGCAGCTCTCCCAGGAGGGCGCGGTGCAGACCTTCAAGCGCCCCAACATCGGCCGCGAGGAGATGATCGCGGGCGTGGTCGGCGTGCTGCAGATGGATGTGCTGGAGCACCGCCTGAAGAATGAGTACGGCGTGAACGTCATCCGCGAGACCCTGCCCTTCCGCTATGTGCGCTGGGTGGTGGAGACCCCCAAGCCCGTGGACAAGCTGCGCCTCACCTCCACCTCCGCAGTCGCCGAGGATCGCAGCGGACGGCCGGTGCTCATGTTTGAAAATGAGTGGAGCATCCGCCTCGCCTGCGAAAACAACGAGGGCCTGGTGCTCGCCGAGACCGCCGACCGCATGGTCGCCGACGACATGGAGGTTTGACGGGGGGAGACGCAAGGGGACGCTGTCCCCGTGACCCCTGCCAAGGGGAATGATTCCCCTTGGAACCCTCAATATACATTATTTTTTCAGGCGCGCATTGCGCGCCTTACTGGGGATTCTTAAGGGCATCATGCCCTTAAGCAGGGGTTTCAGGGGACAGCGTCTCCTGAGCGCCTCCCCCAACGCACACCGACGCAAAAAGGAGTCTTTTGATTGAAAATTGTACGAGATGATCTGAGAAACATCGCCATTATCGCCCACGTCGACCACGGCAAGACCACGCTGGTGGACGAGATGCTGAAGCAGGGCGGCGTATTCCGTGCGAACCAGCAGGTTGCCGACCGCGTGATGGACTCCAACGATCTGGAGCGCGAGCGCGGCATCACGATTCTGTCGAAGCACACGGCCGTGCACTACGGCCACACGAAGATCAACATCGTGGACACCCCCGGCCACGCGGACTTCTCCGGCGAGGTGGAGCGCGTGCTGAAGATGGTCAGCGGCGTGCTGCTGCTGGTGGACTCCTTTGAAGGCCCGATGCCCCAGACGCGCTTCGTGCTGAAGAAGGCGCTGGAGCTGAACTTGAAGGTCATCATCGTCATCAACAAGACGGACCGCCCGGACGCACGCTGCGACGAGGTGCTGGACGAGACGCTGGAGCTGCTGATCGATCTGGACGCGAATGACGAGCAGCTGGACAGCCCGGTGATCTACGCCTCCGGACGCTCCGGCACCGCCACCACCGACTGGCGCAAGCCGGGCACCGACCTGAGGCCGCTGTTTGACTGCATCCTGGAGCACATTCCCGCGCCCGAGGGCGACCCGGACGAGCCGCTGCAGATGCTGATCTCCACCATCGACTACAACGATTACGTGGGCCGCATCGGCATCGGCCGCATTGATCGCGGCACCATCAAGACCAACATGATGGCCATCCGCTGCGTGTACGGCTCCAGCTTCGTCTCCGCACCCACGCGGCTTGCGGGCCTGTTCGCCTACGACGGCCTGAAGCGCGTGCCCGCCGAGGAGGTGGGCGTGGGCGACATCGTGGCCATCTCCGGCTTCCCGGAGCTGCTGATCGGCGACACCATTTGCAACCCGGCCATGGCGGATCCGCTGCCCTTCGTGAAGATCGACGAGCCGACCATCTCCATGACCTTCTGCGTCAACGATTCCCCCTTCGCAGGAACCGAGGGCACCTACGTGACCAGCCGCCATCTGCGCGCCCGTCTGGAGAAGGAGGCCCTGACCGACGTGTCCCTGCGCGTGGAGGAGACCGACTCCACCGACGCCTTCCGGGTCTATGGCCGCGGCGAGCTGCACCTGTCCATTCTGATTGAAAACATGCGCCGCCAGGGCTACGAATTCGCCATCACCAAGCCCGAGGTGCTGTACAAGACCATCGACGGCCAGCTCTGCGAGCCCATCGAGCGCATGGTGGCCGACGTGCCCACCGAGTACTCCGGCAGCGTCATCGACAAGATTGGTCGCCGTCGCGGCACGCTGATCTCCATGCACGGCGAGAGCCGCATGCGCCTGGAGTTCGAGGTTCCGTCCAGGGGCCTGTTCGGCTACCGCAGCGAGTTCCTCACTGACACCCGCGGCGAGGGCGTGATGAGCGCCGTGTTCGACAGCTACCAGCCCTATCGCGGCGACATTCCCACCCGCAACACCGGCGCGCTGGTCGCCTGGGAGGACGGCATCACCACCAGCTACGCGCTGTTCAGCGTGCAGGATCGCGGCGAGCTGTTCGTGGATTCCGGCGTGAAGGTGTACAACGGCATGATCATCGGCCGCAACTCCCGCGTGGGCGACATCGATGTGAACGTGTGCAAGAAGAAGCACATGACCAACACCCGCAACGCCGCCTCCGCCGAGGAGCAGAACAAGATCACCAACATCCACATCCCCACCCTGGAGGAAGCGATGGAGTTCATCGACGACGACGAGCTGGTGGAGATCACCCCCAAGTCCATTCGCATGCGCAAGAAGATTCTGGGCACCGAGGCCAGAAAGAAGCTCGAGGCGCGCAAGAAGAACGGACAGGCATAATGAACCCAGCGGCGTGTGCGAATCCTCGCGCACGCCGCACGCATAAAGGAGCGATTCCATGCGCATCACCGGCGCAAAACTGAATCACTTTCGCAACTACGCCGCCTGCGAATTCGAGCCCTGCCCGGGGGTGAACGTGCTGCTGGGCGACAATGGCCAGGGCAAGACGAACCTGCTGGAGGCGCTGTACCTGTGCTGCACGGGTCGCAGCCACCGAACCCGTCAGGATCGAGAGCTGATCTACTGGGACGCGGACTTCGCCTCGGTGCAGGTGCGCGCGGAGAAGAACGACGGCAGCCACGAGGTGGAGGTCATCCTGCCGGCCATGGGCAAGCGCAGGATCAAGATCGCGGGCCGTGAGGCTGCGCGCTCCGGAGAGCTGATGGGCCACATCACCGGCGTGCTGTTTTCACCGGAGGATCTGCGCACGGTCAAGGACGGCCCCGCCGAGCGCCGCCGCATGGTGGACATGACGCTCTCCCAGCTTCGACCGGCCTACTACTACGCGCTCCAGCGCTACAACCGGGCGCTGAAGCAGCGCAACGAGGCGCTACGGGCCATGGCGGGCAACGCCTCACTGATCGCCACACTGGATCTGTGGGATGAGCAGCTGGCGACTGCGGGCGCGGAACTGATGCGCCACAGAAGGGTGTACATCGAAAAGCTCTCCGCTGCGGCGGAGGAAACCTACCGGGAGATCGCGGGCGGCTCGGAGCAGCTGCGGGTGCGCTACGCGCCCAGCGTGACCACCGGGGACGACGTGCAGAGCAATCTGGATGCGCTGCTTGCGGCCCGGGAGACCGATCTGCGCAGGCTCACCACCTCTGTGGGCGCGCACAGGGACGAGGTGCTGCTCACCGTGGAGGGCCGCGAGGTGCGAGCCTACGGTTCCCAGGGCCAGCAGCGCACTGCGGCGCTGTCGCTGCGGCTGTCGGAGCTTTCTGTGATGCGCGACGAGCTGGGCGAGTGGCCGGTGCTGATGCTGGATGACGTGATGAGCGAGCTGGATCCCTCCCGCAGACGGCAGCTCATCGCCCGACTGGAGGGCATACAGACCATCGTCACCTGCACCGACAGGGATGACCTCGCCGGAGCCACCATCGGCGCGGCATGGCGGGTGCACGGCGCGGAGCTCGAAAAGATCGAGGGATAAAGGAAAACCCGAGTGGAGAAAAGCGCTCCATTCGGGTTTTGCCTATTTTCTATGCTTTCCAAACAGGCCCGCGCCCATCTCCTGCGCGCCGTTCTTCAGCTTCGACCACGCCGGGCCCAGCCTGCCGGTGGCGGCCAGGGCGTAGATGGCGGCCAGCACGATGGCGACGCCCACGGCCCAGGCGATGCCCTTGGCGGCGTTTGCGTTTTTGTCGCCGGTGGAGGCCTGGGCGGTGGAGCCAAAGAGCACCTCGTCGATCACGTCCGCCATGTATTCCGTCGCGGAGATGGCCTTCTCCTTTTCGATCTCATAGGTGCCGAACTCCAGCAGAATGGCCTGGGGATACAGCTCCTGGTTGTAGTTGCCCTTGCCGATGAAGATGTCCTTGACCAGCCCCGGATAGGCCTCGTCCGCCGCAGCCTTCAGCTTCTGTGCGAAGGCCTTGTTCTCGGCGGCGTTCTGGTTGGAACGGCCCACGAACAGCCGCACCATGCTGGTGTCCTCGCCGTCCACCTCGGTTTCGTACTCCTCGGCCTCCACGCCGTCGCGGTGGATGTCGATGATCGCGTCGGGGACCTGCTTCACGTATTCCTCCACCGTGCTGCGGGAGCGGTTGTACGCGTCCGCGTCGTGGGGGAGGAAGGACTTGTCGGAGTACTCCACGGTGATGCCCTTGGCCTCCAGGCTCTGCTTCAGCGCCTCGCCCACGTCGTAGATGCCGGCGTTCTCCCACAGCGAGGACGCGCCGTCGCTGGGCACGTAGGATTCGTCCGAGTGGGTGGAGTACATGCAGATCAACTTCTCGTCGTCCGCAGCGGGGTCGGTCTCTGCATGCGCGGAGAGAAAGGCGGCGAAGGCGGCCTCGTCGATGGAGGCCTCGCCAATCTCCTCGGCGGTGGCGACGCAGCGCGCGTCGTCCACGAAGGCCACACGGTAGCAGCGGTTGTCGGAGGAGATGTACTCGTCGCCCTCGTACATCCGTGCGGCGCGCCGGGTCAGCACCGTGCCGTCCGCGTCCACCAGCGTGTAAATGCAGTCGCCGTCGGTCTCGCCCGCCGCCAGGGCGGTCTGCGTAGTCATGAGGAGGATCAGACAGGTGCACAGGCAGATCAGGATGCGCTTCGTCATCTGTGCTCCTCCTTCACGAATTCTCCGTTGCGGAACTCCCGGGTGGGGCGCTGGGTGCCGCGCTTCATGCGTTCGATGATCTCTCCCAGCAGCTCCGCCAGCAGCACCGCCACAATGCCCGCGATCACGATACCGTCCGCTGCGCCCGCGCCGCCCAGCACGAAGTCCTGGGGAACGCCCGTTGACCAGACGTAGATGGCGTTGGCGGTGTCGGAGAGCATCATGCCGATCACGCCTGCGATGAAGGCGCAGCGGCGGGAGCGGCCGAAGATGTAGGCGATCAGGCCCGCAGCTAGGCCGTAGAGAAGGATGGGGTCGACGGTGATGGTCTCCGGCTCGTCCGGTGCGAACATGCCGATGGCAAAGATTGCCGCGCCGGTGACGATGGAAGCCAGAATGCTGCGCCAGCGTTCCCAGGCGGTGTCGGCCTTCACGAACAGGTAGATGCACAGCGCCAGCGGTACCACCGCGCCGCCCAGGTTGAAGGCGAACACGTCGGTCACACGAATGTCCGGCACGAAGCCCAGACCGATGATGAGCGCGATGAACAAGAGCGCCAGCTTGTCGTTCAGCCGCATGCGATCCAGCACGCGCTGGCCCACGCCCAGCAGGATCAGTATGGCGACGACGATCAGAATTATCATGCCGATGGTCATGTTTTTCCCTCCAATTTGGTTTCACAGCTAGTATGACCGAATGATGGAATTTGAAACCTGCCCACAGAAATTGCCAGAGCAGCTTCATTTAGAATTCTCGATTGACACCGCCGCGCAGGAAAACTATAATGATAGAAATGGCTTTCGACCAACAATGTTTTCAAAGCGAGGAAGAATATGGAATTGAAATATCAGGCGACCTATCGCGCAAAGGGACTCAAGGCCTACTCGGTGGGCGAAATTCAGGGCCTGTCGCCTGCGCTGGAGCTGGCCGAGCCTCGGCTGCGCGCCGCCGGGGGCAAGCTGGAGCCGGGGGAGATCTGCATGCTGATCTTCGGCATTACGGCGGAGGAGTACGCCTGGCGCGAAAATGATACAAAGAAGCTGGACGCGCTGGCGGAGCAGCTGCGCAAGCGCGTGCCCGCCGACCGGCTGATCGCCTGGCGCGTGGTGGATCTGAAGGGCAAGCCGGTGTGGCGCGAAATCAAGCCCCAGACGGGCGAGAGCATCGACGGCGGCGCGTATGCGCTTGCGATGAAGAACCGCGCGGCCCAGGCTGCGCCGATGAGCGCGGGCCCACTGGACGCGCTGCTGAAGGAGTGCTGCCGCCTGCAGCGGCTGTGTGCGGCGAAGGACGCGCCCGAGGGCGTGCGTGCGGACTGGACTGCGGAGAGGGCGAAGCTGGCTGCGGCACTGAAGAAGCAGAGCCTGTGGGTCGCATTCGACGCAAACCTGGGCGGCAGGCTGCCCTTTGCAGGCTATGACGGCCGCATCGAGCTCTTTACCGCCGCCGAGCGCGCGGAGAACGCCCAAAAGCGCATCGCCGAGAGCTGCGGCGGACAGGACTTCTGGACGGTCAAGGAGATTCCCGTCGCGGAGCAGGAGGGCTTCCTCCAACTGTGTGCGGAGAACGGCCTGAGCGCGTTGCGGGTGGACAACGGCTTCGCACCGGCGGAGCTGAATCTGAAGGATATCTGGCAGGACAAGCCCTGCGAGAACGCCGCGCTGCGCGGCATGCTGCTGCGGGAGGCCGAGTACGGCGTGCGCTGGAACCGGCTGAAGGCGGCGCAGGCGGAGGAACGGCTGCAGCGCGGCGCGCTGGAGAGCATGCTCACGCTGCGCAACTTCGCCTGGCGGGAGCTGGGCAATTCGATCCTCTACGCCCTATGCGCGATGCCCAGTGGCGAGGGCGGCGAATTTGCCACCTCTGCGGCTGCGGCGAAGCTCGGTATGGGTCTGCGCGTGGTTCCCGGCGACAAATGCGTGCTGCTCAACGAGAAGCAGAGCGGCGCGAGCCGTCTTCCGGTGTTCAGCTCGAAGAAGCGGGCGCTGGTGTTGGCCGGACGGATCAAGGGCGCGCAGCCGGTGCACATGACCTTCGACGATCTCGTCCAGCGCGTGGGCGCGGCGGAGGGGATCCTGATCGACCCGGACGACTTGGGCTACCGCCTGCCGAAGGCGGAGTTCGAGAAGGTGCGCGAGCTGCGCGCGAAGCCGCCGATGGCGGTGCGCGTGAAGGCTGCGGAGGACGCGCCCACTCCGGAGCAGTCGCCTGCGCCCCGGCTCCGGAGCGAGATGGGGGAGCTGCCGGATCCGGACAGCTTCGATCTTCCGCCAAGGAAGCCGGATGCGCCCGCGCCGGAGGCCGTCAAGCCCGACGAAGCGGCGCCTGCGCCTCAAAAGGAGGGCAAGAAGGGCTTCTTTCGCAGGTTCATGAAAAAATAATGGGGAAGCCGTGACAGTCGGCTTGTAATCGCAGTCGGATTGTTATAGAATAGAATTGCTACATTTGAGCGGATGTAAACGCGCAGATGCGGATTTACAGGAGAGGAAGCGGATTGCCATTGAGGACGGCGTTGATTATTCCGGCCTACAAGCCCGGAGAGGACATGCTGAAGCTGCTGGAGGAGTTTCGGAACAACGGGGATTTTCTGCCCATCGTGGTGGACGACGGCAGCGGCGCGGAGTTCCGCGCGATCTTTGACCGGGTGCCGGATTTTGCCGTGCTGCTGCGCCACGAGGTGAATCGCGGCAAGGGCGCAGCGCTCAAGACGGCCATGAAATACGTGCTGGAGTCGCTGCCGGAGTGCGATCTGGCGCTAACGGCGGATGCCGACGGCCAGCACAAGTATGCGGACATCCTGCGCGTCAACCAGGTTGCCCGGGACAATCCCGGTGCGCTGGTGCTGGGCAGCCGAAAATTCGAGGGCGACGTGCCCTTCAAGAGCCGCTGGGGCAACGCGATCACCCGCCAGGTGTTCGCTATCGCCAGCGGCGCGAAGGTCTACGACACCCAGACCGGCCTGCGCGCCTTCGGTCGGGAGGCAATGGAGCAGTTTTTGCAGATTTCCGGCGACCGCTACGAGTATGAGATCAACATGCTGTTGGCCGCGGCGCAGTCCGGTCGGCCCATCGTGGAGGAGACCATCGCGACGGTCTACATTGACGACAATTCCTCCTCGCACTTCCATCCGGTGCGGGATTCCTTCAAGATTTACATGTGTATTCTGAAGTTCGGCTGCTCATCGCTGATCGCCTTTGCCATCGACTTTGTGATGCTGCTCTTGCTCAGCCGACTGACGGCGGGCCTGGGCGCGGAGCTTTCGCTGGTGGTGAGCGCCGTGGGCGCGCGCCTGGTGAGCGCTTCGGCGAACTTCTGCATCAATCGCCGCGTGGTATTCAAGGGCAACGAGACCCTGGGCAAGGCGATCGCAAAGTATGCGGCGCTGGCAGTGGGCATCCTTGTGGTGAACTACCTGCTGCTGCGCCTGCTGAACATCGTGTTGTGCTGGCCTCTGGCGCTGTCCAAGATCATCGTAGAGGTTCTGCTGTTCGTGGTGAGCTTCGTGGTGCAGGGCAAGTTCGTCTATCGTGGAAATCGGTCGGGAGGAAAGTGAGTAGAGATGTCGCAGAGAAGAACGCAGCCCGTGCGGCGCAACAGCGCACCTGCACAGAGATATCCGTCGGATAGAAGATATGCGCCGGTGCGTCGGCCGAAGCCGAGCCGCTTGGACTGGCTGAAGCGCCAGCTGCGCAAGCGTCCGTTGCCCGTGTGGGTGGTGGTGACGATTGATGTGCTGGTGTTCGCGGTAGCGCTGAATGTGTTTTCGCTGTTCCACCACGTCATTCCCCGGAACGTGGAGGCCGTGGGCATCTCCTCCAGCCGCGAGAACATGGCGGCGCAGCCGAGTCCCATGGCGCAGGAACTGCCGGAGGCCAGCGCGGCCCCTGCGGCGATGGAAGCGCCCGCGGCGACGCAGCTTCCGGAACCGACCGCAACGCCGGATCCGGTGGGCTACTTCGGCACGAAGTATGCCGACAAGTTCACGGGCGGCGAAGTGAATCAGGACGCCTGGCACTACCAGAGCGCCAATTTGAGCATCAACAATTCGACGATGGAGTACTGCGGCACCGACGTGTTCATCAGCGACATCTACGTTCGCGACATCTCCTCCTTCGCCACCGCCTTTGCCAAGGATCGCTACGGCCGCAATTACAGCGAGGAGATCCAGGATATGGCGGTGCGCGCGAACGCCATCGTGAGCATCAACGGCGACTACTACGGCAACAGCGACGACGGCGCAATCATCCGCAACGGCACGCTCTACCGCGAGGACAGCTACGTGGACTGCGACATGTGCGTGCTCTACTGGGACGGCACCATGAAAACCTTCCCGCAGGGCCAGTTCGATGCCCGCGCGGAGATGGAGGCCGGCGCGTATCAGAGCTGGGCGTTCGGGCCGATGCTGTTGGATGCCAACGGTCAGGCCATGACCAGCTTCAATTCCAGCGTGAATCCGGACAATCCCCGCACGGCGATCGGCTACTTCGAGCCCGGCCACTACTGCTTCGTGGTGGTGGACGGACGCACGGCGAAGTCCGAGGGCATCACCACAAAGGAGCTCTCCGAGCTGATGTATTCGCTGGGCTGCAAGGTCGCCTACAATCTGGACGGCGGCAAGACCTCGCAGATGTACTGGGGCGCGAATCTGGTTAACAATCCCTCCGGCGGCGGGCGCAATTGCAGCGACATTGTGCTGATCCGCGAGCCGGTTTGAGCCGGACAGGCCGGGATTTGATCGAAGGAGGAAACAAAAGATGCTGCGAAAGCTGCTTCCGCATGTGGCGATCATCATTTCCGTGATGTATTTCGTATTCTATTTCATCGACCGGGTGAACTCGGCGATGGCGTTTATCAACAACGATATCACCAAGAACCTGCTGTTTGCGCTGGGCCTCATCGCCATTCTGGAATCGGTCTGGCTGATTCGGAGCAACCGCGCCCAGGAGCGCAGGCGGCAGCAGCGCCTCCAGCAGCAGCGCATGGAGTCCCGGCGCAATTCCCAGGGCGGAAACCGGGTCGCCTGAGGGGCAGTTGACAAATGAAGAGCGGATTGCAGGGATGCCTGTGATCCGCTCCTTTGTTTTGGATGTCCACGGGAATCAACGGAGGGAAGCGTGGATGCGCCGGGCCTCCATAGGATGCATGCGCGCTACGTGCATGAAAAAGGCGGCATGATTGCATCATGTCGCCTTAAACATACCGTGGTTTGTGCAGTTGCGCTTACTTCGCGTCAGCTTCGACCTGAACGATCTGCTGGCCGTCGTAGTAGCCGCACTCCTTGCACACGCGATGGTTCAGCTTCATCTTGCCGCAGCGGGGGCACTTGGTGATACCCGGCATGGACAGCTTCCAATGAGCGCTACGACGAGAGTCTCTCCTTGCCTTGGAGACTTTTCCTTTCGGAGTGGCCATAAGTTACACCTCCTCATTGTTTTGCACAAGCGCTTTTAATGCCGAAAAGGGATTCGTAACCTCTGCGCCCTCCTGGCATGTACAGGACCCCAGATTCAGATTGACGCCGCACCTCGGACAGAGGCCCTTGCAGTCCTCGCTGCACAGGAAGCGGTAGGGCAGTTCCAGCAGCAGCGCGTCCTGAACGGCGTCCGTGAGATCCGCCTTTGATCCTTCAAAGGAATACAGATCCGGGTCCTCGGGGTCGATTTGGCGGGCAAACTGCGCGTCCATCTCAGCGTGGAGTTCGAGCACAACCGGCTCGAGACACTTGGCGCAACGGGAAGTGACCGTCGAAGTGATCTCGCCCCGGATGCTCACCTGCTCGCCGGATCCGAAGAACTCGCCGCGGACAGTAACGTCCGTAAAAGCGACCGGATCGCTGAGTACTTCCATTTCCTCGATCTCTACACCCAGCTCAAAGGGGTATACCTGACCGGGATACTTCAGTGCGTTGGATACATCCAGCATTGCCGACAAACCTTTTTCCCCCTAACCTCAAATATTATATACGCTGTATGCTATTTTGTAAAGTTATTTTTTCGTAGCGATTTCCAGCGTATCGCGGGCGATGGCCAGCTCCTCGTTGGTGGGGATGACCCACACCTGGATCTTGCTGTCGTCGGTGGAGATCAGGCGCTCTTCGCCGCATACATTATTCCGCTCGTCGTCGATCTTGATGCCGAAGTAGCTCAGGCCTTCGCACACCCACTTGCGGGCGCGGATGTGGTTCTCGCCGATGCCGGCGGTGAAGATGATGGCGTCGCAGCCATTCATCGCGGCCACATAGGAGCCGATGTACTTCTGCACGGTGTAGGTCCACATCTCGATGGCCAGCTTGGCGTCGGGATCGCCAGCGTCGAAGCGGGCGGTGACGTCGCGCATGTCGGAGGAGCCGGTCAGGCCCACCAGGCCGCTCTTCTTGTTCATCATGTTCAGAACCTCGGACACGCTCTTGCCCTCAGTGTTGGCGATGAACTCAACGCAGGCGGGATCCAAGGTGCCGCAGCGGGTGCCCATCAGCAGGCCGTCCAGAGGCGTGATGCCCATGGTGGTGTCCACGCACTTGCCGTTGACGCAGGCGGACAGGGAGGAACCGTTGCCCAGGTGGCAGACGATGACCTTCTTGCCCTCGCCCAGCAGCTCGGTGGCGCGGCCAGCGATGAAGCGATGGCTGGTGCCGTGGAAGCCGTACTTGCGCATGTGCAGGTCGGTGTAGTAGTGCTTCGGCAGGCCGTAGCGGAAGGCCTTGGGCGGCATGGTCTGATGGAACGCGGTGTCGAACACGGCGACCTGGGGCACGTTCGGCAGCACCTTCTGGCAGGCGCGGATGCCCATCAGGTTGGCGGGATTGTGCAGCGGGCCCAGCGGGATGTTCTCCTCGATGGCAGCGATGCAGGCGTCGTCGATCAGGCAGGAGGCGGTGAACTTCTCGCCGCCGTGCAGCACGCGGTGGCCGACTGCGCCGATCTCGCTCAGGTCGGAGATCACGCCCAGCTCCTTGTCGGTGAGCAGCTTCAGAACCAGCTCCATGGCGGCGTTGTGGTCGCCCAGCTTGTCGATCTCGGCCTCATACTTCTTGCCGTTGTACTTGTGGGTGATGTTGGACTTGGGGTCCACGGTGCCGATGCGCTCGACGAGGCCCTTGGCGATGACGGACTCGTTGTCCATGTCGATCATCTGATACTTCAGGGAGGAGGAGCCGGCGTTGATGACCAGAATTTTCATGGGTAATGCACTCCATTCTTGAAATCGGTATAAGGCTGGTGAATCAGCCCGTTTTGATCGCGGAGCGGGGGAGCCCCCTGCCCGCGCATTCGTCAGATCAGCCCTGGGCCTGTGCGGCGGTGATGGCGACAGTGGCGACGATGTCCTCGACGCTGCAGCCGCGGCTCAGGTCGTTGCACGGCTTGGCGATGCCCTGCAGGATCGGGCCATAGGCCTCGGCGTTGCCCAGGCGCTGCACCAGCTTGTAGCCGATGTTGCCGGCCTCCAGGCTCGGGAATACCAGGGTGTTGGCGTGACCGGCGACGGCGCTGCCGGGGGCCTTCAGCTGGCCGACCTTCTCAACCAGCGCGGCGTCGAGCTGCAGCTCGCCGTCCAGCATGAGGTCGGGAGCCATTTCCTTGGCGATGCGGGTGGCTTCCTGCACCTTGGTGACCTGGTCGTGCTTGGCAGAGCCCTTGGTGGAGAAAGACAGCATGGCCACGCGGGGCTCGATGCCCGCCAGGGAGCGCGCGGAATCGGCGGCGCCCAGGGCGATGTTGGCCAGGGCCTCGGCGTCGGGATCGATGTTCACGGCGCAGTCGGCGAAGATCATGATGCCGTCGTCGCCGTACTCCTTGTTCGGGCTCTCCATCAGGAAGCAGGAGGACACGGTCTTGATGCCGGGCTTGGACTTGATGATCTGCAGTGCGGGGCGCAGCATGTCGCCGGTGGAGTGGATCGCGCCGGAGACCAGGCCGTCAGCCTCACCGGCCTTGACCATCATGATGCCGTAGTACATGGGATCCTTCACGGTGGCAGCGGCCTTTTCCTCGGTCATGCCCTTGGCCTTGCGCAGCTCGTACAGGGTGGCGGCGTACTCGGCGCACTTCTCGCTGGTGGCGGGGTCGATGATCTCGATGCCCTCAAGGGAAGCGCCAGCGGCGACCTCCTTGATCTTCTCGGGGTTGCCCAGCAGCGTAAGCTTCGCCAGGCCCTGCTCCACGATGATGGAAGCGGCCTTCACGGTGCGGGGCTCGTCGCCCTCGGGCAGCACGATGTGCATCACATTGGACTTTGCCTTCGCCTTGATCTTATCGATGATTGCCATTGGTTTTCCCTCCGTTTGATTCTGCGCGCCGCAGCACGCGGTTCATTGATGTAAGAATCCTCGCCCGGCCTGAACGGCTGTCCGCCGTCAAAAAAGACGCCGAAAATTCTTGAAAATCATACACATCTATTATACGATATTTCATCCAAAATGGAAAGCATAAAATGTAAATTTGTCAGCCTCCGGCGCGCTTTCGGGGAGAAGCGGTGCTTCCGCGCACCACCAGATGGGCGTCCAGCACCTGCTGCACGGGCGCGTCGCTGCCCCGGCGGATCTGCTCCAGCAGAATCTCCACGCATCTTGTGGAGATGGTGCGCTTGGGAAAGTGCACGCTGGTCAGCGGCGGTGGGAAGCGCATGTGGGACTGCACATCGTCGAAGCCCACGATGGACACGTCCTCCGGCACGCGCATGCCGTGGTTGTTGAGGGCGTAGATGGTCTCCCAGGCGATGTAGTCGCTGAAGGCGAAGATGGCGGTGAAGTCCAGATCGGACGCGAGGATTTCCTCGATTTTCTGAACGATGTCGCTGGCGGAGGCGTCCATCTCCACGATGAGCGCCGGATCGATGGCGATGCTGCGCTCCTCCAGGGCCCGCTGAAAGCCGCGCAGGCGCTCGCCGGAGCTGGAGATGCGGGGGTCGGCGGTGAGCACCAGAATGCGCTCGTGGCCCAGCTCCGCCAGGTGCTGTCCGGCCAGATAGCCGCCCTTCTCGTCGTCGCACACTACGTAGTCTGTGTCCAGATCGTCGAACCTGCGGCCCATCAGCACGAAGGGCATGCCGTTCTGCTGGAGCAGGCGGATGCCGTCCAGCGACTTCTGGGTGGGGCAGAGCAGCACGCCGTCCACATTCTTGTTCAGCGCGGAGATCACGGCCTGCTCCTCGCGCTCGGCGCGCTCCTCCGTGCCCATCACGATGGCGCGGTAGCCATGCTTCTCCAGTTCGGAGACGCAGATCTTGATTTCGATGGCGAACAGGGGATTGGCGATGTCACTGACGATGATGGCCACGGTCTTGCTGGAGCCGGAGCGCAGACCCCCGGCCTGGGAATTGGCGATATAGCCGACCTCCCTTGCGGCCTTCATGATGCTCTCGCGGGTCTCCAGGGCGATGCCCTCCTTGTTCTGCAGGGCCTTGGAGATGGTGCCCACGGTAAATCCGGTCTTTGCCGCGATATCCGTCAGCTTCACGCGGCGGTTGTTCCTCTTGTTCATCAGTCGCTTCCTCCCGGGATGCGCGCACGCGCGCGGGTTCTTTCCTTCATATTATAGAAGAAAACCGGCTTTGTCAATCGTGAATTTGCGTTTTCCTGCCCCCTGCGGGGAAGGCGTGCGACTGAATGCCAAAATGAAAGCGGCCGCTTCGGAGCTCCCCCTCCAAAGCGGTCGCCGGATTTGCGTCAGTTTCCGCACTCGATGCTGATGCGGGTGAAGATGTCCAGGATGTCGTCCACCTTCATGTTTTGCTTTTCTTCGCCGCCCACGTCCAGCACCACGTGTCCGCGATCCATCATCAGGATGCGGCTACCGTACTCCACGGCGTAGCGCAGGTTGTGGGTGACCATCATGGCGGTGAGCTTCTTTTCCTTCACCACCCGGTCGGTCAGCTGCATGATGATCTCGGCGGTATGGGGATCCAGCGCCGCGGTGTGCTCGTCGAGAATCAGGAAGTCCAGCGGCGAGAGCGTGACCATCAGCAGCGCCACGGCTTGGCGCTGTCCGCCGGAGAGCGCGCCCATCTTCACGTGCAGCTTGTCCTCCAGGCCCAGCTGCAGCGACGCAAGCTGCTCCCGGAAGAAGTCGATGCGGTTCTTGGAGATGGCGCGGCTGAGGCCGAAGGGCTTGCCCTTGTTGTCCGCCAGCGAGAGGTTTTCAAGCACCGTCAGATCCGGACAGGTGCCCATGGCGGGGTTCTGGAAGATGCGGCCGATGCGGGCGTAGCGCTTGTAGTCGGCAGAGCGGGTGATGTCCCGCCCGTCGATGCACACCTGACCACCCTCCACCGGAATGCTGCCGCAGATGATGTTCAGCATGGAGGTCTTGCCGCTGCCGTTGCTGCCGACGATGGACACGAATTCGCCGTCCTTCACGGTCAGGCTGAAGTCCTGAAACAGGCAAGATTCGGTGATCAGGCCCTGGTTGTAGACCTTCGTGATGTTCTTCAGCTCAAGCATGCTTTTTCACCTTCCCCCTGTTTGCGTTGCCGAGAATCAGGATCACCAGGAACAGCACCGCCGTGACCAGCTTCAAAAGGTTCGCCGGCAGGCCCAGGCTGATGGCAACCTGAATGCAGATTTTGTAGATGATGCTGCCGCACACCGCGCAGGTGGTTCCCTTGACGAAGCTCATCCTGCGGAAGAGGGTGGTGCCGATGATGACGGTGGCCAGGCCGAACACCATCTGGCCGGTGCCCATGGTGCTGGAGAAGGAGCGCTGCTCGTGGCAGACCACCGCGCCGCACAGCGCCACCAGCGCGTTGGCGATCACCAGGCCCAGGATCTTCATCCGGCCCTGGTCCACCGCCAGCGAGGTGACGACGGTGGCGTTGTTGCCCGTGGCCCGCAGCAGCATGCCGCACTTGGTCTTGAAGAACAGATCCAGAATGATCTTGAACAGGATCGCCAGAATCAGGGCGACCACCAGCTTGCGGTGCATCAGCGAAAGGTTGCCGAACAGCGCCATCACCGGCTTTCCAGTGAAGATGGTGTCGATGGAGCGATCCACCGCCAGATTGGAGCCCGCGATCTGCAGATTGATGGAGAAGAGCGCCGTCATGGTGATGATGCCGGCCAGCAGGTCGCGCACCTTGAAGCGCACGTGAATCACGCCGGTCACCAGACCAGCCAGCGCGCCCACCAGCATGGCAACCACCAGCGTCAGGTAGGGATTCATGCCCTTCACCAGCAGCACGGCGCTCACCGCCGCGCCCAGGGGGAAGCTGCCGTCCACCGAAAGATCCGGAAAGTCCAGTATCTTATAGGTAATAAAAATTCCGTAGGACAGCAGCGCATAGATCAGGCCCTGCGTCAGCGTGCTCACCAGCAGATCGAGGAAAACGCTCATGCTCATGCTCCTTTGTTTTTTCATTGCGCAGCCGCCGGTTTCAAATTGAAACCGGCGGCGCAGGGATAATTGCGGGGAATTATCCCTCGCTGGACTCGATGGCCTTCTCGGCGATGTCTGCCGGAAGCTCGATGCCAAAGCTTGCCAGCGCCTCGGAGTTGACGTAGATGCCATACTCGGAGATGGTTTCGTAGGGCATGTCGTAGGCGGAGGCCTCGCCGGTCAGAATCTTGGCGGCCATCATGCCGGTCTGGCGGCCCAGCTGGATGTAGTCGATGCCGGCGGCGGCGATGCAGCCCAGCTTCACCTGCTCAACCTCGCTGCCGTAGATCGGGATGCCGGCCTCGTCGGTCTTTTCCAGAATGGAGGAGAGCACGCCCACCACGTTGTTGTCGGTCAGGTTGGAGAAGCAGTCCACGCCCTTGCCGATCAGGGTGTCGGCGGCCTGGGTAACCTCGGACTGCGCGGTCACACCCACGGCCTCGATGGCGAAGCCGTATTCCGGGCCCTTCTCCTGATACTCGGCGATGGCGGAAACGGAGTTAGGCTCGCTGGTGGTGTAGATGATGCCGATGGTGTCGGCGTCGGGCTGCAGCTTGCGGATCAGGTCGAGCTGGGCCTCGACGGGCAGCTTGTCACTGGTGCCAGTCACGTTGCCGTCCACCAGCTTGGCCTCCACGGGGTCGGTGATTGCGGTGAACACCACCGGGATGTCCTTGTCCTCTGCTGCGGCAAAGCAGGCCGTTGCGGAGGGCGTCGCGATGGCGCACATGATGGCCACGTTGTTCGCGGAGAAGTTCTGGGCGATCTGGGATGCGATGGCATTGTCAAAGCCTGCGTTCTCATACTTGATCTCGAAGTCCTCGCCCTCCACCAGGCCGGCGTCCAGCAGGCCCTGAATGAAGCCCTCGCGGCAGTTATCCAGCGAGCCGTGCTCGCCGTACTGGTTGATGCCGATCACGGGGGCGGCGAATGCGGAGGCGGTCAGGGTCAGGATCATCATTGCGGCTACGATAACGGAAATCAGCTTTTTCATGGTTCTATCTCCTTCTATAATATGAATGTGTTCGTTCGTGTGTCTGTCTGCCGGAATGCGCGCGGAGCGTCGCCATCGAAAGTCCAGCCGCGTCATAACCGTTCCTCCCTTCCGCCGTCGGGCGTATTTGGATTGAGGTAAATAAAAAGCCTGTCCCAACACGATCTGTGTCTGTTGGGACAGGCTGTATACCTGCGGTGCCACCCAAGTTGATG
>JAUNNK010000040.1:0-1728 GCA_030537335.1 Clostridia bacterium | reverse complement strand
TCTCATACCATCATATGAGCCGCCTGGATAACGGGTGCGGATCCCGTCGGTTGCTACTCGCCTCTCGGCTTTCGACCGCCCTCGTAAGTCCATTCAAACGGGCTCGGCTGCCGCAATCCCACCGCCTGCGACTCTCTTTGCGCTCTGCGTTCCGTCCTACTACTCTTACTCGCTGGTTTGTTTCGTGAATTTTCTGTTGTTGCCAAGATTATAACTTTGCGAAATGCATTTGTCAAGCCCCTTTTTCAACTTTTTTGGGGCACGATGCAGGTTTGTCAATAATCCTGGGCAACGAAAGAAGAAAGTATAACCTCCGACGCTTTAACGAGTGCCCGTGCATCGTGTCTGAGGATTCATTCTGTGGGCCTTTCTTTGTTATTCAAATATTGGATATATTCGTTTCCCCACGCCTCCAGTACAGTTAGCACATTTCTGAATTTTTCGCCAATTTCACTCAGGCTGTACTCTACCTTGGGTGGAATCTGTTGATACTCCCGTCGGATGATCAGCCCTTCGTCCTCCAGCGTCTTTAATTGCCGGGACAGGGTGGTGTGTGTCATTTCCTCCGGCATCCGCCGTTGCAATTCATTAAACCGCACCGGACCATCTGAGAGCAGATGCATAATGTACATTGACCACTTCCCAGTCAAAACCTTTTGAGCTGTGACATAAGGGCATTTTCCAAACAGATTCTTCTTCTCCATAGAACCGCTCCATTTTGATACCGGTATCAATAAAT
The DNA here is from genome assembly GCA_030537335.1 of Clostridia bacterium. GTDB lineage: Bacteria > Bacillota > Clostridia > Christensenellales > Aristaeellaceae > SFTH01. The sequence continues at coordinate 989 of JAUNNK010000040.1, read as the reverse complement.
ATCGTACTTGTTTTTTGAATCCCGCGAGATATAATTATACACGTAATCGGCAAAAATTACAACCCGTGTTTCGAAAGGAGTTTTAACATGAACAAAGCGACGGAGTATCTGAAGTCCTGCGGCACCTTCTATCTTGCCGCCGAGGAGAACGGCCAGCCCCATGTCCGCCCCTTCGGTGCTGTATGTGAGTTTGAGGGCAAGTTGTACATTGTTACCAACAACCAGAAGAAGGTTTACCAGCAGATGAAGAAAAACGGCAAGGTGGAGATCTGTGGGATGCACAAGGGCACTTGGATCCGCGTGGAGGGCGAAGTCAAGGAAGACGTTCGCCGCGAGGCCCGCATCGCCATGATGGAGGACAACACCGCTTCCCTCAGCAGTATGTATACGGTGGATGATAATCTGATGACCGTGTTCTACTTTGAGCATGGCACTGCTACCATCTGTTCTTTTACCGCTGAGCCGGAAGTGATCGAGCTGTAAATCAGGAGCGAAACAGGGCAGCGGCAAAGCGCATGCTGCCCTGTCTGCTTGTTTAAATAGGTCGATGTGCGCGGTCTTATTGACGAACTGAAACGCCACATCATTCCGGTATTTCTCATAACCGTATAGATATATCTCCGCTATCGGATGCAAATTCTAAAATGTGATCTACACGATTTCATTTTTTTCCTGCGGATTTTTTCGTGAGACCTGTATTTCTCCAAATAATGTGGTCGAATGATGATTTTGCCAAAAACTGAAAATGTTCGGATTGTGCGGGTTGTTTCAAAAGTGTGTCAAAAGAATTGTTCGGTTCTTTCGCTTTAAAGTGACGGAAAATCCGAAATTCCGTTATGTTCGTATAAACTTGCAAAAAACGCTTGACAAAACCTATGAACATTGCTATAATAATCATCGTTGTCACGAACGCGACAACAAAATGCGACAAAAACGATCCTTGAAAACGATACAGCGAAGTAAATCAAGAGTATAAAGAACAGTCAGAT
>JAUNNK010000039.1 GCA_030537335.1 Clostridia bacterium | reverse complement strand
CACATCACGCGCTCGGGCTGGTCGGTGATCATGTCGTCGGGGAAGTACTTCGGCCCTTCGGGCATGGCCTCAATCAGCTTCCGGGTCAGCAGATCGATGTTCTCGCCGGTGCGCGCAGAGACGGAGAAGATCTGGTCGAAGTGGAACTCGTTGAGCTCCGCCAGCTGGGGCATCAGCTTCTCCGGCGGCACGATGTCGATCTTGTTCACCGCGAGGAAGCGGGGACAGTTCATGCTCTGGATGTCGCTGAGCACGGCCTTGTCGCCGCCGCCGATGCGCTGACCGTCCACCACGGCCAGCACTGCGTCCACGCCCTCGCGCGCGTCGCTGGCGGACTTCATCATGTACTCGCCCAGCTTGGTGCGGGGCTTGTGCAGGCCGGGTGTGTCCACGAACACCAGCTGCCAGTCGGGGCCGGTGGCCACGCCCAGCAGCTTATTGCGGGTGGTCTGGGGATGGTTGGAGACGATGGCGACCTTCTCGCCGACGATGCGGTTCATGATGCTGGATTTGCCGACGTTCGGGCGGCCCAGGATGGCCACAAAGCCCGAGCGGAATTTCTTTTCAGACAAGTGCGTTTCCTCCGTGTTTGCTTATGATTGCTGGTTGTCGAGTAGATACTCCGGGCCGAAGGAGCCGGGCAGCAGCTCCTCGAGGGTGCGGGTTTCAAAGGAGCCGGAGCCGGCTGCTCCGGCGATCACGGGCATCTCCGGGCCGCAGGCGAACTCCCGCAGCACCTGGCGGCAAATGCCGCAGGGCCAGGCGACGCTGTCGGCGGCGATGGCGATGGCCATGAAGCGGCGCTGTCCGGCGGCGATGGCGCTGCCGGCGGCACAGCGCTCGGCGCAGATTGTCGCGCCGAAGGATGCGTTTTCAAAGTTGCAGCCCTGGAAGGTCTGACCGTCCTCCGTCAGGATGCACGCGCCCACGCTGTAATGGGAGTAGGGCGAATAGGCATTCTTGCGGGCCTCCTCCGCCCGGTGAAACAGTTCTTCGTATGTCATGGTCGTTCCTCCCTTCGGATTGCGCCAGAGCCGCAGCTTCTCCATGGCGCGCTTCTCCATGGCGCGCATCTGCCGCTTCTCGCCCTCCTCCATGTGGTCGTAGCCCATCAGGTGGAAGGCCGAGTGGGCGGTGAGGTAGCCCAGCTCCCGCTTCAGCGAGTGGCCGAACTCCTGCGCCTGCTCCCGGGCGCGGTTCAGGTTCAGCACACAGTCGCCCAGGTTGATCCAGCCCACGCTGGGATCGTACTCCCGGCGCAGCCGCCTGGGATTGTCCCGGGCCGTGGTTCCCCTCGGGAAGCGCACGGTAGGGAAGGAGAGCACATCGGTGGCGCTGTCCACGCCGCGCATCGAAAGGTTCAGCGCGTGGATGGCTTCATCGTCCACCACGCGGATCGCAAAGCCCGCGCCGGAGACGCCCTCCAGCTCCATGCAGACGTTTGCGACATCATTGAGGAATTCTTCGAGACCCTCCGGACAGCCGGGAACCTCGCATTGCAGCTCAATGGGCATCGCTCTGCACCTCCTGCTGGGGGACGTCTTCCTCCGCCGGTTCGGGCGCGGCCTCATCCGTTGGATTGGTTTCAGGCTCGGACTGCGCTGCGGCTTCCTCCGCCACGGGCTTGCGCGGCGGGATGCTGATCTCGGGGTACTCGATGCGCTCGTGGAACACGCCGGTGAGCACGGTGACGAAGGTGGAGCAGATCTTGTCCAGGTCGCTGAAGGTGAGCGCGGAGTCGTTGAGTTGGCCGTCATCCAGCTTCTCCCGCACCAGCTTGCGGATCAGCGCCTCCATCTTCTCCGGGCTGGGGTTGGCAAGCGTCCGGGTTGCGGCCTCGATGGTGTCGGCCAGCATGACCACGGCAGCCTCCTTGCTGCGGGGACGCGGGCCCTCATAGCGGAAGCTGGACACGTCCACATCCTCGCCGTAGAGCTTCACGGCCTTGTCGTAGAAGTAGAGGGCCAGGGAATCGCCGTGGTGCTGGCGCACGATGTCCACCACCTGGGCGGGCAGACGATCCTTCTGGGCCATCTGCGCGCCGTCGCGGGGATGGGCGGTGAGGATGGCCGCGGAGACGCGCGGGTCGGTGCGGTCGTGGGGGTTGTCGCCCATTTGGTTCTCCTTGAAGTACATGGGCCGCTTGAGCTTGCCCACGTCGTGATAGTACGCGCCCACGCGGGCCAGCAGGCCGTTTGCGCCCACGGCGGTGGCGGCGGCCTCGGCCAGATTCGCCACGATGATGGAGTGGTGGTAGGTGCCGGGGGCCTCCATCAGCAATCGACGCAATAGCGGCTGGTTGGGGTTGGAGAGCTCGATGAGCTTGGCGCTGGTGGCCAGGTTGAACACCAGCTCCAGCAGCGATTGCAGGCCGATGGCCAGCACCGCGCTGAACACGCCGCCGCCCAGCGCCCACAGGGAATTGGACAGGGCGGTGTTCAGGTTCGAGCTGGAGACCAGGCCGATGGCCATGGTGATGATGAAGTTGGAGGCGGCGATTGCGAAGCCGGCCAGCAGCGTGCCGGTGCGCAGCTGCTTGCGGGAGAGCACCAGTGTGGCGATGGGGCCCGCGGCGAAGGACATCAGCATCACCGAGAACATGGACATGGAGAACAGGCCGTCGGTGGAGACCAGCATGGACACCATGAAGCTGACCACGCAGTTGACGAACAGCGCCGTCTTGGTGTCCAGCAGCACGGAGATCAGGATCGCGCCCAGGGCTACGGGCATGAGATAGGAATTCATGCCCCGCACCAGCAGCGAGATGGCGATCTCCAGCACGATGGTGATGCACAGCAGCATCAGCCGCTTGGTGTCCTTCAGGATGGCGACGTCGAACTGATACAGATACAATGCGATGATGCCGCAGAGCACCAGCAGCAGCAGCGCCAAGCCGCCAAACAGCGGAACATCCAGCGTGTCGTCCGCCAGCAGACCGAGGCTGGAAATGATCTGGTACTGGGATTCGGTGACGATCTCGCCCTCGCGCACGATGACCTCGCGCTTGACCAGCATCTCCGGCTCGACGGCGTCCCGGGCCTTCTGGCGGTTGGCCTCGGTGATCTCCGTGTCGATGAGCATGTTCGGCTGGATGCAGATGCGCAGGATCTCGGAGATGAGCGACACCGCGCCGGTGGGGTACTTTTCGTCCACCAGATCCCGGGTGATGCGGGTCACGGCGGAGGATTCCTGTCCCTCCGGCAGGGTGGAGTTCAGCGTGTCGCGTACGCCGACCACGCCCGCGTCATAGACCTGCTGCAACACCTCCGCGTCGGTGCGCAGCAGAGATGTGAGCATGTCCTGGCTCAGGGTGAAGGGCGCGGTCTCGTTGATCTCAGTCAGCTGCGCCTCCGTCGCATTTCCCGGCAGCCTGTCCTGCCACTGTTCACGGATGGCGAGCAGCGCATCATAGGCCTGCTTCATGTCCTCCAGCACCACGTTGTTGACGCTGGTGTCCACGCTCTTGTAGCTGGGCTCCACCGCGTTGGCGGCGGCGACGCGCAGCTGCTCCGTGGTTACTGTGTCCTCCACGTCTTTGGTGGCGTAGATGGTCTTGCTGGCGGGCTCCCCCACGTGGATGTCGTACTGATCCGGCGAGATGCCCGCCAGAATCAGCACGAAGATCAGCAGAAAGGTTGCGACGCTGATGAGCACGGTGCGGATCACGCCGTTCAGGCGGCTGGATTTGAATCCTGATAGCATCTTCATGAAAAGACTCCTTTACGGCCGCGGCGCAGGCCCCCGGCGGTCGTTATTTCGCAGCGCGTATTTCTCGTAAGCCTTGACGATGGCCTGCACCAGCTCGTGGCGCACAACGTCGCGATGGGTCAGACGCACGATGCCGATGTCCTCCACGCCCTTGAGCACCTCCAGCGCCTCCACCAGGCCGCTCTTCTTGCCGATGGGCAGGTCGATCTGGGTGACGTCGCCGGTGATGACCATCTTCGATCCCATGCCCATGCGGGTCAGGAACATCTTCATCTGTTCGCTGGTGGTGTTCTGGGCCTCGTCGAGGATGATGAAGGCGTCGTTCAGCGTGCGGCCGCGCATGTAGGCCAGGGGCGCGACCTCAATCGCGCCGCGCTCCACCAGGCGCTGGTAGGCGTCCAGACCCAGCATTTCGTGCAGGGCGTCGTACAGCGGGCGCAGGTAGGGATCCACCTTCTGAGCCAGGTCGCCCGGAAGGAAGCCCAGCTTCTCGCCGGCCTCCACGGCGGGGCGGGTCAGGATGATGCGCTCGATTTCCTTGTTCTTCATGGCCACCACAGCCATGGCGATGGCCAGGTAGGTCTTGCCGGTTCCGGCAGGGCCCACCGCGAAGGTGCAGGTGTTCTGCTTGATCGCGTCTACGTAGGTGCGCTGGCCCAGGGTCTTGCACTTCACCTGACGGCCCCGGCTGGTGATGGCGATCACGTCGCGCATGATCTCGCCGATGCGGTCCGCGTTGCCCTCCTCCGCCAGACCGATGGCATAGCGGATGCGGGTGCGATCCACCGTCTCGCCCCGGCGGATGATCTCGCTCATCTTCTCCAGCGTGAGCTTCGCCAGCTCCACCTTGTCCGGCTCGCCGCTCAGCGCGATTTCGCCGCTTCCGGCCTGAATGTCCACGCCCAGCTCCGCCCGGAACAGCGCGATGTTCTCCTCGCGCAGACCGAACAGGCCGATGAATTCCTCGGCGGACTCGATGGGCATGTGCTCCGTAATTACCTGACTGTTTTCCAAGTTTCGTTGACCTCCTCAGATAGGGCATCCCGCGATACGGCGATGTCGGTGGTGATTTCATAGACTGCGCGAACGCGCAGCGCGCCGTCCGCCTGGGAGACGTCCTCCCAGGCGGAGGCGAGTTCGTAGTCGATTCCATCCGCGGCGAGCTTCGCCTGAATCTCACCGCGGGCGAGGACTGTCAGGCGCGCTTCGAGCGCCGCTGCGTCCACGGCTTCGGTTCGCTCCTCCACCTCCAGATGGGTGGTGCGCACAACCTCCAGCGGAAGGAACAGCCCCACCACCGGAAGGATCTCCTCATCCAGCTTCTCCGATTTATAGCCCGCGCATTCCGTGATGGGCGCGCTGAAGCCCAGCAGCTCCAGGCGGCATGCGTTCTCGCTGCGCCCGGTGGGCGTGACGATTCGCTTTTCCAGCGGAGCCTGCGCGCTGCCCTCGTACCAGCAGCGGGCGATCACCTCGCCCAGGGCGGAGACGGGGGTCGTCTCCTCCTTGCTCTTGTCCTCCTCGCCGCGGATCAGCGTCTGGCCCCTGCGCACGGTGTCGCCCACCTGCACGCTGGCTTCACCGGAGTGCACGGTGACGGACTCCACCACGCCGTCGCGGGCGGCGACCAGGTCCCGCGCGTGGGAAATTTCGTAGACCTCGGGCGCGGGCACCTCCGGCGAGGCCTCCACCAGCAGCCGAATGCCCTGCACCCGCACGCCGATGAAACTGTAATCCCCGGCGTTGGCCAGTAGACGCTTTTGCAATCGCTCCGCGTCCACCGCCGAGGCCGCAATGCCCGGTCGCAGTCCCTCCTCCGCGATGCAGCGGCGCAGCGCGGAAGCGTCTCCCGGCACGGAGCCGGTGAAGGCGATGTCGATGATCCAGATGCGGCTGAGGAAGCCCCAGCACAGCGCGGCGCAGAGGATCAGCCCCAGCGCAAGGGTCCAGCGGCAGCGCATTTGCCGCAGCAGCGCCGAAAGCCCGCCGTGGCGCAGCACGCGGTGGTTCAGACCGTACCGCTTGCAGAGCGCCAGCACGATTTCGGCGCTGTGCGCGTCTGTCTCCAGAATCAGCGTTCTGGGGCCGGATCGACGCACCCGGGCGAAGCGCGCGCCCCGGGTCAGGCAGCGCTCCAGCAGGCGCTCGGGATATGCGCCTTCCACCCGCAGCCGCAGATCATGGTTCATGGCGGCACACCTCCCCGCAGGGAAGATCCACGTGGCGGATCTCGCCCCGGATCACCAGCGCGTCCCGGCGCACTTCCGACAGGCTCAGGCCGCTGCCCGCCACGTCGATGGTTCCGCAGCGCGTGGCCAGGGAGATTTTTTCCTGCGTGAACTCCAGTATGCCGCAGTGGTTCTCCACCAGCAGCGCGCGTCCGCCGATGGAGGTGATGCGCGCCGTTCTGCCCGACAGATCCGAGAGCCATTCCAGCGCAGGGGAGCTCGGGCGCGGGCTGCGTCGGTTCTTCATATCGTCACCCCGCAGATCGTCTTTTGTTCAACGATATGCGCTTGGGGACGCGTTCCGAACCAGTGCCGCCGCAGTGCGGCGATTCAGGACACGGAAATATCTAAAATTATCCAACTATATTATACACGATGGGGAGGTACAAATGCAAGATGCTGTGGAAAAAGGCTTTCGTCGCGTTGTCAAGCTGGATAAAAAATGCTATAATGTGGGCAAACGCAAGGGCGCTGCAGGCGGCGCAGAGGAGGATGAACCAATGAAATGCAGGGGCATGCAGGTGTGGACGGCAATGGGCAGGAAATGGATCTGTGCGCTGCTGACAATTGCGCTGTTGGCCGGCGCGGGAACTGCCCTGGCGGATGAGACGGTGCGGATTGACCACGCGGCGCTGACGACGGACGGCGTGTGGGTGGAAGCCGCCATCAAGGCACAGGAATACCACTACTTTCCCCTGGAGCTTGCCGAGGTGGGCAAGCTTACGGTGCGGGTTCAGACGACGGTGGATGGGCTGCCCTTTCAGTTCCTGGACGCGGATCTGCGTCCCTGGCAGGATCTCTATCTCTACGGCTGCATCGGCGCGCCGGATACCGGAGACTTTGTGTTCTACCTGGAACCGGGCACCTATTACGTGCGCTACAACGGAGACAGCGTGCATGCCGGCGATTTTCGCGTAAAGGCGATCTTTTCGCCGTTGGCCTGTGATGAAATCGGGGAGAGCGGAGAGGATTTCAGCGCGATGCCTCTGACGGATGGCGCGGCGGTCAGCGGCGTGCTGACAGAGGGGGAGGACGGCGACGTCTACAGCTTCGTTCTGGACGCGGAGCGGGAGCTGCACCTGGTGTGCAACAGCGAGATTGAGGGACAGCAGATGCTCACCGTGTACGATGGCGACATGGTGGAGATGTACACGCAGTACGACCTGCACGGCTTCGTCCGGGAGGAGAAGTTGGAGGCCGGCGCCTATTATCTGCGCCTGTACGGCGCGAAGGGCCCCTATACGCTCAGGTACGAGGTCGGGAAATAGAAACGCAAGATGGAGAGCGGCGGAAACGCGAGGTTCCGCCGCTCTCAGCTTGGCAAAAAAGTTTTTTTGCCAAGCTGGTGGACGGGGGAGTAAACTCCCCCGCCACTGCCACCCCTACAACGCACCGGAACCTCCGCAAAGCGGAGTTTCCGGCAGCGCCGCCTTGGAATCCGAAGGATTCAGGCGGGCTGGTCGCACCTGCACTTCGTGCAGAGGTGCGACTGCTTTCCAGATTTTACTTGAATCCTTCGGATTCCGGCCGTAAAATCTGCAAAGAAGCGATTTTTTCTTTTGAAAATTGGATTTTCCGCCGAAAAAATCAGCACCCGCGTCCGGCGCACAGGTCGCCGGCCTCGATTATTATGCGAGAGGGCTACGGCCCTCTCGCGCTCTCCTGGGGTTTTTCGACAGTCTGAGAGCGGCGGAAACGCGAGGTTCCGCCGCTCTTTGTCATGCCTGGGTGTTCGTTCCGTTGCGCAGATCCACGCCGCGCTCGTCAATCAGGTACCATGTGCCGTTCCACAGCACACAGGCTACGCCGTCGCAGAAGCGGGTGGCCTTGTCATAGACGGGGCGAAGCGCGATTTCGCCGTCGAGGTTCACATAGCCGATCTTGTCGCCCTGGAACACGCGCGAAAAATCGCTTCCGCCGAAATCGATGTATACGTTGCTCCAGGTGGACGTGCCGACGGTGTTGTCGCGGGAATCGATGAGGTGGTAGGCGCCGTCCTGCTTGACCCAGGCGCGGTCCTTCTGGAAGGTGCTGGCGCTGTCGTACTTGCAGGGAATGACCGGATTTCCTGCCTCGTCGATGTATCCGGACAGATCATTCTGCTCCACACAGGCCAGGCCCTCGTTGAAGGGGCTGATGTCGTCGTAGATGAACGGAATGACCTCGTTGCCGGCGGCGTCGATACATCCGTACATGCCGTCCTTTTTCACGACGGCGATGCCGTTGCGGAAGGCGTTGGCGCGCTCCCACTGCGGGGCGAGCACGACCTCGCCATCGAGGTTGATGTAGCCGTAGGCGTTATCGCCGCTTGCGTCCGTGCTACAGAAGGAGATCAGGCCCTCGCTGTAGCTGCCCAGCATGTTCCACTCCGGCTCCAGCACCAGATTGCCGTCCAGGTCGATCAGGGCGCTGTGCGTGCCGTTGGAGACGGAGGCATAGCCGCCGCTGTAGGTACCCGCCCGCTCCCAGTTTGCCGGAGTGATGACGTTGCCGCTTTCGTCGATGTAGCCGTAACAGTCGCCCAGCTTGACCCGGGCGCGCCCCTCGCAGAAGTAATCGCCGCCGTCCCAGACCGGTTCGATCACCGTCTCCCCCTGCAGGTTGATGTAGCCGGTCAGGCCGTTTGCCGCCTTGAAGGCGGCCATGCCGGCATAGAAGTTGTCGATGGACTGCGCGCTGCGGAAGTCCTCCGCGGCCAGGGCGGGTGCGCACAGCGCTGCGCTCAGCAGCACCTTGAGCAGAATCGCAAATTTCCTCTTCATATGATTTTTCCCTCGCTTTCAACAGAATTATAGCAGAATTCGGGCGGATTGCAAGGGGTTCCTGCTACGGGTGCGCCGTTGCAAAGTTCCTGCGGGGATGTTATAATGCTGGGGTATGTTGTATGGAAGGCGGGGATTGTCCCATGCGAATCGGAAAACTGGAGCTGCCTGCGGGCGCGGCGCTTGCGCCCATGGCGGGGGTGAGCGACGCGGCCATGCGCCTGCTGTGCTGTGAGCAGGGCGCGGTCTGGAGCGTGAGCGAGATGCTCTCCGCGAAGGGCTGGATCTACTCCGGCGGGAAGAACCGCAACGCCCGGGAGCTGCTGACCCGGCTGCCGGGGGAGGGAATCGCAGCGCTGCAGCTGTTTGGCAGCGATCCGCAGATCATGGCGGACGCGGCGCAGGATCTGGCCTCTGCAGGCTTCGACTTCTATGATATCAACTTCGGCTGTCCCGCGCCGAAGATCACCGGAAACGGCGAGGGCAGCGCGCTGATGCGCGATCCCCAGCAGATTGGCCGCATCGTGCGGGCCATGGTGGACGCGGTGGACGTTCCAGTGACGGTGAAGATTCGCGCGGGCTGGGACGCAGAGCACATCAACGCGGTGGAGGTGGCGCAGATCTGCGAGCAGGCGGGCGCGGCGGCCATCGCGGTGCATGGGCGCACCCGCATGCAGCAGTACTCCGGTCGCGCGGACTGGAGCGTCATCCGGGAGGTGAAGCGGCATGTGTCGGTTCCGGTGTTCGGCAACGGCGACGTGCGCAGCGGCGCGGACGCGCTGCGGATGCTTACTGAGACCGGCTGCGACGCGGTGCTGGTGGCCCGGGCGGCGGAGGGAAATCCCTGGCTGTTCGCGGAGATCCGCGCGGCGATTGCGGGGGAGAACTACAATCCGCCCACGCCCAGGCAGCGGGTGGAGACGGCCCTGCGCCACTTCGAACTGGAGGAGCAGCTGCACGGCGAACGCGGCGGCATGCTGGAGATGCGCAAGCACATCGCCTGGTACATCTCCGGGATGCGGGGCGCGGCGCGCTTCCGGGAGAAGATCAACGCGCTGGAGAGCTCCGAGGCGGTGAAGCGCGCGCTCACGGAGTTTGCCGAGACGGCGGAGAAGCTTTAGGGCGGGATGCCCTCATCCCGCCGCTGATGTGGTGCCCACATCCCGCCGCATACTGGAAAAACGGCAGTTTTGCGCCAGAACGTCTTGAAAATACGGATTTCTGTGGTATAATGGCTGTACGGTTGAATGTTATGACATTCAATGTTATGCTGATTTATGTCTGTCGATGAAAGGAACGGGAGCCCCAATGCTGGAAGACCACAAGCTGGACAAATCCACGCCGGTACCGCTCTATTTCCAGTTGAAGAGTCTGCTGCTGGAGGAAATCAAGAAGAACGAATATCCGGTGGACAGTCTGATTCCGACGGAAAAGGAGATTTCCGAAATGTTTCAGATCAGCCGCACCACCGTGCGCCAGGCCATCACGGAGCTGGTGCAGGCGGGCTGGCTGTACCGCATCAAGTCCAAGGGAACCTTCGTGGCGCGGGTGAAGATCAAGCAGGACTTCATCAGGCGACTGGAACCCTTCAACGAGCAGATCGAACGCACCGGCCGCGTGCCCAGCACGCAGATGCTGGCCTTCGAGGTGGTTTCCATGCCGGAGCGCGTGGCGGAGGTGTTTGGGGTTGAGCCGGGTACCCGGGCGGTGTACATGCACCGGCGGCGCTGTGCGGACGGCGATCCCATCGTCACGGTGGAGACCTATCTGCCCTACGACGCCTGTTCCTTCATTCTCCAGTACGATATGAGCCAGGAGTCGCTGTATCATCTGCTTGCCACCCGCGAGGAGACCCGCATCTGCCGCGTGAACCGCATCCTGGAGGCCGTGGCGGCAAACGTGCGGGATGTGGAGCGCTTGGATATGGTGCGCGGCAAGCCGGTGCAGCTGTTCAAGACGGTCGGCTACAACCAGATGGACGAGCCCGTCGAGTACTCCATCGCCCGCTATCGCGGCGATCGGAACCGCTTTGAAGTCGATTTGCAGGTCGATACCACCCCGAAGTGATGGCTGAGGGGTGGAGCGACTTGCTCCTTTTTACCCGTATATATCATGACAATACGACGTTATATCCTAGGGATAAAAACAGGTCAAGCAAAACAAATGTTATAGATAAAGGAGAGAATAACATGATTAAATTGCCTGAATCCGCAACCAAACCCACCATGTACTTCATCGGCGTCACCACCGGCCAGTCCTCCATCATGAAGATCTTCCCGATCTGGGCCGAGGCACTGGGTCTGGACACCTGCATCAAGGGCATCGACATCAGCCTGCACGCCCCCGCTGAGGACTATCGCGCGGCGGTGGAGTTCATCAAGAACGATCCGCTGTCCCTGGGCGCGCTGGTGACCACCCACAAGATCGACCTGTACAACGCCTGCAAGGATCTGTTCGAGTACTTCGATCCCTACGCGCTGCAGTTCGGCGAGATCTCCTCCATCTCCAAGAAGGACGGCAAGCTCTGCGGCCACGCGAAGGATCCCATCTCCGTGGGCCTGGCGCTGGACTCCTTCGTTCCGGCGGATCACTGGAAGAAGTATCCCCAGGCCCAGGCCTGCGTGCTGGGCGCCGGCGGAAGCGCGCTGGCGGTTTGCTCCTACCTGCAGAATGAGAAGCACGGCGACAACGTGCCCGCGCGCATCAACATGAACAACCGCTCCGTGCCCCGCCTGGCCGAGGCCATTCATCTGCTGGGCAACAGCCGCGTGCCGATGAGCTTCAACCTCTGCCCGGTGCCGGAGTGGAACGACAAGGTCGTCGAAGCCCTGCCCGAGGGCTCCATCGTCATCAACGCCACCGGCATGGGCAAGGACCGCCCCGGCTCCCCGCTGACCGACAACTGCAGGTTCCCGAAGCACGGCATCGTGTGGGAGTTCAACTATCGCGGCTCCTTGGAGTTCATGCACCAGGCCGAGGCCCAGCAACAGGAGCGCGCGCTTCAGATCGAGAACGGCTGGACCTACTTCATTCACGGCTGGACCCAGGTCATCGCCGAGGTCTACCACATCGACATCACCGGCGAGCGCCTGGAAATGTGCGACCGCCTCGCACGCTGAGAGAATCGGGAGGCGAGCATCATGAGAGAGAAAATTCTGACCACGCCGCGCTCCTACGGCAAGAACATGCCCCAGCTCTTTGAGCAGCTGGAGGGCGCGGGATACGAGGTCGTGCGCAACACTACCGGCGGCATCCTCGAAAAGCAACAGATGAAGGAGCTGATCGCGGACTGCGTCGGCGTCATCGTGGGCGTGGATCCGTTGGACGCGGAGGTCCTGGCCTGCGCGCCGAAGCTGCGCGCCATCGCCAAGTACGGCGTGGGCGTGGACAACATCGATCTTACCTACTGCAAGGCACACGGCATCAAGGTCAGCCGCACCGTGGGCGCGAACAGCGAGGCCGTGGCCGACTACGCCATGACGCTGATGATGGCCGTGGCCCGCAAGGCCGTGATGATCGACCGCCGATGCCGCAAGCTGGACTGGGGCAAGATCTCCACCCGCGACGTGAGCCACGCCACCCTGGGCCTGTTCGGCCTGGGCGCCATCGGCAAGCACGTGGCGAAGCGCGCCCAGGGCTTCGGCATGAAGGTGCTGGCCTATGATCCCTACTGGCCGGAGGAGTACGCAAAGGAGAACAACATCGAGCGCGCCGACGCGGAGACGATCTTCCGCACGGCAGACTTCATCTCGCTGCACCTGCCGCTGATGGATTCCACGCGCAACTTCGTGGGCGAGAAGGAAATCGCCATGATGAAGAAGGACGCCATCCTCATCAACACCGCCCGCGGTGGCCTGATCGACGAGGCGGCGCTGCTCAGGGCCCTGAAGGAGGAGCGCATCTACGGCGCGGGCATCGACGCCTTTGCCCACGAGCCGCCGGAGGATCCGGCCTGGTTTGAGCTGGACAATGTGGTTCTGGGCTCCCACTGCGCGGCCTCCACCCGGGGCGCGACGGAGAACATGGGCGCTATGGCCACGGAGAACCTCATCCGCGACCTGGCCTGACGTGAAGGGGGAGGGGAGTCCCCCTTCGCGCCGATTTCAAAGGAGAGACGACTATGAAATATGTAATCGCACACGATCTGGGCACCTCCGGAAACAAGGCGACCCTGTTTTCCGAGGAGGGCCGTCTGATCGGCTCCACGGTGTACAGCTATGGCTGCCACTACTTCAACGGCAACTGGGCGGAGCAGAATCCCGACGACTGGTGGAAGTCCATCTGCGATACCACCAAGGGCCTGATTGCCAAGACCGGCATCGAAAAGCACGACATCGCCGCGGTGTCCTTCTCCGGACAGATGATGGGCTGCCTGTGCGTGGATAAAGCGGGAAATCCCCTGCGCCCGTCCATCATCTGGGCGGACCAGCGCGCCCAGGCGCAGCAGAACACCATCGGCGAGCACATCTCCCTCTCCGATTACTACCACATCGCTGGACACCGCAACGCCGCCAGCTACGGACTTCAGAAGCTGATGTGGGTGCGGGATAACGAGCCGGATATCTACAAGAACACCTACAAGACCCTCAACGCCAAGGATTACATCGTGCTCAAGCTCACCGGCAAGTTCTGCACCGAGCCCTCCGATGCGTCCTCCAACGCCTGCGTGGATCTGAACACCCTCTCCTGGTCGGAGAAGATCGTGAACATCTCCGGCATTGACCCGGACAAGCTGCCCGAGATCGTGCCCTCCACCAGCGTGGCGGGCGGCGTGACCCGGGAGGCGGCCGAGGCCACGGGGCTTGCCGTAGGTACGCCCGTGGTGATGGGCGGCGGCGACGGCGTGTGCGCCAACGTAGGCGCAGGCTCCGTGCGTCCGGGCCAGACCTTCTCCTGCATGGGCTCCTCTGCGTGGATCGCCACCACCAGCGACAAGCCGGTGTTCGACGATCAGATGCGCACCGTGACCTGGGCCCACATCGTACCCGGCATGTATTCCCCCAACGGCACCATGCAGGCCGCGGGCCTGAGCTACTCCTGGCTGAAGAATCAGATCTGCAAGTATGAATCCGCAGATGCGGAGAAGCTGGGTGTGAGCGCCTACGACCTCATCAATCGGGAGATCGAGCAGAGCCCGGTGGGTGCGAACGGCGTGATCTTCCTGCCTTACATGCTGGGCGAGCGCGCGCCGCGCTGGAATCCGGATGCGAAGGGCGCGTTCATCGGCCTGAAGATGGAGAACGAGCGCCGCGACGTGCTGCGCAGCGTGCTCGAAGGCGTGACCATGAACCTGGGCATCATTCTGGAGATCCTGCGCCAGCACCTGACCATCGACGAGATCCTGGTCATCGGCGGCGGCGCGAAGGGCGCGGTGTGGCGGCAGATCATGGCCGACGTCTACGACGCGCGCATCAAGGCGCCCTCCATGCTGGAGGAGGCCAATTCCATCGGCGCGGCCCTCACCGGCGGCGTTGGCGTGGGCCTGTTCAAGAGCTTCGATGACATCGACCGCTTCCTGGACATCACCGCCGTGCATGAGCCGAATCCTGAGGCCGTGAAGGCCTACGGCCCCGTAAAGGAAATGTTCGAGCTGTGCTACGAATCTCTGCTGCCGGTCTACCGGAAGATGGCGGGTAAGTGAGCTGGATGTAAGCATGGGTACAGAGCAATCCCTCCGCAGCGACGCGGAGGGATTTTGTTTTTGGAAAGGTAAGGGCCTTTATTCGCCGAGCAGGATGAAGTCCGTCGCCAGATGGGCCTTGAAGAGGTGGCTGCGCGCGCCGGAAGCGTCCACCCGGAACACGTGCGCGCCGTTGGAGTAGATGTAGCCGTCGTCCTGCAGGGGCAGGTAGTCCAGCACGCCGCGCTGCACGACCTCCAGGCTGCCGTCGCCCAGAATGCGCTGAAGCGTCCAGTCTCGGGGAATCAGCCCCGGATAGTCGTCCTTGGAGTGCGCCTGCTCCCGGGCGATCTGCTTCGGGTCGATGGCGACGTCGTCGATGTACAGCGGCTGCTCCCTCTGCTGCGCGGCCTCCGCGCCCGAGGATGACATGGGCGGCTCCTTGCCCTTGCGAGCGTTGTTCAAGCTGCTGAACAGGTAGATGAAGCCCGCAATGGCGGAAAAGGGCGCGAGAAGGCAGCCCAGCGGATTGGACCCGCGACGCTTCTCCTGATAGGGACGCACCAGCATGCGCTGCGTTCCGTCGGCGGACTCGGTGTATTTCAGATACTCCGTGCCCGCATCGGCGTAGACCTCTCGGATGTCCCCGCTGATCAGATTCAACGAGACGATGGCGCTGGGGCCGCGTGCCGTCAGTTGCTGCTGCTCATTCCGGGCGAAGCCGCACATGTCGAAGTGAATGCTGCGGCCGTCCTTCGACGGGAAGGGATGGCGCTCCAGGGTATCGCCCTCCGTCAGAAATTCATAATTGCCGGTCGCGGGATCCATGTGGGCAATGTGACGCTGCGCACCCTCGTGCATGGCGAGGTAGAACCCGTCTCCGCAGACCGCGAAATCCTGGGCGTGCAGGCCAACGGCGCTGGTGACCAGGCCCTCGGGCTCCTCAGGGGACAGGGGATCCTTGGTGTAGACGCCGCCCGTGCGCCCCAGATCCACGGCATAGAGCACGCCGTCCCTGTAGGGCGCGAGTCCGGTGACCACTCCGCGCTGGCGCTCGGCGGCGTTGGCGTAGGGGTTGACCTTGTGCATGAACTTCGCGCCCTCGCCCTCCGTTTTCCACGCATGCTGCTGCTCCAGTTCGCGCAGTGTCCGGGCGTACTGATCCACGCGCTGGCTGGGGATGACGCGGGCATCCGCACCGTCGAACAGGCACATTTCGCCGTCGCTGATGTACATGAGCTTCATGATACGGTCCTCCATCTATGTATTGCGGTCTGGCAGGGGATCGGAATCCGCCAGCGCCCGCGCATCTTCGGCGGGCCCTGCATTTGGCGCAGCTTCAACATTCTCATATTCTATGCCCGTTATTTGAAAATTCAAAGTAAACCAGCATAAAAAACGATAGAACTCTGAGAATGTTTGCGCAAAATGGGCGGAACGGGTCGGGAAGCGGCTCCGTTAGTTCGAGAGGGATTCTATTGTTGAGATGGAAACATCACAAGCTTTTACAGGCCCTTTTCTGTTTTTGCTTTGTAACGATCCATACACTCAGCAGAATCACCGCAGTCAGCAATGACACGATCAGTCCGATGTAGAATCCTGGCGAGACGAAGCGAATCTCTATGCTGCTTTCTCCGGCGGGAACCGGGAATGCCAGGAAGGTATCGGCATAGGCAAAGGACTCGGTCTCTTGCCCGTTTACCTTGACCGTGAAGCCCTTTGCGTAGGGGATAGAGGTAAAGCACACCCGGCTGCTGTCGGTGTTGATCCAGGCATTCAAGCCGTTGCTTACCTGCTGGGTATCATAGAACCCCTCTGCGCGCAGCTTCCCGATGCTTTGGGCGAAGTAGTCGCTGTCGACCTCATACAAATAGACCTCGCTGATATCCAAAGCTTCGGAGTTGTTGGAGCGCACAGCAATCTGAACGGCTTCACCGCTGCTGAAGCTGCCGATGTACAGCACGCCTGTTGTATCATTGCTGAAATAGGGCGCGACATAATCTCCGTTTACGCGAACGTGCGCATAGGTGGATCCGTCGCGCATATAGAGATAGACGGGCGCTTTGTTTTGCGCAGTGAAGTAGTATACCACTTCACTGCCGTCATCTGAAACGCCGTTTCCAAATTCAATTGGCCGGAATACCTGACCATCCAGCCCGGACAGCGCGTTGAGCAGCATGTTCTGATTCACGAAGGGATCCCTTGTGCTCTGATAATCTCCGTCTTGTTCCCCCTGAACCGCAAAGCCGATCGGCAGACAGAAATCATTCCGATACAGGGTGACGCCATCATAGGTGCCAAGCGGGGTGTTGAGCTTGCTCATCGCATTTTTTGCCAGGATGTATTTGACGTTGAACAGGCTGTCGGTGACGGGCGATGAACCCAAGTGAGAATTCCATAAAAAGCCTTGCGTAAAGCCCAATTTACTGGTAAACGTATTTAGCTGGCTGATGTGGGTTGAGGAATAATGGCTGATGCCGTTGTAGCCCAGCAGCAGGGCGTCATTTTTGGAATACTCAAAGTCCTTTTCGATTCGACACATCTCCTGATCCGTTGGGACATTCGACAATGCGGCCTCGGTCTGCCAGTAGAATTCCTGGTACTCCGAGACGTCTTTATAGCCGAACTGCCTGTCAAGCCCCTCAATCATTGCCACGGAGTTGAAATACAGATTCACACAGAGCAGTAGGATCAGGAACACAGCAAGGCCCTCCCTGAGACAAGGCTTGAAGCTGAATTCCATATTCCTGAACTGAAAATAGGCGGTCAGAATCAAAAAGAAGCTGAACAAAAACGCGTATCGGTAGGGGAACCAGTTTGGAGCCTGCATCCCGTGCCAGAATTCATCCACGGGCACGATCCAAAAGCTGAGGAGAAAGACGGCAAAAATTCCGACGGCCATCAGGCGCACCTTGGGCCGGATCTCTTTATTGAAGAAGAACGCAATTGCAAGCAGCAGAACGCCTATGCCGCAGAAAATCGCAGGCAAACCGCTGTTGGTAATGCTGTCATAATTCCAGGGTATGAATTTTTTGATGATATCCCAGAAGGAAAAATTAAAGGTATTGGAATTTTGGTATCCTCTTCCCCGCGTGGCCAGATCAAGAACCGTTGGAATGAGCAGCCACACAGAAAGGCCGATCCCCGCAAGGGCGGAGAGCGCCATTTTCAGCAGATTTCTGACAAGCGCCCTGCCGTTGTTCATCCGATTCAGGGAGAACCAGCGGTAAAAATAATACAGCACGCAGAAGATTGCAACCGAATAGGCGATATAATAGTTGGACAGGAACATCAGCGTGATGCTGACGATGAACAGAACCGGCTTCTTTCCCTTAATGATGGATTCGATTCCCAGCAGGATGATGGGAAGATAGATCACCCCATCCAGCCACATCAGCGAGAGGGAATAGACCAGGTTATAGCTCATCAGGGCATAGCAGGTGGTAAAAAACAGCTTGAAAGTGCGGTTTTCGTCAAAAGCCCTGCTGAGATAGATCGAAAATGTCAATCCACAGAGGGAGATCTTCAGAATGGTCAGCAGCAGAATGCCGAGGGGAAGAGCTTCATTGTCAAAGAGCAGCGTAATAAATGAAAGCGGACTCGCCAGATAATAGGCGAACAGGCCAATATAGTTCTGCCCCATTCCCTTTGACCAGGAAAAGAACAGGCTGCTGTCGCCGGAAACCAGATCCTTCAGGGATGCGAAGAAATGGATATACTGGCCGTTCATGTCCATAATCAGCAGGGATTTTTCCCCAAAGGGATAGAAGCCAAGCGCCCGGAACATGACGAGCAGCACAACGGAGGGCAATAAAAATGCCATGAGGTGTAAAAGATTTCGCCGAAGCGCTGTCGCTTTATTCGTCATTGTCCTCACTTTGCTCCTTTATGAGATATTTCGGCCTGTTTTTGGTCTCCATGTAGGTTTTGGAGATGTATTGTCCCTGTATGCCCATGCAGAACAGCTGGATTCCGCTCAAGAGAAAAATGATGCAGACGAGGGAAGGCCAGCCGTAGGCGGAGCCCTGCCAGATCAGTTCGCGAATAATGATCACGACGATTGCCAGGAAGGAAAACAGGCAGAATACAACGCCAAGCACCGAGGCCAGCGACAGCGGAACGGTGGAAAACGCAATGATGCAGTCAATGGAATACAAAAACAGCTTCCAGAAGGACCACTTGGTTTCGCCTGCGATCCGCTCCGTATTCTGGAATTCCAGCCATTTGGTGCGATAACCCACCCAGCTGAAAATCCCCTTGGAAAACCGGCTGTATTCCTTGACCTGCAGCACCGAATTCACCATCTGCCGGGTCATCAGCCGATAGTCCCGCGCGCCGTCCACGATCTCGGTCTGGGAGATTTTGTTGATGATTTTATAGAATGCGCGGGCAAAAAGGGAGCGGATCGGCGGTTCGCCCTTTCTGCTGATGCGCTTGGTCGCCACGCAGTCATATTCCCCGGTCTCCAGCAGGCAGAGCATTTCCGGCAGCAGCTCCGGCGGATCCTGTAGGTCCACGTCCATGGTGGCGACATAGTCCCCTTTTGCGTATTCCAAACCGGCATACATCGCGGATTCCTTGCCGAAGTTCCTGGAAAAAGAGAGATATTTCACCCGCTTATCCACCGCAGATAGCTTTTTGATCTCCGCCAGCGTGTTGTCACGGGAACCGTCGTCCACAAAGATCAGCTCAAAATCATATTGCGGCAGGCTGTCCATCACTTTCGCTGTCTCCTGATAAAAAAGTGGGACGGCGGCCTCTTCAAAATAACAGGGAATGATCAACGAAACCAACTTGTCCTTTTTCATTGCAAGACCCTTTGCAGAATGTGGCTGTTCATGTATTCTTGAATTTACGATGCTGCGCAACGCACTTCCGCACTCGCCAGTACCAATAAACCCCCATATATTATACTCCTTCCTGTCCCCGGAGTAAAGACGAATTGTGATTCTTCGCGTCAAAGTCATAACATCTGATACCGTCCGCCTTCGGCTCCTGATTGAAAATGCAAGAATATTGCTTTATGAGATGCTAAATAAAAGAGGGATTTGATTCTCGCCTGCGGGCTCGGTCGGGGCCGGCTCTGACGCTCCACTGGAGCGTCATTCACTCCCGGCCCTTCAAATCCC
>JAUNNK010000197.1 GCA_030537335.1 Clostridia bacterium | reverse complement strand
CACTCGTCGTGATCGTGATGGTGCTCGTGTGCGTGGCGCACCACTTCGTCGGTGCTCAGCAGGCTCTCGGCGCTCTCGATCACGTCCAGCATCTGCTCGCCGGTGAGCTCGTCCCAGGGGGTAGTGATGATGCGGGCGTGGGCGTTGTACTCCCGCAGAAGGTTGACGCACTTCTCGATGCGCTCCTCGGTGGTGTTCTGGGTGCGGCTGAGGATGATGGTCTCGGCGTTTTCGATCTGGTCGATGAAGAACTCGCCGAAGTTCTTGGCATACATGCGGCACTTGCCGACATCGGCAACGGTGGCGCTGCCCTCGAGGGTGATTTCGTGGCTGTCCATCATGTCCACCACCACGCGGCGGATGTCGGAGAGCTTGCCCACGCCGGAGGGCTCGATGATGATGCGGTCGGGATGATAGGTGTCGATCAGCTCGTCCAGCGCGCGGCTGAAGTCGCCCACCAGCGTGCAGCAGATGCAGCCGGAGTTCAGCTCGGTGATCTGGATGCCGGAATCGCGCATGAAGCCGCTGTCCACGCCGACCTCGCCGTATTCGTTCTCCAGCAGAACCACCTTTTCACTGCCGAACGCGCCGCCCAGCAGCTTCTTGATCAGCGTGGTCTTGCCCGCGCCGAGAAAACCGGAAATGATATTGATCTTCGTCATAATTCAATCACCTGTCCTGTAACTGTAATCCTTTGATTTTTTTGCATACAATTCTATGATAGCCATTGAATTTGCATTTGTCACGCGCACGCAGGAGATTTCATCAAATAATAACATTCATTCCTCGGGCGCGCGCTTTCTGCGGCGGAGGAACCGGAGCAGCAGCGCTACCACGGCGATTCCCAGCAGCGCGCCGCCGGTATCGATCAGCACGTCGCGGCCCTCGCAGCTGCGGCCCTCGAAGAAGATCTGGTGCAGCTCGTTTGCCGCAGCCAGGCCCGTGCACGCGATCACGGACAGCACCGCGCCCACGCTGATCTCGCCGGAGGACTCCGTCATCGCCAGACACAGCAGAAAACCCTCCAGCGCGAAGATGCAGAAGTGCGCCAGCTTGCGCAGCACGCGCTCCAGTTGATCCGGGGGAATGCGATTGAAGGGGAAGATCCCCCGCACAAAATTGGCGATCGCGCCGCTCAGCTTGCCGGACTCCGCAGCGGTCTGTCCCGAAAAAAAGAACAGCACTGCGATCCAGCCGACCGCCAGCGCCCAGAACAGGATCAGCCGCAGCGCCTTGCGTTTTTTCTGCATATCGGACTCCTTTCGGATCGATTTTCTATCATTATATCCCTTTGACGGAAAAAGCAAGCGTTCGGCTCCATTGCTTACCAAAATATAACAGGAGGACGGCATGAAACCGTCCTCCACTTGAAATGGATCAGAGCTGCGCCCGCACGCCCTCGATCTGCTGCTTCACCGTCTCCGGAGCGGGGCCTCCGGGGATGCTGCGCTGGCACACGCAGGTAAGCAGGTCGATGGCGGCGTACACGTCCTCGTCAAACACAGGCGAGAAGGCGCGGTACTCCGCAAGCGGCAGCGCGTCCAGCGTGGTGCCCAGCTCGATGCAGCGGTTCACCAGCTGGCCGGTGACGCAGTAAGCGTCGCGGAAGGGCACGCCCTTCTTGGTCATGTAATCGGCCACATCGGTGGCGTTGATGAAGCCGCCCAGCGCCGCCTTCT
This sequence comes from Clostridia bacterium, assembly GCA_030537335.1. Lineage (GTDB taxonomy): Bacteria > Bacillota > Clostridia > Christensenellales > Aristaeellaceae > SFTH01. Next base: position 1,784 of record JAUNNK010000197.1, on the reverse strand, counting down.
TCATGTTGTCCGGGTGGAAGGTGGCCGTGCGCAGCATGGGCGCGAGCACCTCCAGCGAGAGCTGGGCGGTGTCCAGCGCGTCGAACACGGCCTCCTTGTCCTCCTGCATGTCCTTGTTATAGGCCAGCGGCAGCGCCTTCATGGCGGTGAGCAGGGTCATCAGGTCGCCGTAGACCCGTCCGGTCTTGCCGCGCACCAGCTCGGTGATGTCCGGGTTCTTCTTCTGGGGCATGATGGACGAGCCGGTGGAGAAGGAATCCGACAGCGTGACGAACTTGAACTCCCAGCTGCACCACAGGCAGATCTCCTCGCTGAAGCGGGACAGGTGCATCATCAGAATGGACAGGTCGCTCATCAGCTCCAGGGCGAAGTCGCGGTCGGACACGCCGTCCATGGAATTCATGCAGATGCCGCCAAAGCCCAGCTGGTCGGCCACGTACTGCCGATCCAGCGGATAGGTGGTGCCCGCCAGCGCGCCGCTGCCCAGCGGCAGCACCAGCGTGCGCTTCTTGCAGTCCTTCAGGCGGTCGATGTCCCGCAAGAGCATCTGGGCGTAGGCCATCAGGTAGTGGGCCAGAGTCACGGGTTGCGCGCGCTGCAGGTGGGTGTAGCCGGGCATCACGCTCTGAAGGTGCTGCTCCGCCACTTCGCACAGGGCGCGGATCAGATCCTTCGCCAGGGCGATCGTTTTGTCGATCTCGTCGGAGAGGTACATGCGCAGATCCAGCGCCACCTGATCGTTGCGGCTGCGGGCGGTGTGCAATCTCTTGCCCGCGTCGCCGATGCGCCTGGTCAGCTCACCCTCCACGAAGGTGTGGATGTCCTCGCTGGTCATGTCGATTTCAAGCGTGCCGGCCTCGATCTCGGAAAGGATGTCCGCAAGGCCCGCGACGATCTTCTCCGCATCCTCCGCCGGGATGATGCCCTGCCTGCCCAGCATCCTTGCGTGGGCCATGGAGCCGGTGATGTCCTGCTTATACATTCTGGAATCGAAGCCGATGGAGGCGTTGAGCTGGTTCAGCTTCTCGTCCACCTGGCCCTGCAATCTGCCTGCCCAAAGTTTCATAGGGGTTCCTCCTCTGATATTCCATCAAACAATATCTTACCAAAAACGGAGGGCGACCGCAAGGGCCGCCCCCGTCCAATCATTTGAATTTACAGGAGATTGTTCTTCGCCTTCATCTTGGCATGCACCTGCGTCGGCAGGCCGAACAGGGTGATGAAGCCGTCCGCCCAGGTCTGATCGTACACTTCCTCCGCATCGAAGGTAGCGATCTCCGGATCATACAGGCTGTAGGGGCTGGTCATGCCCGCGCCGATGATGTTGCCCTTGTAGAGCTTGAGCTTCACGGTTCCGGTGACGGTCTCCTGGGTCTTGGTGCAGAAGGCGCTCATGGCCTCGCGCAGCGGGGAGAACCACTGGCCGTTGTACACCAGATCGGCAAACTCCAGCGCCATGCGCTGCTTGTAGTGCTGGGTGTACTTGTCCAGGCACAGCTGCTCCAGCATCTCGTGGGCGTGGTAGAGGATGGTTCCGCCGGGAGTCTCGTACACGCCGCGGCACTTCATGCCCACCAGACGGTTCTCCACGATGTCGATGATGCCAACGCCGTGCTTGCCGCCCAGCTCGTTGAGCTTCCAGACCAGGGAAACCGCGTCCATCTTCTCGCCATCGATGGCCACCGGAACGCCCTTCTCAAAGGTGATGGAGACGTACTCGGCCTGCTCGGGGGCCTCCTCGGGGGTCACGCCCATCTCCATGTTGCCGGCGTACTTGGGCTCGT
>JAUNNK010000038.1:6208-19615 GCA_030537335.1 Clostridia bacterium | reverse complement strand
GGCGGAGCGGATCAGGTCATGCAGAGCATCGGCTGCGGTTCGATCTATCCCGGCATGGCCACAGTGAACATCGGCAGCGGCGGTCAGGTCTGCATCCAGACCGATCACCTGATGGACAACCCCGCCGCAGGCATCAACGCCTTCGTGGGCAGCCGCCGGGGCCAGTACTACATGATGGGCGCCAACACCAACGCAGGCTCGGCCTACAAGTGGCTGTGCCGGAGCATCCTTCGGGAGAACGACTACGACGCGCTGAACCGGGCGCTTGCGGACATCCCCGCCGGCTCCGAGGGCCTGATTTTCATCCCCTATCTCAACGGGGAGCGCTGTCCCCACCGCAATGCGGAGCTATCTGGCGTGTTCTGGGGCATGACCTACCACACCGGGCGCGAACACATGGCGCGCGCCGCGATGGAGGGCGTCTCCTATTCCCTGCTGGACTGCCTGAACGCCTGCCGGGATGCGGGCGCAGAGGTCCGGCAGATGACGGCCCTGGGCGGCGCGGTCAACAGCCCGGTGTGGCTGCAAATTCAGGCCGACGTGTACAACCTGCCCCTGCGCACCACGGTCAGCAGGGAGCAGGCCGTGCTGGGCGCGGCAATCACGGCGGCTGTAGGCTGCGGCGCCTTCCCGGACCTCGAGGCGGCCTGCGCCCGGATGGTGCGCTTCAACGACGCGATCATCCAGCCCTGCCCCCAGCGCCACGAGGTCTACATGCGCTACTACGACATCTACCGCCGGGTCTGCCAGCATGCCGGAAGGGAGCTGGAGGACGTGACCCGGCTGGGACGGAATGAAGGGGGCAGAGTATGAGCAAGCTGATCATCATCACCGGCTGCCCCGGCACCGGAAAGAGCTACTTCGCAAGGCTGCTGGCCGAGCGCTTTCCCCAGCTCGTCGTGCTGTCCTACGACCACTTCAAGGAGGTCAACTGGGACCGCTGCGGCTTCGACAACGCGGAGGAGAAGGCGGCGCTGAACCGGCGCAGCCTGCAGGAATTCTACGCCGCCGTGGCCGAAGAGCTGCGGCTGGGAAGGAGCGTGCTCATCGAGTACCCCTTCAACCAGAGCCACGTGCCCGCGCTGCAGCGCATCATCGACGACACCGGTGCGCAGGCCTTCACGCTGTACCTGCACGGGGACATGGAGACCATGTACCGGCGCAGCATCGCCCGGGACGGCTGCGACGGGCGGCATCCCGGACATCTGTTCAACGTCTATCACAGGGGGCACGCATCGGGCTCGGCAGAGAACTGCCAGCCCAGCCTGGAGGACTTCCTCGAGGGCTGCCGGAAAAAGAACTACGACATCCGTCTGGGCGAAAACATACCGGTTGACGTCACCAGCTTTGCGCACATCCCCTACGAGGAGATCATCCGCACCCTGCAAATTCGGACGGGGCTGCAAGCCTGCCCCGCAGTTGAGGAGGAGCATCATGATACTGGGCATTGATATTGGCACCAGCACCCTTTCCATCGTGCTTGCGGACAGCGACGGCCGCCTGGCGGCCTCCCGCACTCTGCGCAACGAGAGCGCGCTGCCCGGCCAGCGCTTCAACCGCCTGCAGGACCCGGAATGGCTTTTCAATGCCGTCGAGCGGGAATACCTCCGCCTGCGCGCGGAGCATCCGATCCACGCCATCGGCATCACCTGCCAGATGCACGGCATCCTGTACGTGAACGCCCAGGGGCGCGCCGTGAGTCCGCTGTACACCTGGGAGGACGAAACCGGCCAGCAGCAGACTCCGGAGGGCGAGAGCTATCTGGACGCGCTGAACGCCCTGACCGGCGCAGGTCTCATCAAGGGCATCGCCTACGGCAGCCTCACACACTTCGCCCTCACGCGCTCCGGGCAGCTTCCCGACGGTGCGGTGTGCTTCTGCTCCATCGGCGACTACGTGGGGCTGCGGCTCACCCGTCAGACAAAGCCGCGCGTTCACGTGAGCATCGCCGCCAGCTTCGGCCTGTACGACCTGCGCAGCCGCTGCTTCGATGCCGGGGCGATCCGCCGCGCCGGAATGGACCCCGCCTGGTTCCCGGAGATTCTCACAGGCACCACCTGTCTGGGCAGGGACGGCTTCGGCGTGCCCGTATCCGTCGCCATCGGAGACAATCAGGCCAGCTTCCTGGGCTCGGTTACAGACTTCGATTCCGAAATTCTGCTGAATCTGGGCACCGGCGGTCAGATTTCCTGCTATTCCGCCGAAATCGTCGGGGATGCGCAGATCGACACCCGTCCGCTGCTGGAGGACAGCTATCTGGCGGTTTACACCTCCCACTGCGGAGGCCGGGCCTACGCTGCCCTGGAGCAGTTCTTCCGGGAGGTTCTGCAGCTGGCGGGCGTTCCGTCCGAAAGCCTGTACGCCCGGATGAACGCCGCTGCGGAGCAGGGCCCGTCCGCCTTGCCCATTCAGGTGAACACCTGCTTCTGCGGCTCCCGGCAGAATCCCGACGCCGTCTGCTCCATGGACGGCATCACGCTGGAGAATTTCACGCCCCGGGACATGATCCTCGGCTTCATGACCGGCGTCTGCAGGGAGCTCTACCCCTTCTTCGAGGCGCTGTCGAGGACGCGACGCTTCCAATCCATCACCGGCTCCGGAAATCTCATTCGCCGGAACCCGGCCATGCGCACCGTCATCGAGCAGGTCTTCGCGCTGCCCCTCAAGCTCAGCGAGATCACCGAGGAGGCGGCCATGGGCTCAATCCGATTCGCAAATCTCATGTCAGGAGGAGATAAAAATGTCTAGTACAAAGCTGGAACAATGCATGGCTGCCTTCCCCCAGACGGACATCTGGATGGATTCCTTCGACCCGGAGCACCATGCCTACGCCGTTCATCACGGCTGCAAGGGAATCACCACCAGCCCCACCTGGGTCGGGCACATGCTGGAGGACGAGTTTGAAGATCAGCGCGAGCCGATGCGCCGCTTCATCGCCGCGCACCCCACGCTGGACGAGCGCGCGCTCGCCTGGCAGTGGACGCTGGAGATGGGACGGCAGCGCAGCCGCTGCATGCTGCCCCTTTGGGAGAAGGGCAATCCCCATCAGGGACGCTTTTCCATCCAGCTTTCCATCTTCGACTACCGTGACGCTGCCGCCATGCTGCATATGGCCCGCGAGGTGCACGCCTGCGGCCCCAACATGCAGGTGAAGGTGCCCTGCACACAGGCGGGCATCGCCGTGATGGAGGAGGCCACCTTCGAGGGCATCAGCGTCATGGCGACGCTGTGCTTCAGCCTGGATCAGGCCGTCGCCGCCGCAGAGGCCATTGCGCGGGGAATCGCCCGCCGCACCGCCGCCGGTCTGTCCTCGGACGGCCTCAACCCGGTGTGCGCCGTGCTGCTGGGCATGCAGGAGGACTGGCTGAAGGGCTACGCCGATGCCCACGGTGTCGTGCTCGATCCCGAGAGCTTCTTCTTCGCCGGTGAAGCCGTGTGCAAGGAAATCTACCGCGTGTTCAAGGAGCGCGACTATGCGACCCGCGTGCTGGTGGCCTACTACCGTCATCACCGCCACTGGTCCGCATTCATGGGCGGCGATGTGATCATGACCATCCCCTACAAGTGGCAGAAGCGCTTCGAGCAATGCGACGTTCCCATCCGGAATAACATGGACACCCCCGTGCCCGACGCATACCTCGCGCAGCTGAAGCGCCTGCCGCCCTTCGTGCAGGCCACCACCGAGGGCGCGCTGCCGCAGGAGCACTTCGATGACTTCCCGCCGGTGATTCTGACCCTGCGCTACTTCATGGAGGTGTACGAGCGCGGTGTGCAGAAATTCCGGGACCTGATGCTTCCCAAGCCGCTCTGACGCATCTTCACTTCAGGACAGAACCCGACCGATGCACTCCATACTTTCCGATCACAAATACGGATTAAGATGAAAGCGGCTATCATGTCATTTCCCACGTTCCACCTTCCCCTGTCCGGAACATTGCTCACCATGGACGACAGAATGCCCCGCAGTTTCCACGACATTTCGTCGAAACTGCGGGGCGCGATTCATTCGTCCTTCAGCATTCCCGTACACGATCCTCACGACAATGGATGTATCATTCGTATCATCATATTGATACGCAGGCGATAAGAATTGAACCGACGCCGAACCAACATTGAAGGAGTCCCCAACCCTGGGAATCGTCAAACTGCCAACCTGATTTTCTGCATACCTCTTGAAATCTCGAAATGCCTCAGAGTCATACGCAGTGACCGGCGAGTACACTCTCCCAACCGTGCATGCGTTCAATGCGGCCGCGAGGCCACCTATATGATCTTCATGCGCATGGGTGCCAATCATGTAATCAATATGATCCAACCCCAGCGTGCGCGTCAGATATGAGTAGATGAGCGAACTGTCACCGACATTTCCGCCGTCGATCATCAGCACCTCTCCATCACATAAGATCACGGTAGCATCAGCCTGCCCCACATCGATGAAATGAATACTAAAACCGCTTTCTTCACCGCTGGCTGCAGTTGCGCATAGCATCATGCACATCATAGCAATTGACAGAAGAATACCAATGATTTTCTTCACAATTCTCACACGCGCATACCGTGCGCCTGCTCCTTTTCCATTTTCTCCAGCATTGCTTGTTCCCGTGCGGTCGGGCGCATCTCCGGCGTAATTACAGTCAAAAACTGGCCAATAATGTCATATTTCACATTCTCTGGTAAATGCACGGTTTCCAACTCCGGCCTGAATGATCGAAGTCCAGAGGGATAATACTGACGTATAAATGGTTTGCCATCAATCATGAACACTCCAATCGCTCCTGGTTCCAGCGTATCGGTGTATTTCACGAGCACATCGTCTCCGTCCTTGATGATCGGGGCCATACCATTGCCCGTGATCGTAAAGACCGCGTCGGCCTGATCGAGCATTGCCCCTTTTCGCAAATAAACGTGACTCATTTATTCTTCCTCTCCTGTATCTGCGCTTAGCAGCCGGTGAATGAACAGCTCAGTACACATCATAGTCATATCCTTCATTTTATCCAGATGCAAGCCACGTTCTTCTCGAGGCAACATAGACAGCGCATACACCATGATTTTCATAGCTATCGTAGAACACATGGTTATCATTTCTGCTGTTGCTTCTGTGTTCTTGGCATCACCATACTTTGAATCGATATAGGCCTCGATACGGGTATACACATCGCTGCTAAGATCTTCTGTCAAATCCATCGCTGTATATTTCCGCTCCACAAGAGGACTCAGCGCTTTTACAAGTTCCGCACACTTCTTGTCATCAAGCAGTATTGCAAGCAATTCCTCCGGGGTTTTATCGTTGAGTTCCTTCTTCGCCTTTTCCTCTTCAAAATCCAGAATATTACCCACGCTCATCCTCCTCACGTATATCAAGCGGTTTTCCCTTCCACGAACCAGCGACCGATGTTGTTCCCGGTCACGGATGCATTTCGTTCAAAAAATAAGTACGTCTCTTTGCCGTTCACCTTAATAGTATACCGATCACCCTGCCCGCCGCATCGCATGGATGCAGCCTGCTTGATGTCGGTCACTTTATCGATCTCATAGGTCAACTCGTCATCCCACTTGATGGTGCGGGGCAGCATTCTGCCAGATTCATCAAATGCAACGGTGACCTCAACATATTTCTTATATCTTTTCTGTTCAGCCACAACAGCCACCTCCTACAGCTCCCCAATTTCATCATCAATGCGTCCTAAGAATTTCCTGGACGGTTCATAGGGAACGCGAAGATCATATCCTTTCTTGCTCATCTCGTTCAGCTTCACCAGCAAAATATTCACGTTTAGATTCAGCTCTTTTGCGATATGCACCACATCGTATCCCTCACGGGCCATCTCCAGCACTTCCTGCTCGTCGATCAGCAGATTGGCAGCAAACACGTTCGCATCATACTCGGTTTCGTCTTTGATGTCGAATATTTCAAATTCCATCATACCGCCGGGAACTGTTCCCAACTTGCGGTGGAGGAGAGCGTGTCCCAGCTCATGTGCACAGATGAGCCGCTGCATATACTCAGACAGTCTGCCATTGATGAAGATGAAACTGATATTGCCTATTACAGCAAATGCGCCCTTCTGTCGGTTGAAATCCGACCGGATCAGTACGGTAATTCCCATTTCTTCGGCAATCTCAAAAGGATCACGCGTTTCAAAGCGTCGAATCAGTCGCCTGGGGAGCGAAAAAGCGCGATTGTCCATCAAATCTCACTTCCTTTGCATGGAACACGATAGATTACTGCTCCTCTTTCACAAGGTAACGCTTATTCGTGTGACGCTTGTTCTTCTTCTTGGCGATCCAATATGCATCCTGAATGGCTTTCATCATGGCATCCATATCTTCTTCTTCCAACTCACCGCCAGCATACAGGCCCATAATTTGCTGAACCAGCTGCAACGCCTGTTGTGCACCACGATTGCCATAAGTTTCAGCAGCCTTAACTACGAACTCAGCATCATCATCCAAAAGAACAGAAACATCGATGCCAAGTGCATCTGCAATAATCGGATATGTATCTCGGGACTTTGGCAACTTACCATGGTTCTCCCAATAGCTGACCATGCGCTTGGACATTCCGATTGCGTCTGCCAACTGCTCCTGTGTCATATTTCTTGCTTCTCTTGCCGCGCGGACTTTTTCACCGAACGTCATATCTCTTCCTCCTCATCTTGCACTTGACAGCGCAATTCGCGTGGGCTATAATTGCATCACACGTTACATTTTGCACTTATTATAGTGCAATTCAGTACATCTGTCAAGAGGGACTTGCACATGAGTGAAAGAATTATTTTGCATAGCGATGCCAATTGCTTTTATGCATCTGTAGAAATGTTGTTGAATCCTGACCTTCGGGGCAAGGCCGTCGCCGTGTGTGGGTCGACAGAAGAACGCCACGGCATTGTCCTTGCAAAAAGTGAGCTGGCGAAGAAATCAGGTGTGAAGACTGGTATGGCAAATTGGGAGGCACGTCAAGCCTGTCCCGGCTTGATTGTCGTACCTCCACAGTATGACCAGTATTGCAAATTCTCGAAGCTCCTTCGCAACATCTATCTTCGCTACACCGATCTCGTAGAGCCCTATGGAATGGATGAGTGTTGGCTGGATGTAACCCACAGCAGACTCATCCACGGCGATGGTATAAAGATTGCAGAGGAGATCAGATCAACGGTAAAAGAGGAACTGGGGTTGACTGTTTCCATCGGAGCTTCATTCAATAAGATATTTGCCAAACTCGGCAGCGACATGAAGAAACCCGATGCAATCACTGTCCTTCCGCAGAATGACTGGCAGAGCCGCATCTGGCCGCTACCTGTTTCAGAACTTCTTTTCGTAGGGCGTGCAACGACGCGGAAGCTGGTCAGCCGCAATGTCCTCACCATCGGCGACCTCGCTCGGACGGATCCGGAAATCCTCCATGGGTGGTTTGGTAGGAACGGCATCATGCTCTGGCGATTTGCCAACGGTGAGGATACGTCCCGTATCATGCCCAACGGCTATGAAGCCCCAATCAAGTCAGTCGGACACGGAATCACCTGTTCCTGCGATCTGCACAGCAATGACGATGTATGGAAGGTCATGCTGGAACTGTCGCAGGACATCGGGCACCGGCTCCGCTCCTATGGCCTCGCCGCCAAGGGTGTGCGTATAATGGTGCGCGGCAACGACCTCGGCTTCTGCCAGTACCAGGCACAGCTGCGCTACCCCAGTCAAAGTCCGCTGGAGATTGCACAGGCCGCCCGCTTACTCTTTGCCAGTCGGTATGGTTGGGAGACACCTGTCCGCGCAATCTGCGTTACTGGGATCAACCTGATCCCCAATGACTACCCAATCCAGCTGGATGTGTTCGGAGATGAAACGCGCCGTATGCGTCGTCAAAAGCTGGAGGACTGTATTGATGAGATTCGCAGACGCTTTGGAAAAAGCTCCATTATTGCTGCATCGCTCATGGGTGATCTTCACATGCCTGTAGATGGTCGCCACGAAGTTACCATGCCCAGCATGATGTACACCTGATATTTCATCGAATGGAGGTTAGAAATGACCGAACACAAGGTTGTCTGCCCATTTTGCCAAAGAGGCGAAGTGTATGCTGAGGGCACAGGAAAAGTGGCTGTCACAGTCATGTGCTCCAAATGCACACGCTGTTTCAGGGTTCACCTGAATGATTTTTCCACGGAACTCGTTGTTCCCCGCAAGAAGATCAGTAGGATGAAAGGCAAATATCGTCCACGCTGACTGATCAATCTCTGCGAATATTGCCATTGCTGACTGCCGCCGGGGCTACGCGCCACCATTAGGGACGGAGCAATGTTGGACACAGTTGTACCTGTGTCCGGCATTCTCCGTCCTTTTTCTTATCTTTGCAGCACTTCTGGCAGAAGGCATTGGTTTTCTCAACCGCATTTTCTTTGAACATTTTTTCTAAAGGTGCAATGGCTTTGCACCTTTAACCGCGATAATCACAGCACAGAGCAACGGAAGGGGGTGTGAGCATGAATCAGGTAGAACGCCGCAACGCGATCAAAGAGATTCTCTTCTCTGATCGTAATGCACGGATTCAGAATTTGGCTGATCGGTTCGGCGTTAGCGTCCGTACCATCAAGTACGACATCGAAGCCCTGACCTGCTCATACCCCATCGAAACTGTCCGTGGTCGATACGGCGGCGGCGTGAAGCTGGCAGATTGGTACCATCCCAGCAAGAGAGCGCTCTCCCCAGAACAGATGGTCCTTTTGAAGAAGCTGGCCCCTACTTTAGAAGGCGACGATCTGGTCATCATGAACAGCATCATTTCACAGTTTGCTCCGTGATTCTCATGAAAGGAAGTGAAAGTATGAGCAAGATGAAGCTTCTGTTGGACGTAGTTGACGATATGCGACGCCTGGCTGACAGTCTCCAGACTGTGGCCGACTGCATTGTGGGAAATACAGATGCTGACGATCAGCTGGATTCTCAGCAGCCCACTCCCCAGCCTGAAAAGCCCAAGGCCCCGGTCATCACCATCGATCAGGTACGCGATGTGCTGGCTGAGAAAAGTGGCCAAGGCAAGACCAAAGAAGTCAAGGCGCTGTTGTACAAGTATGATGCCGGAAAGCTGTCTGGTGTAAAGCCAGAGGATTACCCGGCGCTCATGGAGGAGGCACAGAGACTGTAATGCCATCTGAACACGCACGGTTTTCACCATCAGCGGCAAATCGCCGTATTCATTGTCCGCCGTCCCTCCTGCTGGAAGAGCAGTTTGAGGAAGGCGAATCCATGTACGCTGCGGAAGGCACCGCCGGTCATGCCCTCGCAGAGCACCTGATCCGCAAGTACCTGAAGAAGCGCACCACCCGGCCCACCTCAGATTTCTACACGGACGAGCTTGTGGAAGCTGTTGACGAGTATGTGGCCTTTGTGATATCCGAGATCGAGGATGCCCGCCGCGCCTGCGCCAACCCCATCATCATCGTAGAACAGCGCGTGGACGCATCCGAGTATGTGGACAATTGCTTTGGCACTGCCGACATGGTCATCATCACCGACAAGTACGCCCACGTGATCGACCTGAAGCTGGGTAAGGGCGTGGAAGTCTCTGCCGTCGAAAACCCGCAGCTCATGATCTACGGTCTCGGCGTACTGAACATGGCGGAAGCCATCTACGACATCGAAACCGTCCGCATGACCATCTTCCAGCCGCGCATCAGCAATTCTTCCACATGGGAAATCTCCCCGGAGGATCTGAAGCGCTGGGGCAACGACGTACTCCGCCCTGCGGGCGCACAGGCCCTGATCGGCGCAGGGGAATTCGCCGCTGGCAGCTGGTGCCGATTCTGCAAGGCCCGAAATCAGTGCCGTGCCCGCGCTGAAGCCTTCCTTGAGCTGGCAAAGCACGATTTTTCTCGTCCAGCGTTGCTCTCGGATGAAGAAATCGCCGACGTAATCGCCAAGGCCGATGATCTCGCCAAGTGGGCATCCGACGTATACGCCTTCGCCCAGGATCAGGCCATCAACCACGGTAAACGTTGGCCGGGCTTCAAGGTCGTCGAGGGCAAGAGCAACCGCAAGTTCACCAACGAAGCAGATGTCGTAAGGGCCGCCGCTGCCGCCGGTTACACCGACATCTATAAGAAATCGCTCATCGGCATCACCGAAATGGAGCGCCTGATGGGCAAGGAGCAATTCCGCTCCGTTCTAGGCTCGTATGTGTACAAGCCGCATGGAAAGCTGACGCTGGTTCCCGAATCGGACAAGCGTGAGCCGGTATCCACCGATACCGCTGAAATGGATTTTATGGAGGTAGATGAAAATGAAGGAATTTAAGGATAAGAAGAAGGTTCTGATCCCTTGTAGGTTCTCGTTCCTGCACTGCTGGGAGCCGGACTCCGTGAATGGCTCCGAACCCAAGTACAGTGTGTCCGCAATCATCCCGAAGAGCGATGCCAAGACCGTGAGCCGCATCAAGGCCGCCATCGAGGTTGCCAAGCAGGAGTCCATCGCCAAGTGGGGCGGCAAGATTCCTCCCAACCTGAAGATGCCCCTGCGCGATGGCGACATTGACCGACCGGATGATGAAGCCTACGCGGGCTGCTACTTCCTCAACGCCAACAGCCGTGAAAAGCCTCAGATCGTGGACAAGGCTGTACAGCCCATCATCGATCAGACCGAAGTGTACTCTGGCTGCTACGGCAACATCACCGTCACCTTCTTCGGATACAACTCCAACGGCAATCGCGGCATCGCCGCTGGCCTTGGCAACATCCAGAAGGTGAAGGACGGCGAGCCCCTCGGTGGCAGAGCACGCGCCAGCGACGAGTTCTCTGCTCTGGACGATGACGAGGACTTCCTGTCCTAAACGACATTGTAGTGGCGGGTGCTGCTCCCGGTGGCTCCCGCCCCAGTCCCCTTGGAGGTGATGTGATGCCCACATTGAGCATCGATATTGAAACGTTCAGCGAGGTGGATCTACCAAAGGCGGGCGTCTACGCCTACTCCGACCATCCCAGCTTTGAAATTCTTCTGTTTGCCTATGCTTTCGATGATGAACCGACTGAGATCATCGACCTGAAATGTGGCGAACAGCTTTCCCGGCGTGTGCTGGATGCGCTCACCGATCCCGCCTGCACCAAGACCGCCTTCAATGCCGCTTTTGAACGAACCTGCATTTCCAGACACCTCGGTGTACACCTGAAGCCCGAAAGCTGGCAGTGCACCGCCGTACAGTCTGCGATGCTGGCTCTCCCGCTGTCGCTGGACGCGGTAGGCGAAGTGCTGAACATCCAGCTGAAAAAGCTGAAAGAGGGCAGCGACCTCGTCAGATTCTTCTCCATCCCATGTAAACCCACAAAGGCCAATGGCTACAGAACCCGGAACCTTCCGGAGCATGCCCCGGAACGCTGGGCACGTTTCAAGCAGTACTGCATCCGCGACGTAGACGCTGAACGTGAGATTCGCCACAAGCTGCGCCGGTTCCCGATCCCGGCACAGGAGCAGTTGTTCTACCAAATGGATCAGGAGATCAACGACCGGGGAATCCTGATCGACCCCATTCTGGTCAAGCACGCTATCGAATGCGATGAGCAGTACAAGACCCTCACGACACAGCGGGCGTATGAATTGACGGGCCTCGAAAACCCCAACAGCCCCGCACAGATCAAGGACTGGCTTGCCAATCAAGGCATCGAAGCAGAGGCGCTCGACAAGAAAGCCGTCAAGGGTCTGTTGGAGGATGCAGACGGTGATGTACTGGAGGTGCTGAAACTCCGGCTGCTCATGGCGAAGACCTCGGTGAAAAAGTACGAGGCCATCGACAGGGCCATGTGCTCAGACGGTCGTGTGCATGGACTGCTCCAATTCTATGGTGCGAACAGAACCGGGCGCTGGGCCGGTCGGCTGGTACAGGTACAAAACCTCCCACAGAACCACATTCCCGATCTTGCGCTGGCCCGTGACCTCGTCAAAGCCGGTCGCTATGAAGAACTGGAAATGCTCTACGATTCCACGCCCAATGTTCTCTCCGAGCTGATCCGCACGGCATTTGTCCCACGCCCCGGAACCCGCTTCATCGTTGCGGACTTTTCTGCCATCGAAGCCCGCGTCATCGCATGGCTCTCCGGCGAACAGTGGAGACTGGATGTTTTTGAAAACGGCGGCGACATTTACTGTGCCTCAGCATCGCAGATGTTTGGTGTGCCGGTTGAGAAGCATGGCCAGAATGCCCATCTCCGGCAGAAGGGCAAGATTGCCGAGCTGGCCCTCGGATATGGCGGCTCAGTTGGCGCTCTCACCACGATGGGTGCTCTGGAAATGGGGCTGGCTGAAGAGGAACTGCCAGAACTGGTGAAGCAGTGGCGTGCTGCCAATCCGCACATTACAAAGCTGTGGTGGGGTGTGGACGCAGCCGCCACCAAGGCTGTGGAAGAAAAGGCCGAAACGTCAGTTGGCATGATCCACTTCGTGTACCAATCGAAGAAGCTGTTTGTGGTGCTGCCCTCGGGCAGAAAGCTGTGCTACATGCGCCCGGACTTTACCACCAACCGATTCGGCAACCGATCCCTGTGCTACATGGGTGTCGGCGAGAACAAGAAATGGACATCCATCGAGACCTACGGCCCGAAGCTGGTAGAGAACATCGTGCAGGCGATTGCCCGCGATCTGCTGGCGTTGGCCATGCTCCGGATTCGCAATGCCGGATACGAGATTGTCATGCACATTCACGACGAAGCTGTGCTGGAGGTTCCCATCGGAGAATCCAGCGTGGATGAGATCTGCGCGATCATGGGAGAAGCACCTGCTTGGGCATCTGGCCTCCCCCTCCGGGCAGATGGCTACGAATGTGATTTCTACAGAAAGGATTGAGAATTATGAATGAATTCGGATATCGCATTTACTGTTTGAGGAAAAAGAACCACTTGACCCAAGCAAAGCTGGCCGACATGATCGGCATAACAAGCAGGGCTGTTTCGAGTTGGGAATCAGGCAGGTGTATCCCATCCCGTGATATGACGGAAAAAATTGCCAAGATATTTGGCACAACATCTGACTGTCTCCTCGGTTTGGATCACGATGCGGTGATTGACGACAGCATGAGTTTTGTTGGTCTTTCCCAGAGTGTGTTCCAAACCTACGTCAAAATGCGTGTTCCGCGCCCCCGACTCGCGCATTTGAAATATGCATCATGTTCAGCTAACGATGATGTCCACATTGACCACGAATAGGAGGAACCCATGAGCAGAATCAGCCTGTATAACCACGAAGGTTATCGAGACCCCACCGCCTATGCCGCGCTGAATCGTGCGGAAAAGGCATTCAAGCAGAAACAGAAAGAAGTACGCAGCAGCGTGTACCAGAAAAACCCTTACCGCCCACTGGTATTCATCTGCTCCCCCTTTGCCGGGGACATCAAGCGCAACGTCGCTGCCGCCCGCCAGTATTGCA
>JAUNNK010000038.1:0-6160 GCA_030537335.1 Clostridia bacterium | reverse complement strand
TGTTGTTCCCGCAATTTCTGAACGACGGGAACCTGTACGACCGTGAAACCGGTATGGTCATGGGGCTGGCTATGCTGACCAAATGTGCAGAGGTATGGGTATTTGGCGATAACCACACGCCTGGTATGCGCAGGGAGATCAAAAAGGCCAAGCTGAAGCACATTCCCATCCGCTATTTCGACACTGATTGTCAGGAGGTAACCGCATGAAAATCGCAATCGGCACAAGCCGCTTGGACAAACACTGGAAAAACAAGGAAATGAGTTGGGAGGCGTTTATCGCCCGCGTCTCCCAGCCCCTGCGCACCACGGAGACCGTGGAGGAATACCGCAACATGAAAAAGGGTCAGCAGGATCGCATTAAGGACGTAGGCGGATTTGTCGCCGGTCACCTGAAGGAAGGCCGCCGCAAGAACGGCAACGTACTGTGCCGGTCGATGGCCACGCTGGACATGGACTATGGCAAACCGGGCATTTGGGAACAGATCACCATGCTGGAGGGCTGGCAGTGTTGTGTGTACTCCACCCATAAACACACACCGGAAGCTCCGCGCCTTCGCCTGATCGTGCCGCTGGCCCGCGAAGTCAGCGAGGACGAATACCCGGCGCTGTGCCGCATGATCGCCAAGGAAATCGGCATCGACCTGTTTGACGACACCACATATGAACCCTGCCGCCTGATGTACTGGCCTTCCACGCCCGCCAATGGCGAGTTCATCTTCGAACAACAAACCGGCCCGCTACTCGACCCGGACGTATACCTGTCCAGGTACGCCGACTGGCGCGATGTCAGCACATGGCCTGTATCTTCCCGGCAGAGCGAAGCCCTGCACCGCAAGGCTTCTGAGCAGGCCGACCCACTTTCAAAGCCCGGTATGATTGGTGCGTTCTGCCGCACCTACTCCATTGAAGATGCCATCGACACCTTCCTGCCCGATGTCTACCAGCCCAGCGTCATGTCTGGCCGGTATGACTATGTACCCGCAGACTCCTCCGCAGGTGTGGTGCTTTATGATGGCAAATTCGCCTACAGCCACCACGCCACCGATCCCGCCTGTGGGCAACTGCTGAACGCATTCGATCTCGTCCGCATCCACAAGTTCCGTGATCTGGATGACAAGGTTGCTGCCGATACGCCCACGTCGAAGCTGCCCTCCTACAAGGCTATGTGCGAGTTCGCCGTGAAGGATGACGGGGTGAAGCAGACGCTGGCAGAGGAACGCGCCGAACAGGCACAGCGCGATTTCACCCCGGATGAAAACTGGCAAGCCCAGCTGGAGCTGGATCGCAGCGGTGCGGTCAAGCCTACGCTCACCAACATCTGCTGCATCCTGCGCAACGATCCCGCCCTTCAGGGTATCGTATTCAATCAGTTCACTGGCATGATCGATGTGTTGGAAGAGCTACCGTGGCAACAGGTGAAACCCGGCTGGGGCGATGCCGATCAGGCTTGCGCGAAGGTGTACTTTGAACGTATGTACGGCATCTGGTCGCCCAGCAAGTTCAAGGACGCGCTCATCGCCGTCACCTCGGCAGATCGCCTGTACCATCCGGTGAAGGATTACCTGTCCGGGCTAGTGTGGGACGGCGTCCCGCGCATCGACACACTGCTCATCGATTACCTCGGCGCAGCGGACTCTGCGTACACCCGCGCCGTCACCCGAAAGACGCTTGTCGCCGGTATTGCCCGAATCTACAATCCCGGCGTGAAGTTCGACTCTGTCCTCGTCCTCAATGGGCCGCAGGGCATCGGCAAGTCCACCCTGTTTGCAAAGCTGGGTGGCAGGTGGTTCTCCGACAGCCTGACCATCGCCGATATGCGCGACAAGGCCGCTGCCGAGAAACTCCAGGGATACTGGCTGTTGGAGATGGGCGAGCTGGCGGGCATGAAGAAGGTGGACGTAGAAACCATCAAATCCTTCATCACCCGCACCGATGACAAGTACAGGCAGTCCTACGGCATCGCCGTCGAGAACCATCCTCGATCCTGCATCATCGTCGGTACCACCAACAGCGACAGCGGATTTCTGCGCGACATCACAGGCAACCGCCGCTTCTGGCCGGTTCGCGTCAACGGCGGCACGACGCTCCATCCGTGGGATTTGAAGGATGTCGACCAGCTGTGGGCCGAGGCCATCTACTACTATCAGCAGGGTGAACCCCTGTATCTGACCAACGAGGTCGCCGCTGAAGCTTATGTGCAGCAGAGGGAGGCAATGGAGACAGATGACCGCGAGGGCGTTGTTCAGGAATATCTGGACACCCTGCTCCCGGCTGATTGGGATAAGATGGATCTGTACCAGCGACGCAGTTTTCTCGGCGGCAGCGACTTTGGTTCTCCGGCTGTCGGCATCGAACGCCGCACCCGCGTATGTGCTATGGAGGTATGGTGTGAGTGCTTCGGCAAGCCCCGCGAGGCCTTGAGGAAATCTGATTCCTTTGAGATCGAAAGCATCCTGTACAAGCTGGGCGGCTGGAAGAAGTACACCGGCAGCGCCAACGGCAAAATGCGCATCCCCGGTTATGGTGTACAGAAGTCTTACGTCCGCGTTGCCGACGAGGAGCGACCGGCCACCTGACATCTGTTGCCTTGGTCGCCGGTCGGGGGCATGGGCAACGTCATCGGAAACGTCCCAAGCCCCTGCCGGTAGGCCGGTTTCCTGCTTTGTTGCCATTGTTTCCAGTATTCATATTAAAGACTGTAATTATATGAAATATAAAGGAAACGGACACATAGGCGCGTGTATACGCGAGAGAGGGTTTTGGCTCCTTTGGCAACAGCAATCAGCAACAATGGATATGAGGTGAACGAAATGAGAGAAAGAGCCATTGAGAAGCGACTGGCCACTGAAGTAAAAAAGCATGATGGGCTGGCGATGAAGTTTATATCCCCCGGTTTCGATGGGGTGCCTGACCGCATCGTGCTTCTCCCCGGCGGCAAGATGGGATTTGTTGAGCTGAAAGCGCCTGGACAGATCATGCGCCCCCTTCAGCTACAGCGAAAAAGGCAGCTGGAAGGGCTTGGGTTTTTGGTTTACTGCGTGGATGGCATAGAGCAGATTGGAGGTGTGCTGCATGAAATACAATCCGCATGATTATCAGACCTTTGCGACGAACTTCGTTCTGGAGCATCCGTACTGTGGGCTGATTCTCGATATGGGCCTCGGGAAAAGTGTCATCACGCTGACGGCCCTGTGGGATCTGCTGCTGAACAGCTTTGACGCCTGCCGTGTGCTGGTCGTAGCTCCGAAGCGTGTGGCGGAGGACACCTGGCCTCGGGAGATTCAGAAGTGGGAGCACCTTCATGGTCTGACCTTCTCACTTGTTCTGGGCAGCGAGAAGGAACGTCGGGCTGCACTTTCCAAGCAGGCAATGATATATATCATCAACCGGGAGAATGTGAGCTGGCTGGTGGAGAACCATCGCTGGGATTTTGATACGCTGGTGATCGATGAGCTGTCCTCGTTCAAGTCCTCCAAGGCACAGCGGTTCCGGGCGCTCAAAAAGGTGCGTCCCATGTGTAGCCGGGTGATCGGCCTGACCGGCACTCCCGCGCCCAACACGCTCATCGACCTGTGGCCGCAGATCTATCTGCTGGATATGGGGCAGCGGCTGGGCCGGTTCATCACCCACTATCGGGAGCGCTTCTTTGTCCCGGACAAGCGCAACCGGGAAATCGTATACAGCTACAAGCTGCGTGAAGGTGCTGAACAGAAGATTTACGACCTGATCGGCGACATCTGCATCTCCATGAAGGCCTCCGACCATCTGAAGATGCCGGAGCTGTTTTTCAATCGCGTGGAGGTACATCTCAGCCCCAGGGAGCGAAAGCTGTATGACACTCTGAAGGAGGATATGGTTCTGACATTGCGCGATGGTGAGGTGGATGCAATGAACGCGGCTTCTCTTTCCGGCAAGCTGCTCCAGCTGGCCAACGGCGCAGTATACTCCGCAGATGGAAAAGCGCTGCCGATCCACAGCCGGAAGCTGGATGCGCTGGAGGATCTAGTTGAAGCTGCAAATGGGAAGCCGGTGCTGGTGGCCTACTGGTACAAGCATGACCTGCAGCGCATTCAGGAACGGTTCCCCGACAGCCGTGTGATTGACACGCCCAAGGACATTTCAGACTGGAATACCGGCAAGATCGCCATTGGGCTGCTGCACCCAGCCTCGGGCGGGCATGGACTGAACCTTCAGGATGGCGGCAGCACCATCGTGTGGTATGGCATGACATGGTCGCTGGAATTGTATCAGCAGCTCAACGCCCGGCTCTGGCGGCAGGGCCAGAAGAACAGCACCGTCATCATCCATCACATAATCACTGTCGGGACACATGACGAGGATGTGCTCCGGGCGCTGGAGCGCAAGGACATGGGTCAGGCCGCACTGATCAATGCGGTCAAGGCGCAGTTGGGAGGTGCGGCATGAGCACACGTGTAGAAAAACTGATTTCTGAGTATCCGCAGATGGTGAGCCAGAAGAAATGCCTCGCCTATCAGGTGGCACACTTCCGGGGGCTTTCCCCGGAGGATGTGATCACCAGCATGTATACTGCACATCATGAAGGAGAGCGCGTACAGACCAGCGGCACATCGGATAAGACGGCGCAGATCGCACTGAACTACGAAAGCCGGATGGAACGGTTGAATCGTGAATGGTATGAGCATCTGGAAAAGCAGCTATTGGAGCTGACCGATGAGCTTAATTTCTTTGAGGGAGCACTGCGCGCCCTTCCGGTCGAGATGGCGGATGTCATGTGGGACTTGGTGGTAGAACAGATGAAATGGGATGCGGTGGAACAGAAGTATTGCATCTCCCACACAACGGTATACAGGATGCGTAAGAAGGCAATTGTCCTTCTGGATAAGATATATAAACAACACGACACGGCTGCGGCCTCTTACTTGCTGGGGTGATTGTTATGTGTAAGCGCGGAGATATTTACTATACGGATTTGGGAGCTGTCACCGGCTGCTGTCAATGCGGCATCCGCCCGGTGGTTATTGTCAGCAATGATACAGCCAATTATCATTCGCCCACGGTGACAATTGTCCCCCTGACCTCACAGATAAAGAAACGGAACCAGCCGACCCATGTAATCCTCGGGCAGCGGGAGACCACTGGCTTGATCAAGCCCAGCCTGGTGCTGTGCGAACAGGTGCGGTCGATGGACAAAGCAATGCTGGGAAATCGCGTCGGACGGGTCATCAGCCGGGAAGCCATGAGCAAGATCACCCATGCCCTTCAGGTACAGATCGGAGCGGTCGCCATCCAACATGCGTAAGGTGAAACTAACCTGAAACTAAGTAGGAACAAAGTAGGAACTGACACGAACCAAATCCTGTGGTATAGTATATCATGCCAAAGAAATACGGAGCGGCCCTTCGCGGGGCTGGCTCCTTTTTTTGTGGCCGGGCGGGTCTTTCTTCCTTTCACCCGCCCGTACATAGAAAGGGGGATTTACTATGCTGTGTACCTGTGAACAGGTATCCTGCGGACATCCTGACAAGATTTGTGACCAGATCGCCGATGCGATTGTCACCGATTGCCTGAAGCACGATCCAGACAGCCGCGTTGCTGTGGAGTGTATGATCAAGGATTTCGAGATCATCGTCGCCGGAGAGATCACCTCCCGACACAAGCCTGATTTCGAAGCGTTGGCGCAAGACGTATTGAAGCGCATCGGTTTGCTCAACACCCACCTGTACAGTGTGACCGGCCTGATTTCCAAGCAGAGCTACGACATCGCAAGAGGTGTCGATTCAGGAGGTGCAGGTGATCAGGGCATCGTTTATGGCTATGCCACCGATGAAACGCCGGAGATGATGCCGTTGCCGTTCATGGTTGCTACACGCGCACTGCAGATTTTGCGCCGGATCGACTTCCCGTACCTTCGCCCGGATGCCAAGGCGCAGGTGACCTTCGATTATGAGAAGCACAGAATCGACACCTTCCTCATCAGCTGTCAGCATCGTGAGGATGTGCCGATGGAGGCGCTGCGCATGATCATTGGCTGCGCCATGATCTCTGCCGCTGCACACTATGGTCTGAACCGGGACTTCAAAATGCTGATCAATCCCACCGGCTCCTTCGTTGAGGGCGGCTCCTTTGCCGACACCGGCGTGACCGGCAGAAAGATCATCGCCGACAGCTACGGCGGC
>JAUNNK010000037.1 GCA_030537335.1 Clostridia bacterium | reverse complement strand
CGGCGGAGATGATGTACTTCACCATGTCCTCCTGCAGATCCATGTCCTCCTTCAGCGTGGCGAAGGCGATTTCCGGCTCGATCATCCAGAACTCGGCGGCATGGCGGGGGGTGTAGCTGGCCTCGGCGCGGAAGGTCGGACCGAAGGTGTACACGTTGCGGAACGCCATGGCGAAGATCTCAGCGTTGAGCTGGCCCGACACGGTCAGCGACACCGGCTTTCCGAAGAAGTCCTTGGAGAAGTCCACCTTGCCCTCGTCGGTCATGGGCTGCGCGTCGGCGTCCAGCGTGGTCACGCGGAACATCTCGCCCGCACCTTCGCAGTCGCTGCCGGTGATCAGCGGGGTGTGCACGTAGAGGTAGCCCATGTCGTGGAAGAAGCGGTGGATGGCCTGCGCCGCCACCGAGCGCACGCGGAATGCGCACTGGAACAGGTTCGCGCGGGGACGCAGGTGCTGAATCGTGCGCAGATACTCCAGCGTGTGGCGCTTCTTCTGCAGGGGATAGTCCGACGGGCTCTCGCCGACGATGGTAACAGAATCGGCCTTCAGCTCAAAGGGCTGCTTCATGTCCGGCGTGAGCACCAGCGTGCCCACCACCTCGATGGCCGCGCCCACACCGATGGCACGGGTCGCCTCGGCATAGTTGGACAGCTTGGACTCCTCCAGAATGATCTGAAGGTTGCGGAAGTAGGTGCCGTCGTTCAGCTCGACGAAGGCGAAAGCCTTGGACTCGCGCATGGTGCGCACCCAGCCGTTGACCTTTACCTCCGGAACATCCTGCTGCGGCATGCTGGTGTAGAGCTCACGTACCAGATAGTGTTTCATGTTACATCCCTCATTTCGCGGTATCATGCTCCCTATTATAGCCATTTTGTGCGGCAAAGTAAAGCAGAAGAATGAAAAATACGCAGCATTTCACCCCCGAATCAGGTGCTCGATCAGGATTTTCAGACCGATCAGGATCAGGATTATACCCCCGGCGGCCTCGGCGCGGTTCTTCCAGCGCGCGCCGAAGATCCCGCCGAGGGCAGCGCCCAGCGCCGAGGTGAGGAAGGTCACGCTTCCGATGAGCAGGCACGCCGGGACGATGGCCACGCGCAGAAAGGCGAAGGTCACGCCCAGCGCCAGCGCGTCGATGCTGGTGGCCACCGCCAGCGGCAGCATGGCTTTCGCGCCGAAGTCCGCGTCCAGCGCCGCCACGTCGCCGCCCAGCGCCTCGCGCAGCATGTTCGTTCCGATGCAGCCCAGCAGGACGAAGGCGATCCAGTGGTCGATCCGGGCGATGGCCGCCTGAAAGCGCACGCCCAGCAGGTAGCCCAGCAGCGGCATCAGCGCCTGAAACGCGCCGAACCACAGCCCGCAGGTAATCATCCGCCCAATGGTGACGCGCTTCACGGCCAGACCCTTGCACACCGAGGCCGCGAATGCGTCCATCGCCACGCCCAGCGAGAGCAGCAACAGCTCCAGCGTTCCCATGCAGACAACCTCCCTCCGATCCATGCTACATCCTATACCGGAGGAGGCCCGAACTTGCCGCCACGTCAGGATTCCTCCCTTTTCAAACCCCTAACAGAACGTCCCTTGTAATAGTAATATTGCATCACTAGAATGAAAAAGGTTAGCCTGTCAATCATTTGCCAGAGAAATATTGTCGCAGGAGAAACTATACCAATGAATGAAAAAACCGTCGCAGAAAACAAGATGGGCGTGATGCCCGTGGGCAAGCTGGTGGTCACGATGTCGCTGCCCATCATCATTTCGATGCTGGTGCAGGCGCTGTACAACATCGTGGACAGCATGTTTGTCAGCCGGATCAGCCAGGAGGCGTTCAACGCGGTGAACCTGGCCTTCCCGGCGCAGAACCTGATGATCGGCTTTGCCACGGGTACGGCGGTGGGCGTGAACGCGTTGGTGTCCCGTGCGCTGGGCGCGAAGGATCCCGACCGGGCCAACCGCGTGGCGCGCAACGGCGTGTTCCTGGCGCTGTGCTGCTATGTGATCTTTCTGCTGTTCGCGATCTTCGGCGCGCGCACCTTCTTCGCCATGCAGACCACCAACGAGACCGTGGTGGCGTATGGCCAGCAGTACCTGCTGATCGTCTGCGGCCTGAGCTTCGGCATCTTCGGCGAGGTGATGTTTGAACGTTTGCTGACCTCCACGGGCAAGACCATCTACACGATGATCTCCCAGGGCGTCGGCGCGATCGTGAACATCATCTTCGACCCCATCTGCATCTTCGTGCTGGACATGGGCGTGGCCGGTGCGGCGGCGGCGACGGTGCTGGGCCAGATCGTGGCCTGCTGCATCGCCATCGGCTTCAATCTGAAGAAGAACCACGAGCTGAAGCTGTCCTTCCGGGGCTTCCGTCCCGAGGGCGAAATCATCCGGGGCATCTCGGCCATCGGCGTGCCCAGCATCATCATGGTGGCGGTTGGCTCGGTGATGACCTACCTGTACAACATCATCCTGTTCAACTTCACCACCGGCGCGCTCTACGCCCAGAACGTGTTCGGCAGCTACTTCAAGCTCAACAGCCTGATCTTCATGCCCATCTTCGGCCTGAACAACGGCGTGGTGCCCATCATCGCCTACAACTACGGCGCGCAGAAGCGCGAGCGCATGATGCAGACGGTCAGGATCGCCGTGGGCATCGCTGCGGGGCTGATGACCATCGGCATGCTGATCTTCCTGCTGATCCCGGGGCCGCTGCTGAGGATCTTCATCCAGAACGCCACCGACGAGGAGATGGCCACCATGATGCGCATCGGCATTCCGGCGCTGCGGATCATCTGCACCCACTTCGTCCTGGCGGCGATCAGCATCTCCTTCAACGCCGTGTTCCAGGCGCTGGGCAAGGGTACATACGCCATGATCACCTCCATCTGCCGCCAGCTGGTGATCCTGCTGCCCGCAGCCTTCGTGCTGGCAAAGATCGGCATGGCGGTGGGCAACGACAATCTGGTGTGGATCTCCTTCCCGATTGCGGAGGTGGCCTCGCTGATCGTCAGCTGCACGCTGTACAGGCGGCTGTATAAGAACGTCATCAGCCACGTGGGCGAAAGGCCCGCGCCGCAGGCTGCGTAACAAGAGAACCTGATATGTGAATTCGGAGGGGCGGATTCCTATGGAGCTTTCCAACAGACAATGGTATGCGCGCGGACTGAAGGCGGGTGTTCCCATCGGCCTGGGCTATCTGGCGGTGGCCTTCACGCTGGGCATCGCCGCGAAGAACGCGGGGCTGACGGCCTTTCAGGCCACGCTCACCAGCTTTCTCATCAATGCCTCCGCGGGCGAGTTCGTGGGCTTCACGCTCATCGGCGCGGGGGCCAGCTATCTGGAGTTGGCCATCATGGAGCTGGTGGCCAACGCCCGCTACCTGCTGATGTCCTTCTCGCTGAGCCAGAAGCTCTCGCCCAAGACGGGCATATTGCATCGCATGCTCATCGGCTGGTACGTCACCGACGAGGTGTTCGGCGTGTCCATCTCCGCGCCGGGGTATCTCAATCCCTTCTATACCTATGGCGCGATCTCCCTGGCCTGTCCGGGCTGGGCCATCGGTACCTGCCTGGGCGTGATCGTGGGCAACATCCTGCCCGCCAGCCTGGTCAGCGCGCTGTCGGTGGGGCTGTACGGCATGTTCATCGCCATCTTTGTGCCGCCGTCCAAGACCTCGAAGGTGATCGCGGGCCTGGTGATCATCTCCATGGCGCTCAGCTTCGCCTTCAACCGGATTCCGGTATTTGACGGCGTCTCCTCCGGAGTCAAGACGATCATCCTGACCGTCGCCATCTCCGCAGCCGCCGCGCTGCTGTTCCCCATTCGGGAGGTGAAGAAGGATGCGGAATAACATCTACGTCTACATCGCGGTGATGGCCATCGTCACCTATCTGATCCGCGTGCTGCCGCTGACGCTGGTGCGCCGGGAGATCAGGAACATCTACATCCGTTCCTTCCTCTATTATGTGCCCTATGTCACGCTGTCGGTGATGACCTTCCCGTCCATCATGGACGCGACCGGAAGCCAGTGGTCGGGCCTTGCGGCGCTCATCGTGGGCATGGCGCTGGCCTGGCGGGGCGCGAGCCTGTTCAAGGTTGCCATCGCCTGCTGCGCCACGGTGTACGTGCTGGAGCTGTTCATCCTCTGATAGGCGCGGGTGAAAGCACAGCCCGCAGGAAAAGGAGCCGCAGGCGCATCAAAAGGGGGAGCCTCCCATGTGGGAGACTCCCCCTTAACGCTGCCTCACTTTCCGAAGCGCATGCGCCGGTCGTTGGCCAGAACGCCGCTGAAGCGCTCGAAGCCGTACCACTGGGTATAGCCCGCGCACTTGCTCAGGAACAGGTAGTATACGTTCAGGCCGCATCCGGCGAGGGTCTCGAAGTTGCCCTGACCCTTGGCGATCACCAGCTTTGCATTCTGGATGCGCTCCTGAACCGCCTCGGGCACGCACTTCAGGTCGGTTCCGGCCACGTACTCCAGGCCGTTCTCCATCAGCTCGGCCACCTCGGGCAGGCCCGCCTCCACCGCGTCCTCCAGGGTCGCGTCGTTGAGCACCGGCGTGCCGCGCACCAGCGATACGATCTCCTGCTGGGGGTACAGCTGCTTGATCGTCTCGATCAGCAGCCTGTCCAGCACGATCTCGCCGCAGTTGTCGTGGATGAACACCAGCTCGCCGCCGGGCCGGGCCAGGTCGTCGCGGAGCTGTTTGTACTCGTCGGGATCCACGTGCTTCTCCGCCGCATCGTCCAGCAGCCGCAGCAGCTCGTCGGGATCCACGTCCTTGAGCACGCCAAAGTCGATGTAGTTTCCGGCCATGGAGAGCTGAAGCGCCGCATACAGCGGATCCTCCGCGCCGTCGATGCGCGCGCGCAGCTTGTCGCACAGCCCCAGCAGCAACTGGTTGAAGCTGTGCTTGATCGCGGTGAAGTCGTCCTCGATGCCCAGCAGATCCCGCCGCAGGCGGATGATGCGCGCGTCCACCAGCGGCGGAGCCTCGTTCTCCATGTCCGCCCCGGCGATGATCTCGCAGATTCTGCGCATGTACTCCGCCCGCAGGGCCTGATCCTGAACCGGCGCGGCCTTGCGCAGGTTTGCCTCCACCAGGCAGGCCGCGCACTCGGCGTGAAATTTCATTTGCATACCTCACTTCTCCTGCGGAGTTCCGCAGCTCGTTTGTATCCCCACATTCTGCGCGGAAAATATCCTTGCGCAGACGCTACCAGTATAGCACGTCCGCGTCCGCTTTGCAATTCCCGGAGCACGACCGAAAAAATGACGGAATATGTAGATTCACGTGGTTTTAACAACGATTCCACTTGACAGACGGCGGGAATATGGTTATAATTTTCTCATTATCACAGTGTTTACCCCGAAACGATTTCGGGAAAACGAAAAGGCGATGACCGGGAACAAGTAGCCTGTCACGCCGCGGATTTCAGAGAGCCTCCACCGCGCTGGAAGGGAGGCATCCGCGAGACGGGGGAATTCATCCCGGAAGCCGGGCGCTGAAGGCGGCGAGGGCCGCTGCGTAGGCGCTGCCGGGGGCTTCCCGTTACAGGAGCCGACAGTGAAGGCTGTCCCTGAGGCTTGAACCGCGAGGTTCGGGCAAACTGAGGTGGTACCGCGTGATTTACGCCCTCTGCATGCGAAGGCATGCCGGGGGCGTTAATGTTTCCGTCGGGGAATCCGTTCTCCTTCGGAGACAAAAAAATTTAGGAGGAACTGAAAATGAAAAAGATTCTTGCCATCATGGTTGCTCTGATGATCGTGCTCGCTCTGCCGGCAATGGCAGAGGAGACCTACACCGTCGGCATCTGCCAGCTGGTGCAGCACCCCGCGCTGGACGCCGCCACCCAGGGCTTCCGCGATGCTCTGACTGAGAAGCTGGGCGATTCCGTCACCTTCGACGAGCAGAACGCCTCCGGCGATTCCGCCACCTGCATCACCATCATCAACTCCCTCATCGCTGAGGAAGTGGACCTGATCATGGCCAACGCCACCCCCGCGCTGCAGGCTGCACAGGCCGGCACCGCCGACATCCCGATCCTGGGTACCTCCGTCACCGACTACGGCACCGCGCTGGACATCGCTGACTGGACCGGCACCACCGGCATCAACATCTCCGGCACCTCCGACCTCGCTCCCCTGGACGGCCAGGCCGCGATGCTGCAGGAGCTGTTCCCGGATGCGAAGGAAGTCGGCCTGATCTACTGCTCCGCCGAGGCCAACTCCGTCTATCAGATCTCCGTCATCAAGGGCTATCTGACCGAGATGGGCTACAACTGCACCGAGTATTCCTTCACCGACTCCAACGACGTCGCCTCCGTTGTCACCAACGCCTGCGCCGCCAGCGACGTGCTCTACGTTCCCACCGACAACACCGCCGCCTCCTGCACCGAGGCCATCCGCAACGTGGTTGAGCCCGCGGGCATCCCGGTTGTCGCCGGCGAGGAAGGCATCTGCGCCGGCTGCGGCGTGGCCACCCTGTCCATCAGCTACTATGACCTGGGCTACGCCACCGGCGAAATGGCCTACGAAGTTCTGGTCAACGGCGCGGACGTCGCCACCATGCCCATCCAGTACGCTCCCCAGTTCACCAAGGAGTACAACGCGGAGCTGTGCGAGATCCTGGGCGTGACCGTTCCCGAGGACTACGTCGCCATCGGCTGATTCGATCTGTTCCCGAAAAGAACAGTGGTTACCCCCACTGTTCTTTTCGCATCATATGACTTGGGGGAAGAAACTTGAATTTCACGACACTGCTCAACGCCATGCCCGGCGCAATCGCGCAGGGACTCATCTGGGGCATCATGGCGATCGGTCTTTTCATTACCTATAAAGTTCTTGACTATTCCGACCTGACCGTGGACGGCACGATGGCCACGGGCGGCGCGGTGTGCATCATGCTGATGATGCAGGGTGTGAACGTCTGGATCGCGCTGCTCTGCGCCATCATTGCGGGCATGCTTGCAGGTCTGGCGACGGGCCTGTTCCACACGGCCATGGGCATTCCGCCCATCCTCGCCGGCATCCTGACGCAGCTGTCGCTGTACTCCATCAACCTGACCATCATGCAGGGCAAGGCCAACCAGGCGGTCAGCGTGACGAAGTACAACCTGATCGTCAGCTCCCGCTACGTCAAGGAGCTGTCTTTCCGCAATCCGATCCTCATCACCGCCATCGTCATCGTGGTGCTGATCGGCGTGCTGTACTGGTTCTTCGGCACCGAGCTTGGCTGCTCGCTGCGCGCCACCGGCGCGAACGCCGCCATGGCCCGCGCGCAGGGCATCAACACCAACTTCTGCAAGATCCTGGGCCTGATGATCGCCAACGGCATCGTGGCGCTGGCCTCCGCCATGTACTCCCACTACCAGGGCTTCGTGGACGTGAACATGGGCCGCGGCGCCATCGTCATCGGACTGGCAGCGGTCATCATCAGCGACGTGATCTTCGGAAAGCTCTTCCGCAACTTCGCGCTGAAGCTCTTCGCCGTGGCGCTGGGCGCGGTGATCTACTACATCGTCATCCAGATCGTGCTGTGGCTGGGCCTCAACACGAACCTGCTCAAGCTCCTCTCCGCGCTGATCGTCGCTCTGTTCCTGGCGATCCCCTATTGGAAGGGCAAGATCCGCATGAAGGGAGGCCGCAAGCATGCTTGACCTGATCGACATCCGCAAGACCTTCAACGCCAAGACCGTCAATGAGAAGGTCGCGCTCAACGGCGTGAACCTCCACCTGGAGGATGGCGACTTCGTGACCGTCATCGGCGGCAACGGTGCGGGCAAGTCCACCATCCTGAACGCCATCGCCGGCGTGTGGCCGGTGGACGAGGGCAGGATCATCATCGACGGTACGGACGTGACCAACCTGTCCGAGCATCGCCGCGCGAACCTGCTGGGCCGCGTGTTCCAGGATCCCATGACCGGCACCGCCGCCACCATGCAGATCGAGGAGAACCTTGCGCTGGCTGCGCGCCGCGGCCAGAAGCGCACCCTGCGGATTGGCATTACCAAGGCCGAGCGCGAGGGCTACCGCGAGAAGCTCAAGACGCTGGGCCTGGGCCTGGAGGACCGCATGACCGCCAAGGTGGGCCTGCTCTCCGGCGGCCAGCGCCAGGCGCTGACCCTGCTGATGGCCACGCTGAAGAAGCCCAAGCTGCTGCTGCTGGACGAACACACCGCCGCACTGGATCCCCGCACCGCCGCAAAGGTGCTCCAGCTCTCCCGGCAGATCGTCGAGGAAAACCATTTGATGACCATGATGGTCACCCACAACATGAAGGACGCCATCAGCTACGGCAACCGCCTGATTATGATGCACGAGGGCCGCGTGATCCTGGACATCAAGGGCGAGCAGAAGAAGCACCTCACCGTTGAGATGCTCCTGGAGCAGTTTGCCAAGGCCAGCGGCGACGAGTTCGTCAACGACCGCGCGCTGCTGGGCTGAGTCTGCGCTTGAAAGCTGCCCGTGGAAGGCTCCACGGACAGCTTTTTCGCATATCGGGAGGGGGAAAACGCATGAGCAACTACGATCAGATGCTTGCAATGGGACAGAGATTGTTCCTCGACTGGGATCAGCAGGAAATGATCCGGCGCTACCGTCTGGAAGCTGACGAAAACTACCTGTACCTGCGCTTTCTGGGCCAGCGCCACAGGATCGAGCGCGCCACCGGCATGGTGGAGAACCTGGATGCGCAGCGGCCCGCCGGTTTCAACGCATCCCTGAGCATCTTCGATTACCTCTGCCGGGACAACGTGCTTCCCGGCATGAGCGGGCGCTGGCGCGCGGTCAATGCGCTGAAGCATACCGGGCAGAGCAATCCCAGTGCTTCGGGCTTTCACCAGCGCCACGCCGACCGCATGCAGGACCACATCCCGGCGCTGCGGGAGGCGCTGCAGGAGCTTGCCCTCGCGCCCTTTCCCCAGGGCGACGCCGCCTGTACCTTTGAGGTTTTCCCCGGCTTCTATGCCGTGTTCCAGTTCTGGGAGGGCGACGAAGAGTTTCCGCCGTCGGTGCACTTCCTCTGGGACGACAACGCGCTCTCCTATCTGCGCTTCGAGACCCTGTTCTACGTGATGGGCGGCTTCCTGGAGCGAATCTGGACAAAGATTGCGGAAATCGAAAAAAATCTTTAACATGGGCAAGACAAATGCGGCGTTGTATGTTATAATTATGCCAGCAACTTTGCAAACCATGCTTCAAATGGGAGGATGATTTTTATGGCTCTGAATCTGGAAAAGGCAGTCATCGGCATTGAGTTCGGTTCCACCAACATCAAGGCCGTTCTGATCGACGAAAACCATGTGCCCGTGGCGTCTGGCTCCCACGGCTGGGAGAACCAGCTGCTGGACGGCGTGTGGACTTACAGCCTGGAGGCCGTTCGTGCGGGCATGCAGGATTGCTATGCCAAGCTGAAGGCGGACTTGCAGGAGAAGTGCGGCGTGACGCTTACCAAGGTTGCCGCCATCGGCTTCAGCGCGATGATGCACGGCTACATGGCCTTTGACAAGGACGACAAGCTGCTGGTGCCCTTCCGCACCTGGCGCAACACCATCACCGGCGAGGCGGCGGCGAAGCTGACCGAGCTGTTCCACTACAACATTCCCCAGCGCTGGAGCATCTCCCACCTGTACCAGGCGATCCTCAACGGCGAGGAGCACGTGAAGGACGTGACCTACATCACCACCCTGTCGGGCTACATCCACTGGATGCTCACCGGACGCAAGGTGCTGGGCGTGGGCGACGCCTCCGGCATGTTCCCCATCGACCCCGCGACCAAGGATTTCATCCCCGAGATGATCGAGAAGTTCGATGCTCTGGTTGCCCCCAGGGGCTTCGGCTGGAAGCTTCGCGACATCCTGCCCCAGGTGCTGTGCGCGGGCGATGATGCAGGCGTGCTGACCGCCGAGGGCGCGAAGCTGCTGGATCCCGCGGGCGATCTGGAGGCCGGCATCCCCATGTGCCCGCCCGAGGGCGACGCCGGAACCGGCATGACCGCCACCAACTCCGTTGCCCAGCGCACCGGCAACATCTCCGCAGGCACCTCCGTGTTCTCCATGGTCGTCCTGGAGCAGCCGCTGAAGGACGTGCACCCGGAGATCGACCTGGTGACCACGCCCTCCGGCAGTCTGGTGGCCATGGTGCACTGCAACAACTGCACCTCCGACCTGAACGCCTGGGCAGGCATCTTCAATGAATTTGCCAAGGCCATCGGCGCGAACATCGACGGCAACACCCTCTACGGCGCGATCCTGAACGGCGCGCTGACCGCCGATCCCGACTGCGGCGGCATCATGACCTACGGCTACTTCTCCGGCGAGCACATCACCGGCTTCGAGGAGGGCCGTCCGCTGATGGCGCGCACCCCCGACGCGAACTTCACCCTGGGCAACTTCGCCCGCGCCATCGTGTTCTCCGCACTGGGCGCGATTAAGCTGGGCCAGAACATCCTGGACGCCGAGGGTGTGAAGGTGGACCGCATGCTGGGCCACGGCGGTCTGTACAAGACCAAGGACGTTGGCCAGAAGCTGACCGCCGCCGTGTTCAACGCGCCGGTTTCCGTGATGGAGACCGCAGGCGAGGGCGGCGCATGGGGCATCGCGCTGCTGGCTTCCTACATGGTGAACAAGGCCGAGGGCGAGACCCTGGAGGCCTACCTTGCCGACAAGGTGTTCGCGGGCATGAAGAGCGTCACGCTGGAGCCGGATCCGGTGGACGTGGAGGGCTTCGCGAAGTACATGGAGCGCTACGTGGCCATGCTGCCCGCCGAGCGCGCCGCCGTGGAGACGCTGAAGTAATTTCCATTGAATTGGAACCGACCCGGTGCAAAATGCGTCAAAATAACAGGAGGGGAATCTGCCCTTGCGGCAGGTTCCCCTAAACTGTTGCATGAGAAAGGAAACAAAAGCTCCATGAGTCGTGCCGGACGAATCGTCAATCGCCTGATTTTGCTCATCGGAATCGCCATGATCGCCTACTACCTCGCGCTGGGAATCTTTGTGCGCTTCGGGCAGTCGCTGCAATACCTGTGGCTGCTCGGCGGAGGTCTGTGCATCGCGCGCTACCTCTACTGGCGGCGGGTGGAGAAGAGCGGCAAGTACCCCCGCCGCCGCAAGTTCCTGCGCGCATTGCGCGTGCTGTTCTGCCTGGCGCTGGCGTTTTTTCTCACCGTGGAGGGCGTGATCCTCTGCGGCGGCATGATGGAGGCTGAGCAGGGCCTTGATTACATCGTGGTGCTGGGTGCGCGGGTGAACGGAAGGGAGCCCAGCGGCAGTCTGCGCAACCGAATTCAGGTGGGCGTGGAGTACTTGCGGGACAATCCGCAGACCATCGCCGTGCTCTCCGGCGGTCAGGGCAGCGACGAGGAGATCAGCGAGGCCCAGTGCATGTACGAAAACATGCTTGCCGCCGGAATCGACCCCGCGCGGCTGATCCTGGAGGAGGAATCCACCGACACCGCCGCGAACTTGCGCAACAGCCGGTCGCTGATCCCCGAGGGCGCAAGCGTGGGCATCGTGACCAACAACTTCCACATCTTCCGGGCACTGGCGCTGGCCCGCAATCAGGGCTGGGAGGACGTGCACGGCGTTCCCGTGGCCACGACGCTGCTCTCCCTGCCGCACTACCTGATGCGGGAGTTCGTGGGCGTGGTTTACGAGACTGTGCGGGGGAATTTGACGTTTTGATTGTGGTTGGGCACAGACTCCCTGTAACACCTGCGGGTCGAATTTCGTGGATTCGACTGCAAATTCAATCGGAAAGCAACACAGAGTCCCTATCCCTCTGATCTATGGGGATAGGGACTCGTCCGCTGAAGCCGCGAAGCGATGTGGCTGCAGGCCCTGCCTGCCAGCGGTGGCTCGCTGTCGGCGGGATGAGGGCATCCCGCCCTACGGGGTGCGAAGCGAATCCGAGCAGTGTTGCCAAAACCGGATGTAAGAAATTCGACCCATTCCTGCCGGGTCGAATTTCGTGGATTCGACTGCAAATTCAATCGGAAAGCAACACAGAGTCCCTATCCCTCTGATCTATGGGGATAGGGACTCGTTCGCCAAAGCCGCGAAGCAATGTGGCTGCAGGCCCTGACTGCCAGCGGCGGCTCGCCGCTTACCAGGGTTTCCAGACCTGCATGGCCCAGCGGCCGATCCTGTAGAAGGGGGTCTCCAGCTCCCTTGCCGCGACCTTCAGCATCTCCCGGATGGGAATCTGCTGGGGACAGTGGCGCTCACACTTGCCGCAGCCGATGCAGCGTGAGGCGCTGCCGGGCACCTTGCGCACGGCGGTCACCTGCCAGTACTCCTTGGTGGCCTTCTTTTTGCCGTCGATGGCGATCTCATTCAGGCAGCGGAAGCTGCCGGGGATGTCCACGCCCTGGGGGCAGGGCATGCAGTAGCCGCAGCCGGTGCAGCCCACGCGCACGCTGGCGTTGATCTCGCGGCGCAGATCGTCGATGAAGGCAAAGTCCTCCTGGGTAAAGCTGTCCGCGCGGGATGCGCAGGCTGCGCGCAGGTTCTCCTCAACCATCTCCATGCTGTTCATGCCGGAGAGCACGCAGGTCACGCCGCTCTGATCCCACAGCCAGTTCAAGCCCCACTGGGCGGCGGTCCATCCATGGGGATGCTCCGCGATGCGCGCCTGCGCGGCCTTGGGCAGCAGGTTCACCAGCCGTCCGCCCCGCAGCGGCTCCATGATGATCACCGGAATGCCCTTTGCCTGCGCGGCCTCCAGGCCGCGTCGACCCGCCTGGCTGTGCTCGTCCATGTAGTTGTACTGGATCTGGCAGAAGTCCCAGTTGTAGGCGTCGAGGATCTGCAAAAACATGTCGGTGTTGCCGTGGAAGGAGAAGCCGATGTGGCGAATCTCGCCCGCCTGCTTCTTCTCCGCGATCCACTCCCGGATGCCCAGTGCTTCCAGCTTGTGCCAGGAGGCCACGTCGGTGATCATGTGCATGAGGTAATAATCGATGTGATCCGTGCGCAGGCGGCTCAGCTCCTCCCGGAAGGTGCGCTCCACGCCCGCGCGGGACTTGATGAGGTACTGGGGCAGCTTTGTGGCCAGATACACCCGGTCGCGGGCGTGGTACTTCTCGAGGATCTTGCCCACGGCGACCTCGTTGCCGGAATAGATGTAGGCGGTGTCCAGATAGTTCACGCCGCCGTCGATGGCGGCCATCAGTTCGCGTCCGGCCTTGTCCAGATCGACGGCGCCGCCCTTCTTTGTAAAGCGCATGCAGCCGTAGCCCAGCACGGACAGCTGATCTCCGCCCGCACCTGGGCGGTACTGCATGCCGGTATTTTTGTTGATTTCCATGGATGCGCCTCCTTAATGGTGCAGAGCGAAGTGCGCGCGGGGGCGTTCAAAGCCGTGCACCCAGTCGGATTTGAGGTAGTAGACCAGGAAGATGGCCGAGCTGATGGCCCAGGTGAGGGGGTAGCACCAGAACAGCACCCGGATGTCGCGCAGGATGGTCATGGCGATGGAGATGAAGATGATGCGCAGCACGCACCAAGACGAGAGCATTACCAGCATGGGCACCGTGGCCCGCCCCGCACCCCGGCACACGCCCGCCACGGCGTGGGAGAAGGCCAGCAGGAAGAAGAACAGGTTCTCGATGCGGGTCTGGCTCACCGCGATGCGCACGACCTCCGGGTCGCTGTTGAAGAGCCTCGCCATCGGGATGGCGAAGATGACCATCAAAACGCCGATGATCTCCGCCATGATCACCGTGGACAGGATGCCGAAGCGCGCGCCCTGCCTTGCGCGCTCGTACTGCTTCGCGCCCAGGTTCTGGCTGACGAAGGTGGTCAGCGCCAGCGCGAAGCTGGTGATGGGCAGGAAGCCGAAGCCCTGGAGCTTGGCGTAGGTGCCGCAGGCCGCCATCGCGTCGGAGCCAAAGGAATTGATGTAGCTCTGCACCAGCACGTTGGCCAGCGCAATCACCGAATTCTGCACGCCGGTGGGCAGGCCCATGCGCACGATCTCCGGCATCAGGCCGGGATAGAAGCGCAGCTTGCGCAGCTGGAGCTGGTAGATCGTGCCCGGCTTGCGCAGGTGAAAAAAGCACAGGGCCGCGCTCACCGCCTGGGAGATCACCGTGGCCACCGCCGCCGAGCCCACGCCCAGGTGGAAGGCGCCGATGAACAGCAGGTCCAGCGCAATGTTCAGCGCGGAGGAGAGCATCAGGTAGTACAGCGGTCGGCGGCTGTCGCCCAGGGCATTCATGATGCCGGTGAACACGTTGTAGAGCATCACCGCCATGGAGCCCAGGAAGTAGTTGCGGAAGTAGATGACGGAGTTGTCCATCACGTCCGGAGCCGTGCCCATCCAGCGCAGCAGGGCGGGGGAGAGCAGCACGCCCACCACCGTCAGCACAGCGCCCGCAACCACGCCGAAGGCCGCCGTGGTGTGGATGGCCTGGGAGAGCGTATCGTAGTCTTCCGCGCCGAAATAGCGGGAGATCACCACGCCCGCACCCAGAGCAATGCCGATCATCAGCGAGGTGAGCAGCTGCAACAGCGAAGCGGAGGAGCTGACCGCCGCCAGGGCCTGCTTGCCCAGCAGGTTGCCCACGATCACCGAGTCCGCCGTGTTGTACAGCTGCTGAAACAGTTGGCTCAGGAAGATGGGCATGGCAAAGCTGACGATTGCGCGGCGCACGCTGCCGACGGTCATGTTCTGGGTTCCGGTTTGCATGGGTACGGGCCTCTCTCTTTCGTATTGCAGCTCCCACCATTGGGAGCGGACGATTTTATCTATTCCCATCTTAGCCCATCTCTGTAAAACCCGCAAGTCCAAATGCGGCCAGAATGGAAAAAGCCCGCAGGTGTTCTGCACCTGCGGGCGAAGGGGAGGTGAAATCAGCCGTTGAGGATCTGCATGAACTCCTCGCCGGTGATGGTCTCGCGGTCGTAGAGGAACTCGGTCAGCTCGTTGAGCTTCTCCCGGTTGTCCATCAGAATCTTGATGGCCTTGTTGTGCTGCTTCTTGACAAGCTCCACCACCTGCTTGTCGATCTGGGTCTGGGTCTCGGCGGAGCAGGCCAGCGACGCGTCGCCGCCCAGGTATTGGTTGGTCACGGTCTCCAGCGCCACCATGTCGAAGTCC
This sequence comes from Clostridia bacterium, assembly GCA_030537335.1. Taxonomy (GTDB): domain Bacteria; phylum Bacillota; class Clostridia; order Christensenellales; family Aristaeellaceae; genus SFTH01. The sequence goes on along the minus strand of JAUNNK010000037.1, from coordinate 4,711 downwards.
TCGCTCATGCCGTAGCGGGTGATCATCGCGCGCGCAAGCTTGGTGGCCTGCTCGATGTCGTTGGACGCGCCGGTGGTCACGGAGCCGAACATCACTTCCTCGGCGGCGCGTCCGCCGGTGAAGGTGGCGATCTTGTTTTCGATCTCGGTCTTGCTCATCAGGTAGTGGTTGCCCTCCTCCACCTGCATGGTGTAGCCCAGCGCGCCGCTGGTGCGGGGAATGATGGTGATCTTCTGCACCGGGGCGGAGTTGGTCTGCTTCGCCGCCACCAGCGCGTGGCCGATCTCGTGGGCGGACACGATGCGCTTCTCCTCGGCGGTGAGGATGGCGTTCTTCTTCTGGTAGCCCGCGATGACCACCTCGATGCTCTCCTCCAGGTCGGCCTGGGTCGCGCCCTTGCGGCCGTCGCGCACCGCCCGCAACGCCGCCTCGTTTACGATGTTGGCAAGCTCTGCGCCGGATGCGCCGCTGGCCATGCGCGCCACGCGGTTGAAGTCCACCGGGCCTTCGAGCTTGATTTTCTTCGCGTGCACCTTCAGGATCTCCTCGCGGCCCTTCAGGTCGGGCAGCTCCACGGGAACCCGGCGGTCGAAGCGGCCAGGACGGGTCAGCGCCGGGTCGAGGGATTCCGGACGGTTCGTCGCCGCCAGGATGATCACGCCGTTGTTGCCCTCGAAGCCGTCCATCTCGGTCAGCAGCTGGTTGAGCGTCTGTTCGCGCTCGTCGTTGCCGCCCATCTGGCCGTCGCGCTTCTTGCCGATGGCGTCGATCTCATCGATGAACACGATGCAGGGCGCCTTCTCCTTGGCCTGCTTGAACAGGTCGCGCACCTTGCTCGCGCCCATGCCCACGAACATCTCCACGAATTCGGAGCCGGACATGGAGAAGAAGGGCACGTTGGCCTCGCCCGCGACGGCCTTGGCCAGCATGGTTTTGCCGGTGCCGGGAGGGCCGACCAGCAGCAGGCCCTTGGGCATCTGCGCGCCGATCTCCTTGTACTTCTCGGGGTTGTGCAGGTAGTCCACGATCTCGGTCAGGTTCTCCTTGGCCTCGTCCTCGCCGGCCACGTCGGTAAACTTAATGCCGTCGGTGGACTGCACGTAGACCTTGGCGTTGCTCTTGCCCATGTTGAACATCATGGAGTTTGCGCCGCCGGCGGACTTCATCAGCTTGCGGGTCAACAGCTGGCCCAGCAGAATGATGATGAGCATCGGGGCGACCCAGCTCAGGAAGAAGCTCAGCAGCGGCGACATCTCCTCGATGATCTCGCTGGAGAACTGTGCGCCGGAGGCGTACAGCCGCTCGGTGCGGTTGGGATCGTCCATCAGGCCGGTCTTGTAGACATTGCCCTCCTTGTCGGTGAACAGGATGCGGTTGGTCTGGATCTCCACCTGATCGATCTGCTTGTCCTCGGTCATGGTGATGAAGGTTCCGTAGTCCACCTCCTGAATCTTCATTTCGCTGAGGTTGGGCATCAGCAGCACGTTAATCAGGAACAGCGCCAGCATGAAGACAAAATAGTAGAATATCAGCGGTTTTTTCGGCGATTTGACGGTATTCACGCGCGTTTTCCCCTTTCCTTTCATCCCTTGCAGCACATTCTATTCCACGTTTATAAATTCAACAATAACTGGAGGTGAAGAAACAAAACAGGAGGCTGGAATATGGTTTCCAACCCCCTGAAAGCAGGATATGTCGTTTTAGGTGCGCTCGAAGTCCTCCGCGCCGTGCTTGCACAGCGGGCAGATGAAGTCGGCGGGCAGCTCTTCGCCCTCATAGACGTAGCCGCAGATCTTGCAGATCCAGCCGGGCTTGTTCTCATCCTTCGGCTGCGGCTTGGGCTTGATGTGATCGAAGTAGTAGGCGTAGGTCACGCTGGGCTCCTTGGAGAGCACCTTGGCTTCGGTCACGTCGGCCACGAACAGGGTGTGGGTGCCGTAGTCCAGCGCGTCCACAACCTTGCCGGAGATGAAGGCGTTGGCGTACTGGTTGAGATAGATCAGGCCGTTGTCGCTGACGCGGATCTCGTACTTGCCGTCGAACTTCTCCGTATCGCGGCCGCTCTGGAAGCCGAAGTGCTTGAACAGCGCGAAGGGCGCGGAGGTGGACAGCACGGAGACGTTGAACACACCGGTCTTGAGGATCATGTCGTGGGTGTAGTTGGCCTTGTTCACGGCGATGGTGATGCGCTTGGGGTTGTCGGTGAGCTGGGCCGCGGTGTTGATGATGCAGCCGTTGTGCTTGTCGCCGTCCAGCGCGGTCAGCACAAACAGGCCGTAGCTGAGCTTGAACATCGCGGAGGGATCCACCAGGGATGCATTGACCGGGGCAGCGGGTGCGGCTGCGGGAGCCGGGGCCGCGTCCTTGGGCATGGTGGCCACGATCTCGTCCGCCAGCGCAGCCAGATCGGCGATCTGGTTCTCCTTCAGGGAGCTGCGCAGGGTCACGGTGTTCTCGATGAACTCGGTGCCCTTCAGGCCGGAGAGCACCTTGCGCATCAGGCCTGCGCTGGTGGGCGCCCAGCTGCCGTTCTCGATCAGCGCCACCGTGCGGTTCTGCAGGTTGTGGTTGGCGATGTCGTGCACCAGGTTCTCCATGTTGACGAAGATGCCGGCGTTGTAGGTGGTGGAGGCCAGCACCAGGTGGCTGTAGCGGAAGGCGTCGGAGAGGATGTAGGAGGGATGGGTCACGGACACGTCGTACATCTGCACCTTCACGCCGCGCTCGATGAGCTGGGTGGCCAGGATGTTGGCGGCGTTCTCGGTGCCGCCGTAGACGGAGGCGTAGGCCAGCAGCACGCCCTGCTCCTCGGGCTCATAGTGGGCCCAGAGCTGGTACTTCTCGATGAAGTCGCCCAGGTTCCTGCGCCACACGAAGCCGTGCAGGGGGCAGATCATCTCGATCTCGATGGTGGAGGCCTTCTTCAGGATGGCCTTGACCTGGGTGCCGTACTTGCCCACGATGTTGGTGTAGTAGCGGCGGGCCTCATCCATGTAGTCGCGCTCGAAGTCCACCTGATCGGCAAAGATCCGGCCGTTGAGCGCGCCGAAGGTGCCGAAGGCATCGGCGGAGAAGAGGGTCTTGGTGGTGATCTCATAAGTCACCATGACCTCCGGCCAGTGCACCATGGGGGCCATGACGAAGGTGAACTGCATCGCGCCCGTGGAGAGCACGTCGCCCTCCTTCACGATCTGCACGCGGCCTTCGGTCTCGAAGTTGAAATACTGGCGCAGCATGACCTCGATCTTGCTGTTGCAGACGATGGTGGTTTCGGGGTAGCGGCGCACCAGCTCACCCACGGTGGCGGCATGGTCGGGCTCCATGTGGTTGACCACGAGGTAGTCCAGCTTGCGCTCGCCCAGCATGTATTCCAGGTTCTCGAAGAACTGGCCGCCGACGGAGCGATCCACGGTGTCCATCACCAGCGTCTTTTCATCGTCGATGAAGTAGCTGTTGTAGGATACGCCGGTGGGAATGGGATAGACGTTCTCAAACAGGGCCAGGCGGCGATCCTCACCGCCGATCCAGGTGATGCGGTCGCTGACTTTTCTTACGCAGTACATGGTATCTTCCTTTCTTTGCGGAACCGGATGTCGTTCGCTTTGATTTTATTGATAACCCGCTGCGGCGGATTTCAAACCCGCGCGGAGGTTAAACGGAGTAAAACTTACTTCTTGATCCAGGTGGTGGGGATCAGGGTCAGCAGCAGGGGATAGATCTCCAGTCGGCCCAGAAGCATGGCCAATGACAGCACCAGCTTGGACAGCGGCGAATAGGCCGCGTAGTTGGAGGCCGGGCCCACCGCTGCGAGGCCGGGGCCGATGTTGTTGAAGCAGGCCAGCGTGGCGCTGAGGTTGGTCTCCAGATCGAAGGGCTCCAGGCTCAGGATCAGGCAGATCGCCAGGATGCAGATGATGTAGATGGCGAAGTAGCTGCTCACGCCCTTGAGCGTCGCGCCGTCCACCTGCTTGCCCTCGAAGCGCACGCTGTTGACCGAGCGCGGGTGCAGCAGGTGGCGGATCTCCCTGCCCACCATCTTGAACAGCATCACCGCGCGAGAGACCTTCAGGCCGCCGCCGGTGGAGCCTGCGCAGGCGCCCATGATCATCAGCAGCAGCAGAATTGCCTTGGAGAACTGGGGCCAGAGGTTGAAATCCGCCGTGGCGTAGCCGGTGGTGGTGACGATGGAGGCCACCTGGAAGGCCGACAGCCGCAGCGCCTCCCGGAAGTTTTCGTACATGGGCAGGATGTTGACTGTAATCAGCGCGATGCTCACGCCCACGATGCCCAGATAGTACCAGCACTCGCTGCTCTGGGCCGCGGCGCGGAAGCGGCGGATCAGAAGCAGGTAGTAGAGGTTGAAGTTGACGCCGAAGAGCAGCATGAACACCGTGATGACCCACTGCAGATACGGGCTGTAGCCGGCGATGCTGTCGGCCTTCACGCCGAAGCCGCCGGTGCCCGCCGTGCCGAAGGCGTGCACGATGCTCTCGTACAGCGGCATGCCGCCGGCCCACATAAGTACAATCTGCGCAAGGGTCATGCCCACGTAGATCTTGTACAGGATGCTGGCGGTGTCCCTTGCGCGGGGCATGAGCTTGCCCACCACCGGGCCGGGCATCTCCGCGCGCATGATGTGAATGGAGCGGTCGGTGACGCTGGGCACCAGCGCCATCACGAACACCAGCACGCCCATGCCGCCCACCCAGTG